>NZ_JBWYIP010000002.1:0-262491 GCF_056783825.1 Acinetobacter sp. 24-47-39
GTTGTTTTACCATGGTCAACGTGACCGATTGTGCCCACGTTAACGTGTGGCTTATTACGTTCAAACTTAGCCTTAGCCATGAGATCTTCCTCGTTTACGTCGAACACAATTCTAAGATTGTTCAGTATCGACCTGTCGCCAAAAAAATGACACTTTAAATACTTGAAAAGCAGACTAATAAGCCTGCTTTCTTTAAAACTTTGTAGAATTTTCTACTAAACTGTATATCTGGAGCTCTTATCGAGATTTGAACTCGAGACCTCTCCCTTACCAAGGGAGTGCTCTACCACTGAGCTATAAGAGCATTTAATACTTCGATGGAGCGGGAGACGAGGGTCGAACTCGCGACATGCAGCTTGGAAGGCTGCCGCTCTACCAACTGAGCTACTCCCGCATATTGGTAAGACACTAGATCGAAGTTTTAAAATTGGTGGTGAGAGAAGGATTCGAACCTTCGAAGCTTACGCGGCAGAGTTACAGTCTGCTCCCTTTGACCGCTCGGGAATCTCACCATTTACACTTACTTCAGTGTTGTTCTTTACTCGACTACTTAAACTCTCTAAGATGGTGCCGGCACACGGATTCGAACTGTGGACCTACTGATTACAAGTCAGTTGCTCTACCAACTGAGCTATGCCGGCGTTTCTTAGTGTTTCGTACGTTTCGTATCGGAACGGTGTGCAGTTTAGCAAAACTTGAAATCCGTGCAAGTGTTTTTTTCAAAAAAAACCCTAAAAACTCACAAAATCAATCCGTTTGATGATAATTCAACCGCTTTGATCACTGCGCGAGCTTTTATTTGGGTTTCATTCCACTCAGAATCAGGATTTGAGTCTGCAACAAGACCCGCACCAGCCTGCACATAAACCTTATTTTCGCGAATAACACAGGTTCTAATTGCGATAGACATGTCCATTTCACCATGCCAGCCTAAATAACCAACAGCACCGCCAAAAATTCCACGTTTTACTGGCTCAACTTCGTCAATAATTTCCATAGCACGAATTTTTGGCGCCCCAGAAAGTGTTCCTGCAGGGAATGTTGCTTTAAAAACATCCAAAGCATCTACGCCTTCCGCAACTTCCCCTTGCACATTAGAAACAATATGCATGACATGTGAATAACGTTCGATCACCATTTGATCAGTGACTTGCACTTTACCGATTTTTGATACACGCCCAATATCATTGCGACCCAAATCAATCAACATTAAGTGCTCTGCGATTTCTTTCTCATCGGAAAGTAAATCTTTTTCCAGCGCTAGATCTTCTTCTTTTGTTTTACCGCGTGGTCGTGTGCCCGCTAATGGGCGCACAGTCGCCACCCCATTTTCTAAACGCGATAAAATTTCTGGTGATGAGCCCACAATATAAAATGGCTTTTCATCACTAAGCGTCTTTCCTTGTACTAAAAACAGATATGGTGAAGGATTAAGATGACGTAATGCACGATATACTTGTAAAGGATCACCATCAAAGTCCGATACCATGCGATGACCAGGAACCACCTGCATCACATCACCCGCACGAATGTACTCTTTAACAGTTTCAATCGATTCTAAGAATTTTTCTTTACCTGTTAATGATTCAAAATGAGGGGCCGTGTGAGGCTTTGCCTGCAAGCTCACCGGTGTGGCAAGTAATGATTCGATTTCATCCAGCTGGGTTTGTGCTTTATTAAAAGCATCTGCATCCTGTGTATCCGCATGTACGATAATAAATAGCGTGTCTTTTAAATTATCAAAAACCACAACTGTTTTAGACAACATGAGCCATAAATCTGGCAATCCAACAGGATCAGCATCAGGAACGTTATTTAAGCGTGGCTCAATATAGCGTACCGCGTCATATCCCAAATAGCCCACCAAGCCCCCTGTAAAGTTGGGTAAATCTGGGAGTTCTGCTTTTGACGGCACTTTGAACTGCGATTGAAAGTCACGGATATACTGGAAAGGATCTTGGCACTCAAACGATTCGACTTGGCCATCAGCATGCTGAATTGTTAACTGTCCTTCATTACAAGAGAATACCGTTGACTCGCCCAGACCAATAATGGAATAACGCGCCCAGTTTTCACCACCTTCTACAGACTCAAATAAATAGGCTTGTTGATGTTGTTTTAAACGTGCAAATACTGACAATGGAGTATCAGTATCTGCTAAGCGTTGGCGATAAACTGGAATTAAGTTAAAACCTTGCGATTGAAGTTGTTGAAATTGAGTTGACGTTGTCATGAGGAATTCTCTGTAGTTTTCGATGCATATTGAATGTTCTATAAAGTCTGTGCTGAGAGACGCCATCGAAAAACATTAAAACTATTCATTCCTCTACCCTTCTTTATTTATTACAACTTATTTAGAAATCAACACAGTTAAATCATCAACTACTAGTTGCGGCTTACATAACTGAATATCATCACCATGATTATAACCATAGCTTACGACAATACAATCAATACCCGCACGGCGCGCTGCCTCTACATCATTCGATGAATCACCAATCATCAAGGTATTGTCCACATCAATTCCAAAGGCCTCAACACAATGCAACAAAGGTTTGGGATCTGGTTTTCTCACCTCAAAACGATCTCCACCCACCGTATCCACAAAATAGTGATCCATGTTTAATTCAGCTAATATTTTTCTAGCGGGTAATTCCGGCTTATTCGTGACACACACCATTTTTTTTTGATGAGCTCGACCCCACTCTAAAAATTCGATAATGCCGTGAAATGGACGCGTATCCACGCACGGTTCGGCATTATAAATTTCTAAAAAAGTATCCAATAATTGTTGATGCTCAGAAGGCTCTACACGCCCAGTCAGATGCATTAAAACACTCTGACAGAACAATGAAGTTCCTTTGCCAATCCAATTTCGAACTTGAGTTTCTGTGACCAAAGGCAGTTCTAATACATTCAAACTCATATTCATGGCACGATATAGATCAAATGCCGAATCAACCAAGGTTCCATCCAGATCAAAAAGAATTAAGTCACGCTGTTCCAAATTCGCAATATTCATTATTTTAAACCTAACAAAAAAGGCATGCGAAAGCATGCCTTAAAAAATCACATGCAACTTAGTTGAAAATAAACCAGGCAACCAGTGCCACAATCACTAACACCAATAATGCCATTAAGCCAATATTGGCATTTTTTTGAGTTTCCAACTCTTTTTCCGTACAAGCTGCAGGAATATTTACCTCACACGCTTCATGCTTATTGACAGTTGCATTAACATCAACTCCCTCAGGAATTGGCGCTGGTTTAGGAATTCCTACATTTTGAGGCATACCATCTCGTGTAAGCTGAACTGAGCTATCTCGCTCTTTCAGATCAGGCATACCCTGCTCAAGCATTTCAGCTGCTGCTGTCTTCTCTACTGCAACCTTTGAAGAAATTTCAGCTGTTGCGATTGCTTCGCTAGGCTGCTGAATATCTTGTAATGTTTGTGCAGATTGCGCAGGTGCTAAAACTAAAAATTTATGGCTAGCAAATTGCAGAATATCGCCATCTTTAACAATAGTTTCGCCTTCAGCAACTTTTGTATCGTTAATAAACGTGCCATTTGACGAACCTAAGTCTTGAACAGTGAGCACCTGCTCTTTTAGAAACAAAGCAGCATGACGACGTGATACATCTGCAGACTGAATCAAAATATCTGCATCTTGATGACGACCCACCAACATGTCTCGATCGATATCAACTTCTTTACCCGCAAATTCGCCAGTAATTGTTTGTAATTTCCAAGTCATAGTTTCGATCCATTATTCAAGTTTTGACATTTTAACATGGCTGTTTTCGAGATTCACATTGAACGCATGTTATCGAGATGGTCTCAATGTCGTGGTTGTGACCGTATTTTGTGTTCTTTGCACATCTTGTTTTGGCTCAATCGCGATAGGGGTTTCCACCACGACTTGGGCATTGTTTGTATTTGTTGTGGCAACTTGATTGTAAATCACAGGCTTTGGCAGCACTCGCGTTGATTTCACCACAGGATCCTGAGTCACGATGACATTTGGACGTTCAATCACACGCCCTACTGGCTTAGACTGTGCTGTTGGAGCAGTATAACGCTGTACCTGCGGCTCTACTGCTTGAGGTGTTGATGGCACTACGATAGGCTTGACGGGTTGAGGAGTACTTGATACAGGCAACCGCTGTTGGAAGATATCATCAACATTATCCGGTAACTTTTTAAATGTCCCATCACCATCCAGTGCTAACTGCAAACTGTATAAACGATCATAGCGTTGCTGTGACAATCTACGAATATCAGCCGTATCTCCTACGATTGTTGGATGAATAAAAACGAGTAGGTTTCGTTTCACATTATTCTTTGCATCTGCTCTAAACAGTCTACCCAAACCAGGAATCGAGCTTAGACCTGGGACGCCTTGACGCGTTAACTTAGTATCATCTGAAATCAGACCACCCAGCACAATTGTTTGACCATTTTCAGCCAAAATTGAGGTTTTTATGGCACGCTTAGTGGTCACCAAGTCTTTCGCCTCACCACTATCTGGCTTCACCGAGGATACTTCTTGTTCTACAGCAAGACGAACTGTTCCACCTTCACCAATTTGTGGAATAACCTTTAATGTTACACCAACATCTTTACGCTCAATTGAAGTATAAGGGTTTGCTGTTCCACCTGTTGTTGTCACAGATCCTGTCTGGAATGGGACATTCTCACCCACAACGATATAAGCTTCCTCGTTATCCATGGTGACAATCGATGGTGTAGACAGTAAGTTCGACTTGGTATTGGTCTTTAATGCCTGAATCAGTGCGCCATACAGTTTACGCGATCCATTCGCACCTTCTTTATATTCACCCAAGGCCAATGAAGCACCAGCTCCAATCAAACCAGCACCCGTAGCTACATTACCAAGGAATCCAGAAGCCAATTGACTCAGCCCTACACCCGCTTTATCAAAATTGATTACACCAATACCACTACTGATGTCACCTAGTGCCCACTGAACACCCAATTGATCTACGTCATTTCCTTCAACTTCAACAATAGCAGCCTCAATGAGAATTTGTTGACGACGCACGTCAAGTTGATGAATAGCAGATTCAATTTCACGCATGAGTTGAGGATCTGCTTTTACCACTAATGCATTTTGTGCACCATCAGCAATAATACTCACGCCATTACTATTAAAACTTGTAATGTCTTGTTGATTTTGATTTGAACCACTATTCAAATTAATCGCTGGGGTACTAACACTCCCATTTGAAGACGTATTACTCGAGGTATTATTAATTAATGAGTTACTAGCACTTGAATTGGAGCTTGCACTATTTGAATTACTGGTACTATTCACCGCCTGACCAGATACTAAACCTTGTAAAATTTCAGCCAAATTTTTTGCGCTTGCATACTTAAGCTTAAATACTTTTAGACCGCCCAAGCGATCAGCTGAAGGAACATCAAGCATTTCGATCATTTGACGAATGCGTTTACGAGTACTTGGATCACCCTTGATCAAAATCCGATTAGTACGTGCATCTGCAATAATACGTACTCGAGAACCTGAAATGTCTTTGGCACCACCCGTAGAAGACATTGAATCCAACAAAACTATCAGCTCTTCAGCTTGGCTAGACTGCAAGCTAATAGCTTCAATATCGTTTTGTCCCGTTCCATCTAAATTACGAATAATCGTTTCAAGCTGTGCAATATTATTCGCACGATCTGAGACTATAAGCGCATTTGTTCCTTGTACCGCCGCCAAATGCGCAAATTGCGGCATGAGTGGTCTTAACGCGGGTATTAGATCATTGGGGTTAGTATTTTCCAGCCAAATGACACGAGTGACCACTTGATCACCTCGTGCGTTCCGAGAGGCATCAAAAGGCACACCTGAATTTTTTACATTATTGTCAGGGACTAAGCGGATAGTGTTACCCGTAGGTACAGCAACAACACCATTAACGTTTAACACACCCAAGAACAGATCATAGACTTCAGCTTTGTTTAAAGCCTTATTTGAAATAACCGTCACATTACCCCGAACCCGCGGATCAACTGCGAAGTTTTTTCCCGTGATATCTGCAACTTCGTTGATAAATGCAGTCAAATCTGCATCACGCAGGTTAATTTTCCAAGTTTGCGCTTGCGCAGCGGTACTTACGACAGCCAATACTGGTGCTACTGCGACCATCGCCCAAAGTGACCGATTTCGATTAAAAAAATCCATAACTTGTTATATTTCCTAATACTTTATGCAAATTAACACATTTTAAAATTCTTGTTGGAAGGTCATCACTTGATCACCTCGTTTTACTTCAATGCGAACTTTACCTTCTCGTTTAGCCTGTTCTAGCAGTTGTGCATCGCTTTGTCCTTGACCGACTGATTGCCCATTCAAGGATAAAACGCGATCGCCAGGTCTTAATCCCAGTTTACTTCTCAAAAATGCAGGCGTTCGATCAGTGACTTCATAACCTTGACCACTGTCAGTGTTGACACCCATATTACTTAAGTATTGTTCACGATTTTCTTGAATTTGATTGATTGCCTGCCCAATGGCATTTTGAGTGGTCGTTTGACCAGAATTCGGTGTTACGTTAGCAGAATTTTGCTGTGCATCAGGTATCAGTGGCTGATTAAGATTTTCTATTCCGGTAAATCTCAACTCAGTCGTCGCACCACTTGACTGTTTCAATACCACATGATCCCAATATACTTCTGAAAGCTGATAAGAACTTCCTTCTAAGGTTTGTCCAATGGTATAACGATCAGCAACCTCTCGAACTTTAATCACGGCTGAAGATTGACTACTCGGCGTCGAAACCACAACCCCTTGCAACGTAAGCGCTAAATTAGCATCAGCAGCACTTACTTGCGCACCTGTTTCTTGAAACAATGAGAAACTCGATATATTCGGAACAGGAAGTTGCTGCGAACCTAATGCGACTTGCTCAACTTGCATGACTTGCGGTGGTGCAACCACCAACCAAAATAATGAAGCGAGCTTCCACATCATGATTAAAATCAGAACAAATAAAGTAAGTGGAGCAATTCGATCTAAATCTTTAAATGAAATTTGTGAGAACTTATCTTGGAATCCCTTCATTAGAAGCCTCCACTCAGCAGTGGCTGTCTCGTACTGACAACAAAGGTATCCAAACCAGCTTTACCATCATATGAAGGCACATTCATTAATAATCTTTGGGTCACCTGTGCATCCAACATTAATGCAGGATCTAAACTAAGGTTGGCCATTTTTTGCCCGCGCTGATCTTGTACATCAATGAGCAGTTTTCCAGCTTCGTCTGAAAATTGCCCTTTTAAGGATGGCATATTCATTCGTTCTTGTTTTTGGGCAAATGTATAAGTTAGCGTACCACCACCCCATTGCATCTCTCCGTCAGTTTTTGCAAAACCATCGTTTTGTTTGAATTGAAATGCTACATCCTTCAGTTGAATACTATTCTGAGGCCATTGCCAATCCACAAATGTTTTAAGTGTTTCAGGAGCAATATTTCCACTCATATTTTTGATAATTATTTTTTTCCCAAGCCCATAACCCACTACACCATTGAGTTGAGTCTGACCACTATGTATTTCTAAGTTGGCACCAGCCCTTAATAAAATCAGATCGAAAGGACGTGTTTGCCAGATGACAGAACCCGCGAGATTTCCTTTTTGCCAATCTGCTTGACCTTGCCAGATATTGCCACTGACATTTTTTAAAATTTGATTATTTTTATAAAATTTAGCTATAAGCCACGATGCTGGAACTTGTAAAAAAACAAATAATAAAAAAGCGAAGATAGCGACGCTTAACCACACCATTTTTTTTGATTTTTTTATCATTCCATGTATACCAACATCTAAGTCTAATTAACCGCAAAATGTTTGAAAATTTTCTATCTTGGTATTATGCATAATTTTTACACTTCTCCAATTCACTTATAAAAAAACCAAGCAGATTTGCTTGGTTTTTTTAATATTAGTGTCATTACATGACAAATCAGTGAAATTAGATAAGAAAATCTTCTAATTTGGCACCTTTTTCAAGCTCTGCAACCAACCAACGTGGCTTCTTTCCACGCCCTGTCCAAGTCTCCGCAGTATTATTTTTATTACGATAACGAGGCTCTACAGATTTACGCGTGCTTTTCTTACGCTTTTGTGCACCATATTCAATGAATTGCTCTAAAGACATACCCACTGATTCAGCAATTTGAGTAATCTGATGATAAGCATCTTCAATTTCCTGATCTTTCTTAGACTCGATCAAAGCTTGGGCTTCAGCAGTTAACTTTCTTAACTCTTCAACAGATAAATTACTAATATCAGGCATAACATTTACTCCAAAAAATTCAATATCATTATTAGATTTATAAAGCGTCATCTTATTGTTATAAATTATTTTAATCAATCCATCATGTTATTTAATATACATAAATAAAACAAATAATTTAACACATTAATTAACCGAGTCTATTTCTATTATTTTTTCTCTAATATGCTCTGGAATCAAAACCTTTTGCATTGTATTTTTATCCACGCAAACTATAACGGCCTCAGCAATTGCCACAATTTCATTCTGCTGCTCACTCCAAACTGTATATTCCATCCTGAAGGCAGAGTTACGCAATTCAACCACTTTAGTTCCAATGCGTAAATAATCAGGATAAAACACTGGTTTAAGATATTTACAACTATTTGAAGCCACAACAGTATTAATATTTAACGCTAAGATTTCTAATTGATTTAAATACTCTATTCGAGCAGTTTCAATATAGCGATAATAAATCACATTATTGACATGTCCAAAAGCATCCATATCACCCCAAGCGACTTTTTGATGGGTAATGACTTTGTACTCATTCATTTGTTTCATTCATCATTCTCATAACTTAAATTGAATAAATTTATTATGGGTCTCAAAGACACTGTTCAATTGCTGAGTTAATACAGCATCGCCTTTTAATACAGATTTAATTCTTAAATAGTTCATTAAAGGGTGATCAGGATATAATTGCAATAATGCCTCAGCATCCTGTTCACGATGAGTCGCAGTATAAATATGCCATTTAGAAAAACTCAAAATCGGTAATCCAGGATATTTCATTTCAAAATGATCAATCTGGTTTTCAAGCATTTCATAATCAGGATTTTGTTTTAACAATTGTTGTTGAAACCATAAATAAAAAATATCCTGATCGAACCGTTCTTCTAATAAAGACAAAGAAAGTTGAGTTTCATCAAAAGCCATCTCAGGAATGCGAGAAATAAGTTTTAACCATAACGATTTAATACCATATGAAGACGACACAATTTGATCACTCATTTGAGCATACCGAATTTGAATAAGCTCTAAATCTGTATTTGAAACGTTGTCAAAATCATTGAGTAGCTTTAAAAGCCATTTCTTTTTATGTTCCAAATCTAAATGACCATATTGCGTGGCTTTTAAATAATGCCATGGATATTGAATCGCAAATCTACCCCATAGATGATTCAACTTATGCTGATAAGCATCTTCAAGATCTTTTAACCAAGGTGACAGCATATGACCATGTAAAAACTCTAAATGGGTTAAAGCCTGATCTGGAAGCTCTTGAGCTAAATAAATTTCAATACGCTGGAGTTCAGCCAATTCAAAAGCATCTGCAGGACTTTGTTGTAAAACTCTCAACGCATCATCAATACGATCTTGCTTCAACCAAATACGAGATTGAATAACTTCTTTGAGTAATCCTGAGTTCTCAAACACAGGTTGTAAATATTCTCGCTGTTTTGTGTTGGCCTCCAAAACCCACAAAACACCTAATTTTTCATACGTATGTAACCTTGAAAAGTCTGTCACTTGTTGAATTTTACGCTGCTCTCTTGATCTCATCTTTCCAACCCAAAACCATAAAAGATGAAGAGATAAAGCAACGAATAGAAGAAAAAATGAAACAAACCAGAGGTTCGTTTGAATCTGAATACCGTGCCAAAGCATGTAAATATAACCTGGCCCTTCTTGATAACTCAGCACACTTAACACGGCTAATATCATTAAACCAACTAATGCATAAACTATAAAAATATGTTTCATGATTAGCCCTCTAAAATTGCTTTACTGTTCAATTTAGGGACAGGTAAAAGTTGTGCTTGTTTGAGATGTTTCGCTTTATTTTTTATTTTGATTGCCGCAGCATCAGGCAGTTGATCCAGTTCATCGATAATTGAGGTCAGTGCATTTTGATAATCAATGTAATGTCCTTGTTGTAGTGCTCTTTGAGCAAATAACACTCTCAATTGAACTTCTTTTAAAACTAATCTTCGATTAAGTAATACCGGCATCTGTTCATCAACGCGTTCAACTTTGAATACACGCTCAAACCATGAGGATTGCGAAGAGTTATCACTCGTGAGTTGCTGTACTTGTTGTTCATTTTTCAAATTTGCATCAATATTTTCAAGCAAGTCACCTAACTGAGCAATTTGAATATTTTTTGCCACAACATATTGTTGAATCATTTTTTGATCATGCTCAACAGCTCGATGCATTGAAACCTGCAATGTATCTGCCAAAGCCAAGCGCTCAACCAGTTGATCCAGTTGATTGAGTTGCTCAAGTGCATATACAAACTCATGTTGATCTAAGGCAAATTGAATTAGCTCTAATTTTTGACTTAAGAGTTTGATTGGATTGATTTCAGATTGAATTTCTTGTTGATTATTGTTTTGCTGAGGTGGATTGGATTGAGACGAAACCTGCTGATTTGAGCGCTGAATTGCTACCAACTGATCATTCAAACTTGCCACTAATTGCTCTGATTTATGTTGAGTTTGTTGTAGCAACTCAACTTTTTCTTGTAATGAAAAATGATCATAGCTGAGTTTAATCAACCAAATGATTAAGCCTAAAATGAATAGATATAAAATTTTCTTCATGAGTGCCTATGTTCACTTTCAAGCTGCGACAAAATCGTATCTGGCATTAAGTCCGCAATTTGAGTGATTTGAAATTTAGTATTTGAGGTCTGTTGATACATACACACGATCTGATATAAACGATCCGCTAAAACCAAGTAATGACCGTGTTGCATAAATACAGGATAATTTTTGCATAAACTCAGCCAATTTTTCCAACTGGCTTCACTACTAATCAATACAGCATAAGGTTGTGGATTTGCAGTGAATGCTTCAAGTAGATGTTTAAATTTATCTTGAGCATCACTTGGGCAGTAGCGGGAGTATAAAACAAAATTAAGTACTTCAATTTTAGCAGTACGACACTGCTGCATCATGAACTGACGGCCACCTTCTCCCCGCCAAAACGCAATACGTTTGAGATCAGCATTTTGTGTTAAAACCGGAAGACTTAACATTCCTTCAGATGTTTCAACATCTGGAACTAAACTTTTAACACCATATCGACTTAGAGCTTCAGCTGTTTTCCGGCCAACTGCAATCCATTTGATATGATTTAAATCGGTCAATCTAAGTCCCGATTTTTCGAGAAACTGCATGCCAACTTCAACGGCTGTTGGACTGACGACCACAATCACTTGTGCTGAAATTAATTGCTGAAAGAGCTGATCAAGTTCATCACTCCAATGAACAGCAGCCAACTCTAGTACAGATAACTCGATAGGCTCATATCCTGCACGTACCAGTGCCTCATTGAGAGGCTTAGCACGATCTGCAGGTCGAGTATTGATAAACTTCATTTCATTTTTTTATTTATACAGTGCTTTTAATAAATCAGCAGCACCTTGGTCAATCAAAGCTTTTGCTAGTGAAACACCCAACGTTTCAGCTTGTTCAACTGGACCTTCTACTTTAGCAACCAATAATGTTTGACCATCCACACTGCCTACGCGCCCCTCTAATTGAATCTGTTGATCATTTAAAGTCGCATATCCCGCAATCGGTACCTGACACCCGCCTTCCAAATAAGCATTAAATGCCCGTTCTGCACGAACACACGCATCAGTTTCTGCATGTAATAAAGGTCGAATCAACTCTAATACGCGTGCATCGTCACCTCGACACTCAAGACCTAATGCACCTTGGCCAACTGCGGGTAAACTCGTCTGTGCATCCAGCGTGTGTCGAATACGCTCTGCTAAACCTAAACGTTTTAAGCCTGCACTTGCCAGAATGATGGCATCGTAAAGCCCATCATCAAGCTTAGATAGTCGTGTGCCTACATTTCCACGTAAATCTATAATCTCAAGATCTGGACGGGCTTTTAAAATTTGACATTTACGACGCAAACTTGAGGTTCCTACTTTGGCACCAAGGGGCAAATCTTCAAACTTGCTATAATTATTCGAAACAAAAGCATCTAAAGGATCTTCTCGCTCGCAAATCACGGCAAGACTTAATCCTTCTGGGAGCGCCATCGGCACATCTTTCATGGAATGGACAGCCAGATCTGCACGACCATCAAGTAATGCAGCCTCAAGCTCTTTAACAAATAAACCTTTTCCACCAATCTTGGCTAAAGGAGTGTCTAAAATTTTATCACCTTGGGTCACAAACGTCACCAACTCAACTTTTAGGCCAGCATGTAGGGTCTCAAGTCGCTCACGAATATGCTCCGCTTGCCATAAAGCCAATGGACTTTGACGAGTTGCAATTTTTAAGGTTTTGATCATTTTAATGCTGCCAAACTTTAGACATCCTAAACTTACCCTGCTGTCCCAAAATTGCAAGTAAATTGTTCGGCAATCACTATAATTTTAGGCAACTAAATATTTTGAATTCTTTCTCTAAGCAAAGGTAAGTGACGGCGACTGACCGCCAATTTCTCTTCAAGTTCACGACAACGAACTTGATACTGGCCTGAAGCAACCAACTCCAATCCATCCAAATAATCCAATGCAATCAGCGCATTTCGATGAATTCGTATAAATTTATTTGAAAACTCACGCTCTAGATCTTTTAAAGTCTCATCAATCAACACACTGCCGTTTTTGTGTCGTACTGTTACGTATTTCTGATCAGCTAGAAAATAGTAAACATTTTCGATAGGAATGAGTTCAAGACCACGATACGTTTTCGCAGCGATTTGCTGACGTTGATGTTTTTCTTCCATATTTTCTTTTTGCTCTATATTCGACATTTGAGCTTGAGTAAGTTTAGTTAAATTATTGAGTGTATTTTCTAATTCTGATTTGATAATCGGTTTTAATAAATAGCCTTTCGCTTGTGCCTGAATCGCAGTCAAAGCATGCTCATCATAGGCCGTGCAAAAAACAATAGCGGGCATTGGGTTTAGCTGTGAAAGATGCTGAGCACATGTCAAACCATCCATTTCAGGCATTTGGATGTCAAGTAAAATTACATCAGGCTCATATTGTTGCACTAAGGTCAAAGCTTCTTTTCCATGGTGCGCAGTTGCAACAACTTGATGCCCCAATTGAGTGACCAAGCGAGATAAGCGCTCAACCGCGAGTGGCTCATCATCACAAATTAGGATGTCCATTGTTCCTCCTTGCTCAAGTTAACGTTACTTATTTTAATGTATTAACTTGATTTTATTTATATTGGTACTGGACTACAGTCGTGTAAATTCCATTACCTGCATGACTCCTAAACTGTACCGTATACCCATAGTGTGCTTTCAAACGCTGTTTCACGTTTTCTATCGCAATACCATTCCCCTCCCTATTGGCCATTTTATCGGCTATATAAGGGTTAGTAATGACTATAGTGACTTGATTTTGTAATATTTCAACCAATATGACAATCTTTGCATCAATTAACTTTTTCTCCACCCCATGAAAGATACTATTCTCAATTAAAGGCTGTAAAGTTAAAAAAGGAATACTTGCTTGGCCCAACTGCTCTGGTTGCAAGATATTCCATTCCACATTTAATCTCGAACCCAACCTTAGCTTTTCAACCGCCAAATAATGTTCACACAATTGGATTTCTTCTTTTAATGTGACAATTTTCAGCTCTTGAAAGCTTGCTCTAAACAACCTTGAAAGATCGATGAGCATTTGCTCTGCTTTATCTGGATCACTCCCAATCAGACTCACCACACTATTTAAACTATTAAAAAGAAAGTGTGGATGTATTCTTGCTTGCATGGCTTGAATTCGAGCATTCAATTCACCTTGTTGCTGCTTTAACCACTCACCCCGAACATAGATATATCGTAAACAAAAAGTGATCAACAATACGCCATAGCTCATGTGTAAAATCACATGATCAAATAAAAGTAACCATGAAAATTTTTGTAAAGAAAAGTTACTTCCCCAAAAAAACAGAAAATTCAAACTACAAGTAGTGAAGAGGATGATGAGTTCTAATAGTACAAATGTATAAATCGCAGACTGCAAAGTGGTTAGTTTTTGCCAAAACTCCCTAAATAAATCAATTACGGCAATAAAGACCAATACCACCCAATTGATATAAAGCACATACTTGATCACTTGTGATGTCTGTAAATTTGACCAAGACTGTGACTCTGCTAGGCACAGCAATAACGCCAAAAAAATACTGGCAATAAATAACTCTGCAAAATATTGCCATTGCCCAATACGTACAAAGAAATTCGCATCAATAAATTCTTGTTTATCTTTTGAAGAATTATCCATAGGCAAGACTTCGGCATCTTGATTTGAATTTGTTATACTGGATGCAAAATTACTGCTTTTTCTTTTACTGAGCCGACATGACCACATCTTCTAATTCCTCTAATCCGTCACAAGCCCAAACTTCAGGTATGTGGGGCGGTCGTTTTTCCGAAGCAACTGATGCCTTTGTCGCTGAATTTACAGCATCTGTCCAATTTGACCAACGCTTTTATAAACAAGATATTGCAGGTTCAATCGCACATGCAACGATGTTGGCAAAAGTCGGTGTACTCACTGAACAAGAGCGTGATGACATCATCGCAGGCTTAACCGCAATTAAAGCGGACATTGAAGCTGGCAACTTCGAATGGCGTATTGATTTAGAAGATGTTCACATGAACATTGAATCTCGATTAACACAACGTATTGGGATTACAGGGAAGAAATTACATACAGGTCGTAGCCGTAATGACCAAGTAGCAACGGATATTCGTTTGTATGTACGTGATGAAATTGATGCCATCCTAGGGTTATTACACAAACTGCAAAAAGGCATTCTAGGTTTGGCTGCTAAAAATACAAATACAATTATGCCTGGCTTTACCCATCTTCAAACTGCACAACCTGTGACGTTTGGACATCATTTAATGGCATGGTTTGAAATGCTGGTACGTGACTCAGAACGCCTGATTGACTGCCGTAAACGCGTGAATCGCATGCCTTTAGGTTCTGCTGCGCTTGCAGGTACCACTTATCCAATCGATCGTGCTTATACAGCAGAACTTTTAGGATTTGAAGCAGTTGCAGAAAACTCATTAGATGCTGTATCTGATCGTGATTTTGGTATTGAGTTTAATGCTGCGGCATCACTCATCATGATGCACTTATCTCGCATGTCTGAAGAATTAATTCTTTGGACATCTGCACAATTCAAGTTTGTGAATATTCCTGACCGCTTCTGCACAGGCTCTTCGATTATGCCTCAGAAGAAAAATCCTGATGTACCTGAACTTGTTCGTGGTAAAACAGGCCGTGTATATGGCGACTTAATGAGTCTACTTACCCTCATGAAAGGTCAACCTTTGGCATATAACAAAGACAACCAAGAAGATAAAGAACCACTATTTGATGCTATCGATACAGTTCGAGGCTCTTTGATGGCTTTCGCAGACATGATTCCTGCACTTGTTCCAAATATTCCTGAAATGCGCGAAGCTGCGCTGCGTGGTTTCTCAACAGCAACCGACCTTGCTGATTACTTAGTGAAAAATGGTGTTGCATTCCGCGATGCACATGAAATCGTCGGTAAAGCAGTTGCGCTTGGCGTACAAGAAGGTAAGGATTTATCAGAACTTACGCTTGAACAACTTCAACAATTCTCTGATTTAATTCAAGCTGACGTCTTTGAAAAAGCATTAACTTTAGAAGCTTCTGTCAATGCACGTAACCACATCGGTGGAACAGCACCTGCTCAAGTTGAAGCAGCAATTGAGCGTGCTCATACGCGTTTAGAAGCTCTTTACGCTTAATTTCTGATTTTATTTTTGGAGTATTGATATGTCTCGCCAAGTATTTTGCCGTAAGTATCAAAAAGAAATGGAAGGTTTGGATTTTGCACCATTCCCTGGTCCTAAAGGTCAGGAACTATTTGATAGTGTTTCTAAGCAAGCATGGGGCGAATGGTTAAAGCATCAAACTACTTTAATCAATGAAAAACGTTTAAATGTCTTTGAAGCTGATGCAAAGAAATTTCTTGAAGAACAACGTGAAAAGTTCTTCAACAATGATGAAACTTTAGAAAAAGCTGAAGGCCTAAAGCCTGAGTAAAAAAGAAAGCACTGCTTTTCTTTTTTACGTAAGATAAGGACGAAGTCCGCGTAGGCTTTAATCTAAAAAGAATCCCCATCTTTGGGGATTCTTTTTTATGCGTTACTTTAAAAATTAGGCAAGAAAAACACAGAAGGTGTGCACAGGCTTTAATCCCAAAAGAATCTGCGTAATAGAGGTCCTTTTTTATGGGACATCAAATAAATATCAATGGAGTCAAAATTTAGCTGACGAAAGAAGTGCTTGTGGTGGATTTAAAATATGACCTAATTGGTAAACTCCATCCATATTTAACTGCATCTCCATTCGGTCAACACGAATTGGGCCAAATTTAATGTAAATCTGCCGATTTTGAAGATCAAACCGCTGCTCCAAAACCTGTCCATTGAATTGTAAAGAGTTCATAGATGTTAAGTCCATAAGCGCTTTAAAAGGTTGCTCTTCATCCTTTATATAATGAATCCTTTTTCTATCACTCACAAAATTTTCTAAATGGTTTAAATCCTGAGATTTAAAAGATGTAATTTCACGAATTTGAGATTCCTCAATACCTAAAGCATTGACCAAACTTAACTGATCGTCTGGCAGTAATTTAAAATGCCCATTGTTAGGATGTGCCGCCCAACTCATACTCGAAAGACCCCAAGCACAGATTCCCCACAAAACTTGCTTAAATTGTCTCATTCCCCATCGCTCTCACTGAACGTAATAAAAGCCATCTTTAAAAACATTTCAGCCAAACACAACTACCATTTATCTTAAATATCATTTACTTAACAAGAGTTGTTAGACTCACGTCACAGACAAATCTTTTTTATTGATATTTATCTTGCTATCTAAAAAAGACTGCATAAATGTAAAGCAGAAAATAGACACATAAGATGATTATGAGTTATCAATTTCATCAGAGTAGGCTAATCTCTGTATTAAAATTAACCACCATTTGAGCGCATCATGTTTATCATTCGTCCTTATATTGAGACTGACTTAGAAGACATCATTCAACTCTGGGAAAGATGTGATCTAACACGACCATGGAATAATCCGGAAATTGATATTTTTAGGAAGGCTGCACAAAAAGATGACTTATTCTTGGTGGCTGTGAAAGATCAGTTCATTATCGCAACATTAATGGGTGGTTACGACGGTCATCGCGGGTGGATCAATTACCTCGCGGTACATCCCAATCATCAACGGAATGGTGTTGCTACAGCGTTGATTCAACATTTGGAAAAAAGATTGATTGCACTTGGTTGTCCAGAAGTTCAGCTTTTAGTGCAAAAAGAATTTATTGATATTCAAAACTTTTATGAACAATTGGGATATGACGAAAAAGAAGTTGTATGCCTTGCTAAAAGACTCATTCACGACCATTAAGAAATTTTATAAAACAGGAGCATTTATCAATTTACCGATCCGTAAAAATATTGGGAATCGAATATTAAATTTATGACCGGTATCATTATTCAAAGTTAAGGCATATTGGCTCATCTGATTTAAGATTTGTGTCGCCTGATTATTGGCTTGCGTATTTTGTTTAAGATATTTCTTTAAAGCTGACCATGTATTTAAATAATCAATCAATTGATCAATCCGCCATTTACAATGCATGTGCTGCTCACAGGTCGGGATTTCTTCAAAAGGAAATGGAATCGTTTGATATTTCAGATCAATATAGTGACGCTCACTCTCCCAATATGTTTTCAATACTTGGTGATATAGCTTTTCAATACAGCTTTGAAGCTCCTCATTCTCCACTTCAATAAGCCCATATCCAATCACTGCAAAGACACCCTGGGGCTTCAGTGTTCGATAGACCTCTTGAAAAAATAACTCGAAGTCAAACCAATGAATGGCTTGGGCAACTGTAATCAGGTCAAAACATTGTGCTTTAAAATTGCTATGTTCAGCATTATCAATTCGGTAAATTACATTATCTATTGCTGGGGCTTGCTGAAGTTGTGCTGCGCTTATATCCGTTGCAATGACTTGATTAAAATGCGGAGCCAATAAGCGGGTGAATTGTCCTGAACCTGCCCCGCAATCCCAAGCCATTTCATAGTTCTGAACATATTTGAAGATTTCGTCAATCACACTTTGTGGATAACTTGGACGAGCTTGTTGATAAAGCTCACTTTGATCAGAAAATAGGTCTTTCATTTTTTATTCTGAATTTGATCGAGAAATCAACCTTAGCACATCAAAAAAAATGGATGATGAATGACTTCGATTCATTTTGTATTATTTTATAAGCAAAAAAAATCCTCAACATTGTTGAGGATTTTTCGAATATGGTGGCGAGACCCAGGATCGAACTGGGGACACACGGATTTTCAATCCGTTGCTCTACCAACTGAGCTATCACGCCGATGGGGTGTATTAAGCCGTAACTGAGCTCAATAGTCAATAAAAATCATGCATTTTTTATTTGTTCGAGTAAATTTTACCCAAAAAAAAATCTCTGATGGGATCAGAGATTGAAAATACAAATTCTTAAAAGAATATGGTGGCGAGACCCAGGATCGAACTGGGGACACACGGATTTTCAATCCGTTGCTCTACCAACTGAGCTATCACGCCGATGTCGCGTATTAAACAGTTTCATCTCGATATAGTCAAGCAAGTTTTTGGGATATTTAAACAAATGGATGTTTTTAAAACAACATTTAGATTATTCGATGTAAATACATACAAATCCAATAAAAAAAGCCAGTATTGACTGACTTTTAATATTTAAAATCGAACAATAGTTTTAAATTTTTTCCAAACTACTTAAACAACGATGTATTGCACCACATCCAGGCTCAAAATGATTAACGCCTTTCTCTTCTTCCATTCGACATGCTTCACTCACTAAGCGCTCTGCGACACCACGTCCACGGTTAGCCGGATGAACTACGATATTTTCAAGCGTTCGACTTTCACCTTGTCCAGTTGACCAAATGGCCCCAATGATCTTTGTATTAAATTCTGCCGTGTAAAGTAAGGTATACTGAGCTAAGTTTTGCTCAAGTTGTTCAATGGCATCTTGTCCGTCACTAAATTCTGGACTGGTGTCATATAAGCGCTCAAGCTGTTCACGAACTTCAACATTATCAAGCGAAGTTATTGCATGTACGGTTATAGGCATTGATTAACCCTCCTGAGCAATCTAATATGCTGTCACTTTCGTGACATCGAAAATCTACATTCATCATTTTTAACGTTTTTGAGGAACGTGTCTATGACGCAACGTATCAGTGAAGTGGTAAGAAACACAAACGAAACCAAAATTCGTGTTCGCGTGAATCTTGATGGTACTGGTCAAGGCACCCTCAATACAGGTGTTCCATTTTTAGACCATATGATCGACCAAATCAAGCGTCATGGTTTATTTGATATCGATATTCATTGCGACGGCGATTTAGAAATTGATGATCACCATACAGTAGAAGACTGTGGTATTACCCTTGGTCAGGCATTTGCACAGGCTTTAGGTGACAAAAAAGGTTTACGTCGCTATGGTCACTTCTATGCACCACTTGATGAGTCCTTGAGTCGTGTCGTTGTTGACCTATCAGGCCGCCCTGGCTTATGGATGGACATTCCATTTACGCGCGCGCGCATTGGTACTTTTGATGTCGACCTATTCTCTGAGTTTTTCCAAGGCTTTGTGAATCACGCATTAATGACACTCCACATAGACAATTTGAAAGGTAAAAATAGCCATCACCAAATTGAAAGTGTATTTAAAGCATTTGCACGAGCACTTCGTATGGCTTGTGAAGTAGATCCACGTGCAGAAAATACTGTAGCTTCAACCAAAGGTACTTTGTAATGACCCGTATTGCCCTTCTTGATTATGGCATGGGAAATCTTCACTCAGCAGCAAAAGCACTTGAGCATGTTGGTGCAACCGTTGATGTGACCAATGATCCTAAGCTGATTGCTCAAGCAGATAAAATTGTGTTCCCAGGCGTTGGTGCAATGCGTGATTGCATGCAAGGTATGCACGAGGCTGGCATTGACGAGGTTGTACGCAATGCCGTTTTCAACAAGCCTGTCCTTGCGATTTGTGTCGGCATGCAAGCTCTGCTGCAACACTCTGAAGAAAATGGTGGTGCAGATGCATTAGGCATTTTTGATGGTGCTGTTAAACGCTTTCCAGATATTGAAGGTTTAAAAGTTCCCCATATGGGTTGGAATCAGGTACACCAAGCAGATCCAAGCCATCCAATGTGGAACAACATTGATCAAGATGCTCGTTTCTATTTCGTACATAGTTTCTATGTTGAACCGAAACAATCTGAGATCATTGCTGCGACATGTAACTACGGTTTGGAATTCTGCACCGCAATCCATAAAGATAATTTGTTTGCTACGCAGTTCCATCCAGAAAAAAGTCATACAGCTGGCTTACAGTTGTTGAAAAATTTTGTAGAGTGGAAAATTTAAAGCCATAATAAAGCTCACTGTTTTCAGTGAGCTTTTTTTCAGACTTTACTCTAAATATCTTTTACGACAAAGCCACCTTCAATTGGCTCAACAGTTACTTTAATTTCTGCTTTTAGATTCAGCGCAGCATAACGACTTTTAAGTTCTGAAATTAATTGTTCTGGCGTTGCATCTTTTAAAGCCAACTCATCCTTCAAAGGATACTGTTTAAAACTTTCTGATTTTTTACCATCTTTAGCGTCTGAAACCCATCGTTCTGCAGCACTCAGTACTTTCGCTAATTCAACTAGATGTTGAGCATTGGCAGGAGTTGACTCTTGCACCCATTTCGACAGCGTTTCCTTAGAGACTCCCAATGCATTCACCACATCAGTCGGTTTAATGTTTTTCTCTTTGATCAATTTTCTAAGTTTTTTAGCACCTTCGCTAAATAAATCATCTTCTTGAACTGCCATCGCTTCTGTCCAAATCTTATTCACTGTCTGCAGTCTCAATTTAACATTAAGCCTATGCAGTTGAGTCTAATATTGCCAAACAAATCAGATGAAATTGAAATTATTTTCAATATAGATAATTCACAAATAAAAGTGTGATCTAATTTTTCTCATTACTCAGTTTGAATTAAAAAAGAAAAATAAATTGACCCAATGATTAATTGTTAACTTATGTAAAGACAATGAGCACCAATTTTAATCATTAAAAAAATACACAAAATTCACAAAATCAATCAACGAATCGAACAAGTTGGCATTTTAGGTATTTACACCATGCTACTCGATAATATTCATGCATTATAAGTGTACATTTATTCTATCAAGCACCAAATTAAACCACAATAAATAATTGATTTTGTTAACATTTTTAAACATTACCCTTGTGTTGTATTAAGTTGCTGTTTTTACGGCATATCTTCAAAATTATTCCACTTATATTGTTTTTTTTCGATTTGTCTGAAATTTTTTTCTTTGTTAATTATGAACTTGCTGAAACAACAAAGATCCAACACTAACCACATATATTTTGGAGCAATCTGCACATGTTTAAACTTTTTACTGGAAAAATCAGTGGCGTTCTAAGCCTTGCTTTACAGGGAATTACGAAAGCAGTTGGTTTTATTCTAGAAACCGTAACGACAGTTGTAGATACCGTTGTTGACACAGTAGGGACGCTGACCAAACCATTAACGGATAAGTTAACAGAATTGCCACTGATCGGAGATACAGTGGAATCGGTACTCAATCTTGAAAATAATTTACTAGGAAATTTAAGCGGAGGCTTACACGCTATCGCTGATGATTTTTCGAAGGGAGATCTATTAGGGGGCATTAATACTGCATTGAATGGCACTACTGCAACTGTAGGCCAAACCATCAAAGATGTTTCAAATGTTGTAGGTGAAGTCGCTGGTTTAGCCGATCCCGTGACCGACCTGCTCAGCCAAGTGCCAGGTTTAGGTGCTGTCGTAGATGTTGTCGGAGAAACTTCTTCAAATCTTTTGGGATTCGTGAGTGAAACGGGAGATTATGTCGCAAGTACCAAACCTCTTGATCTCGTGACTGGTCTCATTGATGATCCTTTAGGCAGTGTCACAGGAACATTAGGAGATGTCTCAGGAACATTGGATAATTTACTGGATGATTTATCGCCTGTAACAGATGCTCTGTCATCGATTCCTGTCGTGGGTGATCTTGTAGGATTCACGGGAGAGATCACAAATGCTTTAGGTGCAATCCCAACCAGTATCACACCAACCAGCTTTGATCTAATCTCTAGCTTAGATACAACACCATACATTTAATTCAAAGTTCGTATAAAAAACCGTCAACATTGTTCTGACGGTTTTTTTTCATTGTTACTTCGCTCATTTGATGTTTCTTTGCTAAGATTGCTGCGAATAAACTCCAGAATACTGGCAAGGAGCGAAAGCATGCTGATTATCCCTGCAATTGACCTTAAAGATGGTAAATGTGTCCGTTTAAAACAAGGTCGTATGGAAGACGATACCGTTTTCTCTGATGATCCTGTGGCAACAGCACAACATTGGGTAGACGCTGGCGCTCGCCGTTTACATTTAGTTGATCTAAATGGTGCTTTCGCTGGTACACCTATTCACAAACCTGTTGTGGAAGCGATTGCAAAAGCACAACCTGAACTGCCAATTCAAATTGGTGGTGGCATCCGTTCTCTTGAAACCATCGAACACTACTTAGATGCAGGTGTATCATTCGTCATTATTGGTACAAAAGCAGTCAAAGAACCTGAGTTTGTTGAGGAGGCGTGTAGAAAATTCGCAGGTCACATCATTGTCGGTATTGATGCAATCAATGGCATGGTCGCAACTGATGGCTGGGCAAATGTAACTGACGTAAAAGCAACTGATTTAGCTAAACGCTTTGCAGATGCTGGTGTATCTAGTATCGTGTATACCGATATTGCACGTGATGGCATGATGCAAGGTGTGAATATCGAACAAACAGTTAATCTTGCGAATTATTCAGGTTTACCTGTGATCGCTTCAGGCGGTGTGACCAATCTTGACGACGTTCGCAACTTAAAAGGTCAGCCTGGTATTTTAGGTGCGATTACTGGTCGTGCAATTTATGAAGGCACTTTAAATCTTCGTGAAGCTCAATTATTACTTGATGAACAAGCGCTCTAATAGCGCATGTTTCTAAAGAGGTCTTAGGACCTCTTTTTTCTTACTTAAAAAATATGTTGAATTTATCTCCTACCCTTAAAACCAAAACACCACAACTTGCCCTCATTGCAATTACGATGATTTGGGGTGCCAGTTTCATTACAGTCAAATATGGATTGAGCTTCAGCACACCAGTGCTTTTCGTTGCCTTTCGATTTGCAGCAGCTGCGCTGGCTGTTGGTCTCATCTCACTTCAATATTGTAAAAATTTTAGTGCCAAAGATATTTGGGCAGGATTTTGCATTGGAACAGTGATTGCAATTGGCTATGGAACGCAAACCATTGGCTTACAGACCATCACCAGTAGCGAGTCTGCATTTTTGACAGCACTTTATGTGCCGTTGGTTCCCATCTTATTGTGGTTGCTCTTTAAAAAAAGGCCACATGTCATGACATGGATGGGGGCAGCACTCGCCTTTGTAGGTTTAGTTTTCTTAACAGGCAATGGGTTTGGTGCTATTCGGCTTGAATTTGGTCAGATCATTACCTTGATAGGATCAATTGCGATTGCACTTGAAATTATTCTCATTAGTTACTTTGCGCCTCGAGTCAATTTACGCCGAGTGACGATATTACAACTCATTTTTGCATCGTTAATTTGTTTTCTAATGGCACCATTGGTGGGTGAAACACAACTCCCTGAGTTTAACTGGATCTTCGTTGCGATTATTGGAGGTTTAGGACTTGCAAGTGCAATCATTCAGTTGGTCATGAACTGGGCTCAACGCGTGGTTGACCCTTCACAGGCTGCCATTATTTATTCTGGCGAACCTGTTTGGGCGGCTTTGATTGGGAGATTAGCAGGTGAGCGTTTAGCTATGCTTTCAATTTTAGGTGGCGTGTTGGTTGTGCTCGGTGTAATTACCAGTGAGTGGAGACCAAAATTTAAGAAGAAAGAATAAGCTTATTGGGGTTCTTTTAGCTTTAACATCATACATGGTTGAAAATACTGCACTTCAGGCATAGGCGCATAAAAGGGATGCAAAAGAGCCTTCCATTTTAAATACGCCTCTGACTGCCTAAAACCTTCCGTATGATCTTCAAGTTTGTCCCAATAAATCAGTAAAATATAAGCATGTTCATTATTCGTATTTTTAATCAGCTGAACCGCATTTAGCCCCTTCATTGGTGAAATAATGTCTTTAGCTAATTTAAAAGCATTTTCGAATGCCTGACTCTGATTCATTTTGATATTTAAATGAACATGCTCAATAATCATGACACCACCCCATTCATGAGTTTTAATTATTGATACATTGGCTCGTTATCATTGACCTTAATAATCCCTTTGATCGCACGATAAACAATCCAAACCCATGACAAACCAATCACTGCAATACAAAATGTTGTTGCACCCAGTGCTACACCAGCAAAGGCATTAGGATTGTCACCCGTGAAGAATAAGAATAAAAACGGGAGGAACGCGATGATATTCCAAATTAAATACCACCAAAAAGTACGAATTTGCCAAGTAAAATGACTTTCAAAAATTGAGCCCTGTACTTTTGATCGTTTCCAATAGTTAATAATTAGCGCAATAACCGCCAAAATACCTGCTGAAAAAATAGCGATGATATACAGGATATAAAGTAAAATCGTTAAGCTGCGGTTTGGATCTTGATCAGCTGTATAATTCATAAAGTCACCTTTTTAATTTTTTTGAGGCTTTATAATTTCAAACCATTAAATGGTGAAATTATCCATAAAATAATCAGTATATTAAACGCTATAGTACAGAAATAAATTTTTCGAAATGGTTGTTTTTGTGTTTTATGACGCAAGCGTTGCTGAGCAAGCCAAGCACTCGGCCATCCTCCTAATAGAGAAACCACATGTAATGTATTTTCTGGTACACGTTGACTCCCCTGTTGAGCCGCCGCTTTATCGTGTGCATATAAGCCATAGGTGATCAGGTTCATCAATAAAATGACCAACACCACCATCATACTCAATAGCCCCAATAGGACTAATGTAGCAAGCGTCAAGATATAAGCAATAATCGCTACTTGCATCGGTTGCATTTTTTGTTGAGTAACTGGTGAATGACGCGGCTTCGTTTTTACTTTTTTTGCCTGAGTCGCTTTTAAGTATGTTACTTGTTTCGCTTTAAATCGACCTTGACCATCCAATTGAACGATATACTCCAAAGCACAACCTGGAATCGGTCTTGGGCCTGGTTTGGCAAAATCTTTAATGTGAAGGAAAACGCGATCTTTGGATGAATCATTGGGTTGAATAAATCCATAGCCTTTTTCATCAAACCATTCAACTAGACGACCTTGATCACGCATATTTCCCCCAGATTTTTTAAATTTTTAAGCTGTTACAAATTTTAATCTTTCAACCAGCATATTGCGCATTTCTAAAGGATTTTTTTGCAAAATATCCTCGCTAACACGCCCCATTTCTTTGTTCTTTTGAGCCACTAGCAAACGCATCATCCAGAAACGTCCAGCTGCCATCGCTAAATAGAGTTCTAGGCATGATTTTTCATCACTGGTCATTTCACGTACACTTTGATAAGCCTCCAAGAATGCTAAGGCCTTTTCCTCATTCAAATGAACACTTGGATATTCTGTACAGAAATCATTCATCGTAATAGCGATATCAAACAAAAGTTCATCTTTATTCAACTCATAAAAATCGAGTATCCCTTTTAAAGTAGCCCCTTCAAATAAAGTGTTATCTCTAAATAGGTCAGAATGGATAAAACCTCGTGGACGATCAGGGTACATTGCGGTAAGAGCGTCATATAAACCTAACAAACTATTTAATAATACTTGATCGGCTGGATTTAGCGTAGGTCGAAGCTGCTGAGCCACACTTAACCAATAATCATGATTACGATACTCTGCGCGCTCTAAGGGAAAGTTATCGAGAGCCACATGTATTTGAGCCTGTGCAATAGCAATGGACTGAACCTGTTCAAGTGATGAAGGCATAGGATGCTTGCCACGCATTCTAGGCGCAATTTGTGCAGGTTTATTTTTTAAGATCTGAATCGAACGTCCTGAATGTTTCAAAGGTACAGGCACAGGCAGACCTGCCTGACCCAGATGCTCAAGTACAGGGACGAGTTCACCTGCGCCTTGCTCATCCATATCTTCAAAAATTGTTAAAACAAATTCGGTTTGATCTGCACAAACTAGAAAATAGTTCGTATTTTGAATACCTCCTTGAATCGGAATCAGGTCAATCACCTCTAATCCATAAGGCGTAGCAAAATCCTGAACTTCCTTTAAAGTCAAAGTGGTATAAACCGACATAAAAAACCTGCGAAAAAACTTACATTATTTTGATAGAATACCTGCTCCGACTACCAAGGTGTAGCACCAAAGTCTGTAAGTTTCATAATCGGCTGTTATTTTTGGAAAAAATTATGCTTGCTAAACGTATTATTCCTTGCCTCGACGTAGATAACGGTCGAGTTGTAAAAGGTGTTCAATTCCTTGATATTCGTGATGCAGGTGACCCAGTTGAAGTAGCACGTCGTTATAACGAACAAGGTGCAGATGAGATTACTTTTCTCGATATCACTGCAACATCTAATGGCCGTGACACCACTTACCGTACGGTTGAGCGTATGGCTGAAACTGTATTTGTACCACTGACTGTAGGTGGCGGTGTTCGTAAAGTTGAAGATATTCGTTTATTGCTTAACGCTGGTGCAGACAAAGTCAGTATTAACTCAGCTGCTGTCTTTAACCCTGAATTCGTTCAAGAAGCCTCTCAACGTTTTGGTGCACAATGTATTGTAGTTGCGATTGACGCAAAAAAAACGGGTGAAAATAAGTGGGAAATTTTCACACATGGTGGTCGCAAACCAACGGGTATCGATGCGATTGAATGGTCTGTGAAAATGGCAGAATACGGCGCAGGAGAATTGCTCATTACGTCAATGGATGCAGATGGTACAAAAGCTGGTTATGACTTAGCACTGATGCGTCAGATTAATGATCGTGTAACGATTCCAACGATTGCTTCAGGTGGTGTGGGTAATCTTCAACATCTAGCAGACGGAATTTTACAAGGGGGTGCTGATGCGGTGCTGGCAGCCTCTATCTTCCACTTTGGTCAACACACCATCCCGGAAGCAAAACAATATTTAGCTGAACAAGGCATTGAAATGCGTCTTTAATCACGCCCCATAAAAAAGAGGCAAATGCCTCTTTTTTTTGCAAAAAAAAGAGCCCGAAGGCCCTAAAAACCAAGAAAAAACAGCGCTTGGTTCGTTATGCAAAGCGATAAACTGGAGAGTTCTACCATCAGATTTTCATTCTCCGATTTATTCATCTCATATCATAAATGACAGATCTGCACGAAATCTTGACAAAAGCTACATATTTTATTGACCAATCATGACAAATCAGACGTCAATTCAGCCAATTCCATATCTAATCTGACTTACTCCACTATAGCCAAAGCTTTTTTTGAAATCTCGGAGCGCGCTGCTTTCTGCTCAACCCACTTTGCGGGGAAATATTGTTCAACAATATGATTGACTCGTTTTGAAATAAAAGACGGTAACTGCACCCCTAAAGGGTTATCTTCCTTCAAATCTGGCGTTGAAATGACACGTGTCCCTAAAATGTAATCAAACCAAGGCTTAGTGACACACCAATTTGCATCTTGATTGGCGTTCATATGGTGGTCATAGTGCCAAGGAATTTTCTTTTTTGCCCAATGAGGTTCGAGGTGAGCTCTGCGATGCGTGTAGTAGTAGTTACAAGCACTATAAAGCACGGATAAACTCATGCCTTTCGAGATTGGATAAAATGCTGTTCCAAATACAGCAGCAACAATCCCCAATGATACGATTTCATTTTTTGTTCGCCAATTTGAGATTCCCTCTACATAACCCTCATCATGGAAATCTTGTGTTCTAACTTCACGGTGATGTGCCCAATGAGATTCCATATTTTTAGGCACAGGACTAAACCTCGCTTTACCCGGACGGTGTACACCATGTAGAACATATTTATGCGCGACCCATTCAAATCCATTGGCAATGATTAAGCCTGCAACAAAACCTTTAATCATGTTCAAAATCCCTGTTTCTTTTCTTTCAATATATCTAACTCAAGCTCTCAACCATTGACGCAAGATAAAATTTTCATTGACAAATCACGACATATTTTTCAATGTCGTATGGTAGAAAAAGCGCTTGTATGGCACTGTAAAAACAGTGCTTAATAACTCATCGTGATTTCAATTGATAAAACAAGAAAAGTATTAATCACATGCAGCAGATAAAGGATTATTCAGGCTCGGTTCATGGTGGACTTGGACATCTCTTACATAATTATTGTGAAGAGAACGGTCTCCCTATTTCTGCAAAATTGGCAAGTATTCAGCAAGCCGAACGCTTTGACTTTAGCATTTGGCGTGAAATATTAAATGAAATTTATGAAGTACACCCACAACCTGCGTTAGGGTTAGAAATTGCTCAATGGGTCAAACCACAACATTTAGGCATTATCGCGTATATCGCTTTATCATGCGATAACCTAGCAGAAGCACTCACCCGTTATCATGAATATCATCGTTTAATTTATGATGGTACACCTCTCGCCGTTGATCTGGAGCAAGGCGTATTTAGCGTACGTTGGGAAGATTTGCCAATGCATTTGTCGACACAAATCACGGATGAAATTGCGATGGCATTATTGGTTGAATTTCTAAAACGTTATGCGGGTATTGAGCATTTACATATTCAAGAAATTCACTTTCGCTTTCCAGCACCAAAAAATATTGCGATTTATGAGCGTTTTTTTCAGAGCAAAGTAAAATTCTCTCAGCCTCATGTCAAGCTTACTTTTCCAAGCCAGCTCCTACAAGCACCGATTAAACAAGCTGATCAAACTTTACAAAAACTCCTGATGCAACAAGCTCAAGATTTGTTAAGTCGACTCCCAAACAACACACAAATCGATGAGCGGTTACAGCAAGCCATTCTGATTGGAATACAGAGACACAATTATCAAATTCAAACTGTCGCAGAACAAGTGGGAATGTCCGTCAGACAACTTCAGCGCCATTTACAAAATCAAGGTGATACCTATCAGCAGCGTGTTCAAGAAGTCCGCAAACTTCTAGCGATTCAATATCTACAAGATCCTTATCTCAGCTTACATGAGATTTCGTTATTGCTCAGTTATTCTGAACAAAGTGCATTCCAACGCGCATTTCGTCAGTGGATGAAGATGACACCCCAACAGTGGCGTATTCAACATCATATTCGCACTTGATGATTGTGAATTTAAGTCTTCAGTCTAAAGATGATTGATGAATCACAAGAAAGGATTTTCTATTTCATTCTCAGCCGTCGTTTCTATTTTTTCTGCTAAATTTTTTTGATCTTCTAAGTAGATGACCATTGCATCTAAATATTGTTTTAACGCTTTCGCAGCGGCTAAACCGGCTTGGTCTTTGGTGATTTGCAAGTTGCCATAAATACTCACACGATCAAGATCGTTTTCAAGCGTCAAGTCATGAATGGAATGTGACTCAGTCCCATTTTCAAAAGGCTTAAACATGGCAAATCTCTTTAAGTTTATAAATATCAATCCCTGAAGATAAATGAATCTTCAGGGCGAATTCGAGCTTTTTTATTTAAGGATTTGTAATAAATATTGCAACAACGCTTGAACCAACTCTTTCACGATTGCATCTTGTGCTTGTTCATCGATCTTAGCCTCTTGATTCGTTGCGGTTGTATTGACAGGTACGCTTTGACTACTAAACTCTTTTTGCAGCGCTTTGAGTTGATCTGTTGAGATATCAACTGCACATTGGCTTTCGGCATCCCAGTGCGAATACTCTATGGCTTGTTGGGCTTTGACCTGATTGGCTTTTAATGGCAATTTATAAGTATTTCGCTTTTGCTCAGATGTAAGTTGAGGAAACAAATTCATGCCAAGCACTTCTTCTAACTGACATACACTGACCACTTGCATCTGTAGTGAATTATTATTGGGAGCGTAATATGCGCCAATAGCACCTGTTTTAGGTATATACACGGCTTTAAACACCGCTGTTGGAACAATAACACCACGTCCAATGGTTTTCAATTTTTTGCCACTATATACAGGCCCGGTAATCACATACACATCATGTTTCTGCTTCGTAACGATTGCACGTGTCGCTTCCTCAATTTCTCGCCAGATTTGTTGGTTATTCTGCGGAGCTTGAGGAACCATATTGGCTAAGGAAAAGCTGTCGTATTGTGCTGCTTTATTTGGCATATCAGCATTTGGAGCCATATGGCCACGGTCATATCCCGACCCACGATAATCTGCTAATAATGCTCGATGCTTTTCTGCTACACGAGTCTCCTCATGGAAACTGTCTTCTCTTTTTATTTTTTGGCTCAGCCGATCTGGATTCAGATATTCAGCTACCCATAATGGTGTTTTTGAGACACCAGAATACATGGTGGTAAATCCATTAAAGCATAATGGGTAGCGATCTTTATTTAAGCTCTCTTTGATTAAATAAGGTGGCTCTTGGCGATAAAATTGATTTAGACAAGCTGTATTATTAACCGAACCTGAAAATGGCAGATATGAAGACAACTTTTCTTGACCGAAAGCAATTGCAAAGCTTCCTGCTGCAACAATACCTAATACAGCTTTTACCACAATATTATTCAAACTCAGATTACCTATTCATTCCGTGTTCAACTTCTGGCCCAATACGTGGGCTTTATTCAAAACCGGCCACAGCTTAACAAGCTATGAATTTGAAGTACATCAAGTGAATTTTCAAGTGAATAAAGGATCTTCGCATTCCGTTCAAATATCACTCAAAATAAGTAACAAATTGTTGTTTTTATAGAATAGTTTTTTAATACTCTTTAAGGTTTTACGTGTATTTGATTGAATTACATCAATTACTTGTGAGATGGTATAAAAGTTATTTAGTAAATTAAAAGAATTGAAAGTGAGGACACTATGAAATTAGCACATACTTCTTTGACAGCATTAGTAATGGGTTTATCTTTGGCAAGTGCAAGTGCATTTGCTGAGCCACCAGTTCAAGCTGGCGAAACTTTGGAAAGCCTTTCTAAAGCTAAAGTCGTAACAACAGTGAATGGTCAGCCTGGTACTTTACAAGAAGTATTAGCTAATGGTCAGATGAAAGTTATTTCTGAAGGTGCTACAACACAAGCGCCTGCTGATGCGAAAGCGCCTATTGGGAACTTACCACCTGCTGAAGCAGAAAAAACTGCTCCTCAAGCACAAACTGCAGTTCCAGCTCAACCTGAAGTAAATGCAACTGAAGAAGCGCCTGTAGAAGCACCAGCGGCTGAGTAATGTATTAGACTTAATAAAAAAACCGCCTTTGAGGCGGTTTTTTTATATCCAAAATTTTAGCAAACGCTTACTCAGATTTCGATCTGGCTTCCCATTTCGACCACACGATTTGGTGGAATTAAATAGAAATCACTCACAGGACTGGTATTCCGCTGCATTGAAATAAATAATTTTTCACGCCATGGCGCCATTCCTTCTCCCACGGTATGAATCAGACGATCACGTGAAATAAAGAAACTAATTTGCATCATATCAAATTCAAAATTTAACTGCTCATATGCCGCTTTCAGCGCAACTGGAATGTTGGGTTGGTCTTTAAACCCATAATATACAAAAATCCTAAAGAATCGATTATCCATCTTTTCTACACGAATTCTCTCAATATCAGGTACATATGGTACATCTTTAGTAATGACCGTAATCATCATATTACGTTCGTGTAGAACCTTATTATGCTTAATATTGTGCAACATCGCATGTGGAACGATATTGGGTGTTCCTGTGAGGAAAATTGCATCCCCAGGAACAATGAGCGTTTCATCACTCATCTTGACACTTTGAATGAAGAGATCAATTGGTAACGCATCAGACTCAAGCTTATTAAGTACGATTTGACGACCATCTTTCCACGTCATTAAAACAGTAAATACAATTGCACCAATCAAGATCGGCACCCATCCACCACCAACAATTTTTAAAGAAGTCGAAGCAACAAAAATGAGGTCGATGATCAATAAAGGCACAGCAAAAAGGGCTACTTTCCAAACAGGCCAGCGCCAAACGCCATAAGCTAAAATCGAAATTAAAATCGTACCGCACAGCATCGTCATGGTCACTGCTACACCGTAGGCACTGGCAAGATTCGCGCTATTTTCAAATAATAAAATGAGAATAATGACTGAAATAAATAATACCCAGTTGATGAACGGGACATAGATTTGTCCTTGTTCAACATCAGATGTATGTTGCACGGTTAAACGCGGTAAATAGCGCAATTGAATCGCTTGATTGACCATTGAGAATACGCCCGTAATCACCGCTTGAGACGCAATCACGGCAGCAGCGGTTGCAAGACCAATCATTGGAAATAAAGCCCAATCAGGGACCAACAGATAAAATGGGTTCTCAATTGCATTTGGATCTCGTAAAAGTAAAGCACCTTGACCCGCATAGTTAAAAACTAGACTTGGCAATACAATCACAAACCAAGCAAGCTTAATAGGCATACGACCAAAATGCCCCATATCTGCATATAGTGCTTCACCCCCCGTCATCGTTAAAATGACGGCACCCATCGTGAGGAATGCAACAAAAGGTTGGTTGATGATAAAGCCAAACGCCCAATGCGGACTGATCATTGCCAACACGAACGGTGTTTGCATAACACTCCATAAGCCTAATAGTCCAATTGATGCAAACCACAATAATGTGATTGGTCCAAAGAACTTACCCATGGTCGCCGTGCCGTGGCGCTGAATTAAAAACAGTGCTGTTAAAATACCGATGGCCAATGGTAATAACCATTGATTAAACATCGGAGTCGCAATACTTAAACCTTCAATCGCGGATAAAATAGAAATTGCTGGGGTAATAATGCCATCACCAAAAAACAGTGATGCACCGATAAAGCCCAAGGCAATGAGATAAATTTTGCGCTGATCTGCAATACGAGTTGAACGTAGATTTAAGGCAAGAAGCGACATAATACCGCCTTCACCATTGTTATCTGCCTTCATAATGACTGAGACATATTTAAAGCTGATGGTGAGCATCATGCACCAGAAAATGAGCGACAAAATGCCCAGAACGGTTGCCTCAGTAATTGCAATATGAGCCGTAAGGAAGCATTGACGCAATGCATACAGAGGACTGGTTCCAATGTCACCAAACACCACCCCTAATGCTGCCAATGTTACCGCAGGAAGTGCGGCTTTTTTTGCAGTGCTTTGCATATTTTAGTCTTCATGCATTCGACAGAATTTTTCGGCAATCATATCACTGGCTAAAAACTTTTTCTTTAAATCAATTGTTTCAACTTGGCATCTGCTTTTTTTTTAGTTATCATCGCACGCCTTGGTGAAGTGTCCGAGTGGCTGAAGGAGCACGCCTGGAAAGTGTGTATACGTTAATAGCGTATCGAGGGTTCGAATCCCTCTTTCACCGCCAGAATTTAAAAAACCGAATCTCATGATTCGGTTTTTTTTCGCCTAAAACTTCGCTTTTGGCACGTATCTCGCTTCATTTTACTGTCATCAACATCATGTTAAGTTAATGAAAACAATACTTAAGGAGCTGAACAACCTAACAACGTTATTCAAATAGATGATTTTTGCACACCTATAAAATAGAGAACCTGCTATTCCGGAGATAATATGAATAACAGCGCCAACTATGTAAAACAAATTAAAAACGCAAAACGTGGTGGCTACACACCCACTATCGCTAAAGATGTGAATAAACACAAAATTCAAAAAGCGCTAAGATTAATTGAGCAATGGAGAAAATTAGCACAAGAGTTAAAACCTCAAATGCAATTTGATATGGCTTATACTCTTGAAGAGTGTGCACAAGACCTTGATCGTATTCTAAAAAACAAATAGCTGATCCTATAAAATTCTCTCAAGATGCCTGTACACGCTACGACGGGCATCACTATAAAATGAGGAGAAAAGAAGATCAAAAATAAAGCAAAAACAATTCATCCTGCTCAATTTTAATTAATCGATTAATTTTTGACTTGCGTTTTAGTGAAAAAACGCTATTATTCTCTCCACGTTGCCGGCATAGCTCAGTTGGTAGAGCAACTGACTTGTAATCAGTAGGTCCACAGTTCGAATCCGTGTGCCGGCACCATTTTATACTTAGCCTCGCTTTTTAGTGAGGCTTTGTTGTTTTTGATGATTTATTTTTTACTTGCACTCACTTGTACATATCGTACGATTCCCTCTTGATAAAGTTTCGCACACAACTTTGCTGTCATCTTAATTTTTGCCAAATCTAAAACGTGATACGAATGAGCTTGGATGTTCTTTTTAAAAATATCACTCTGAATATACGTTGCAAATCCTGCAAATACCTCGCGACTCAAATCTTGAATATGTATATCTCTAAAACCCGTTTGCACTAAGATTGATTGTGTTTCATCGAATGAGTGCAAATGGTTCAGTTGAACGTCAGCTGCTTTTAATAATAATTTAACTTTCAATTGCGCTAGAGGACTCAAAGTATAGAACTTTGAATTCAAAGCAAGATAATGAAATGCTAAGCGTCCTTTTGAATTCAAAATACCATCTACAGAACGAAGAAATAAATTCAAATTACTGTGATAAGCAGCATCGATGCAAATTGCCGCATCAAATTTAAATTCAAATGATCTAGATTCTAAATTTAAAAATGTTCCCTGCGAGATCCGATTGACATGAGGTAAAAACTTACGCGTATGATTTACATAATATTGTTGTAATTCAATTCCTTCCAAGTATTCGATTTGAAATTTTTCTTTCCATAAAATTAAGCTAGCACCTTGCCCACAACCTAAATCAATTAATTTATCTTTTGAATTTAAATCGATAGATTGAGCAAGGGTTATTGCGAGTAACTCGCAGGCTTGTGGATAATTCAGCTGGTCAGTTTGCCATAGACCTAAATTACTCCAAGCACAATTACGGTGATCCCCCAATAAAACTGCATTGATCGCGTATTTATGTTGAGGTGCTTTCATCCATGCTTGGAGCTTCTTCATTCAATCCCTTAATATCCTAACTCTGGTGCAACCTGTACCTTAGGCTTTAAACCTAAAAATGGTAACGGCGCATCAAGTAATTTTGCTATATCCATTGCTGAAGTCACCGCGGACTCCAAAATTGGTAATCCATCACATGACCAAGAGCCACAATAAAATACTTTACGACCTTGTTGTTGGTGACGAGCACTCAACTCATGCGTTAGTGGTAGAGTATGACGGTCTACAACAGCTCTAGTGAGTTTCACTTTATGTATTACTTTTTTAGGATCAATCTCAATTACTGGATTCCAAGTTTGAAAAACAGGAGATTTACCCACTAATGTTGGCTCAATCGAATTCAGCCAAACAGTGAAATGCTGTTTAGTAAATTTACGATCCATCATATAACTCAATACGCACCAATCTTTACGCTTCACAGGCATTACCACTGAATCAGTATGAATGACCAATTCACCATCAACAAACTTAAATTGTTTGAGAAGTGCAATATCATCCGCAAACTGTTCAGCATCTAAAAACTCATGAACTTTTGTTGTTGGTGTCGCGACAATCACGCGATCAAATAAGTCAGATTCACCTGCTTCATTTTCCACATAGACTAAATCACCCTGCTCTTGTACACGAGTAATAGGCTGCCCACTTCTTAAATCGATATCTTCCAGCAATTTATCAACGAAAGCTGGCGTCCCACCTTGAATTCGAAGAAGTGCATCTCCATCCGTCAGTTGGCGTAAGAAAATCAACAATGGTTTCGCTGGCCATTCACCAATTGTTTTTGCATCACATGTACAAATGGTAAATAGGACAGGCATGACTGCCCCATTCCAAAATACCTCTTCTATTTGGTTATATTTAACGAACTCATCTAAAGTGATATCTTGATTCTTAGATTTAAAAAACTGCTTCAATGCAGATCTAAGTTGTAACATCCCTTTCACTAAACGGATGCCATATTGCTTTAATCCTTTTCGATTGTTAATGATTGGAAAGTTGCCTATGCGTGAACGTGATGTTGTCAGCCAAGTATCGATTTTATCTTCAAATAACCAGCTACATGACATATATGTACGTACTGGAAAAGTGTTGAGACCCAAATGTGTGGCAAGACTCAATGTATTTTTCCAGAGCATTGGATTCATGACACGTAATGGCGAATCAATAATCCCACCTTCATACTCAAGACTATAACTATCCATACCACGCCCTGGAAGCGCCTCGAAAACTGTGATCTGGTGACCAGCATCCTTGAGAATTCTCGCAGTTGCCAACCCTGCCATACCACTTCCAATCACTGCAATTTTCAAAATTATGATCCAAGCATTAAAAATTTTTTTAATTATGCGATAGAACACTTTGAAACTTGCTATTAAAAACTTCCAGATTTTATTTGTTTTTGATTAATTTTTAATCAAATAAATTTGCGTAAAATTCTTGCTACACTATTTGTCATACGCTAAATATTTAATACACTTGTATTTTTTAAGAAATCAAAAAATATGTTTAAAAACAAAATAGATATTTTCACCAATAATTTAATTTTTTAGTTTACAGCTTAAAAAAAATGCATTATCATTGTTTTGAAAATGAGAACTACATCACATTAATAAGAAGCACAAATAGAATGTGATCTAGAAAATAAATATAAATTACAGCGTATAAGGACCTCTGTTGTGTGGGATAGAGGTCCTTTATTTTTTTAAAATGATGATCACAAAAAAAGCGGAAATGATATTTCCGCTTTTCTCGTTCCAATTAACGTGCAATTTCACCAAATTTACCATTATTGAAATCATGAAAAGCTTGAATGATTTCTTCTTTGGTGTTCATGACGAATGGTCCATGCCCTTGAATTGGCTCATTTAGTGGCTCACCTGTAAGCACTAAAAATTGTGTATCTTTATATGCTTGCAATTGAATTGCCGCCTCACCATCACGAGCAAACATCACAATTGAACTGTCTAGAACTTTTTGAGTCCCATTAATTACGAGTTCTCCATTCAACACTACAACCAATACATTGTGATCTACAGGAACATGTATGAATGTTTCATACTCAGCTTTAAGCTGACCATCCCACACATTTATTGGAGTAAATGTTTCAGCAGGACCATAATGACCACCAAACTCACCCGCAATTACACGGATGTGACCAGCATCATCATCCATGGTAATTGTTGGAATATCATGAGATGTGATCGCTTGATAACGTGGTTGAGTCATTTTATCTTTGGCTGGTAGATTGACCCAAAGCTGTACCATTTCAAGAATTCCACCTTTTTGAGCAAATTCAGGAGAATGAAACTCTTCGTGAACCAATCCGGCCCCAGCAGTCATCCATTGCACATCTCCTGCCTCGATAACACCACCACCACCACTGGAATCCTTATGTGCTAAACCACCTTGGTAGGCGATAGTCACTGTTTCAAATCCGCGATGAGGATGTGAACCAACACCTAACTGACGTGTCGTTGGCTCAAAGTGATGTGGTGCACCATAATCTAATAACAAAAAAGGACTAAGTGCTTGACCTAACCGATCATAAGAAAATAAGTTACGCACTGGCAGACCATCACCAACCCAATGTGTATGTTGGTTACGATAAACCCCAATTACTCTTTTCATCTTTTACTCCTATATTCGATAGGATGAACATGCGCTCATTTTAGACTTTGCACAGAAAATAAAAAGAGCTTTACTGCCACACAGATTCCTATTTTTATGATTATAACAATCTAAATTAATTCATAAATGTGACTATTCACTGAAATTTGAAATTTATAATTACAATATTCCTATTAATAAGACTAATTATCCTAAAAATGGTCACAAATTTATCTCATTTTCAGTCTAATATAACTGGTGACTGAATACGAGTTCATTGATACGTATTCACACTTACTAACATCATAGAGGCTAATAATAATGGGCAAACCTTACGTTCGTTTAGATAAAGATAATGCAGTAGTGCTTTTAGTCGATCACCAAACAGGTCTTCTTTCTCTTGTACGTGATATCGATCCTGATAAGTTTAAAAACAATGTTTTAGCACTCGCAGCAGCAGCAAAATACTTTAACTTGCCGACAATTTTAACAACAAGTTTTGAAGATGGTCCTAATGGTCCACTCGTTCCAGAATTACTTGAAATGTTCCCTGATGCTCCATATATCGCGCGTCCAGGTCAAATCAATGCTTGGGATAACGAAGATTTTGTAAATGCTGTTAAAGCGACAGGTAAAAAACAACTGATCATCGCTGGTGTTGTGACTGAAGTATGTGTTGCATTCCCTACACTTTCAGCTCTTGCTGAAGACTTTGATGTATTCGTGATTACTGATGCATCTGGTACATTCAACCAAATTACGCGCGATGCTGCATGGAACCGCATGTCTCAAGCAGGTGCTCAACTTATGACATGGTTTGGTGCTGCAGGTGAGTTACATCGTGACTGGCGTAATGATATCGAAGGTTTAGGTGCTTTATTCGGTGAGCATATTCCTGACTATAAAAACTTAATGGTTAGCTATGTAAAGAATACCACTAAAAAATAATATTTAATAAAAGCGACCTTTGGGTCGCTTTTTTTTACCATATTCAAAACCCAAGATGATTTCTTGAACGGCTTAGTTTAACCTATGCTTAAACTTTATCGGATCAGGCGTCGAGGTGAAAATTGCATTCATTTGATGACTATTACTATTTTTATTTGGTCGTTAAATACGGCGGTTTCAGTGCTGCTAGTGACGCGTCAAATATAACTAAATCAAAGCTTAGTCGACGTATTTTAGAACTCGAAGCAAAATTTAATGTCACACTCATTCAACGTTCTACTCGCCATTTCAAAGTAACGCCTTTAGGTCAAGAATTTTTTCAAGAATGTGAAAAAGTAATCAACCAAGTTGATTGCGCTCATAATGTTTTACTTAAACAGAAAAGTGAACCTCAGGGTCTAGTTAAAATTAGTTGCCCACCCGTAATGATGCGTTATCAAATTCGCTCTTTACTCAATGATTTTTTGAAGCGCTATCCAAAAGTTCAAGTCGAGATGGAATTAACCAGCCGACGCGTAGATGTATTGCACGATGATATTGACTTGGCGATCAGAACTAATTTTTCTGCCAATGAAGACTCCACCATCGTGGTTCGTGATGTCATCAAAACCACTCATTGTTTAGTGGCAACCCCTGAGCTTTTACAGGGTCGCGTTTTAGAATATCCAACTGAAATCAATGATTTTCCAACAATTGTTTTAGGAACTCAAAAAACACACTATCAATGGAATTTGCACCGAATTGAAGGGCATGATCTCATTGAAATTCCATTACAACCACGTATTAAAAGTAATGATTTGGCTGGTGTGTATTATTCAGTGATGGATGGATTAGGTATTGCAGATCTACCTTATCTTACAGTACAAAAGGATTTGGCAGCAGGACGGCTTGTACACATCTTACCTGACTGGTGCTCAAATATAGGGACTGTGCAACTCGTTTATGCATCACGTAAAGGACAACGACTCGTGATGGAAAAACTCATCGACCACTTGGTTGAAGGTTTACGACAAGCAGCACAAAATCAAGAAGGTTATGCCTCTTAATAAAAAACCAGCACATCGTGCTGGTTCTTTACTTTTCAACTTAATTTAGATCTTACCTACAAGATCGATTGATGGTGCAAGTGTAGCATCACCTTCTTTCCATTTCGCAGGACATACTTCGCCTGGGTGGGCATGAACATATTGAGCCGCTTTCACTTTGCGAAGAAGTTCTTGAGCATCACGACCAATACCACCTGCATTAATCTCTACAATTTGAATTTTTCCTTCAGGATCAATTACAAATGTACCACGATCTGCTAAACCTTCAGATTCAATCAATACATCAAAGTTTTTAGACAATATCCACGTTGGGTCACCAATAAGTGGATACTGAATTTTACCAATCACATCAGAAGTATCATGCCAAGCTTTATGTGTGAAATGAGTATCTGTAGATACACCATAAATTTCTACACCTAACTTTTGGAATTCAGCATAGTTATCAGCAAGATCGCCTAATTCTGTTGGACATACAAATGTAAAATCTGCAGGATAGAAAAAGACAACAGACCATTTACCTTTAAAATCTTGCTCAGAAACTTCAATGAACTCACCATTTTGATAAGCAGTTGCATTGAATGGTTTGACTTCAGTATTGATTAAACTCATGTGTTTTCCTCTATTTCTTTGTGAGAGTGTTGCTTCATTGAAATAGAGAATACAAAAGATGATTAAATTGGTAAAACCGAAAGTATTTATAAAAACAATCGAATTTATAGATTTAAAAGTTAATATATTTCTTTAAGAGAATGAATCAAATATAAAACACTGTTTATTTTTTGAAATTTATTCAATTGGTTTCAAATTTTTGAAAATAATACTTGTCTTTTTTCATCCCAAAGAGAAAGATCATTCACTCTGTATGATCATAAACGATTCGAGTAATATCCATTGGGCTTAACCTCACACTATGAAAGCTCACTGTTCGAGGCTTACAATTCACCATCTTTTCCCGAGATCATTAATCAAGCGCTGATCTATTTCTATAATCATTATATGAAACGATTGAAAATCTTGCTGCTCTAGCTCATTAAACTTCCTCTTTTGCACTCACCTGATGATAAGATCGATTAAAATAGACAAGACTTTCCTCTTGCGAGCTTTGTTGAATAGCTACAACTCGGCAAATAAAAATACTGTGTGTGCCCACTTGTTGAATTTGCTCAATCTCACAATCAAAACTGACTAAAGCGTCCTTTAAGACCGGGCAACCTGTTTTCAATTTACCCCATTGGGCTAATCCAAAACGTTGTTCTGCACTCAATTGACTCGATGCAAAAGCATTTGAAAGAGACTCATGTTGAGAACTGAGCACATTGACAGATAAAACTTTGTTCTCAATAAAATACTGATGAGATCGGGATGATTGATTCATACACACCAAAAGCGTAGCAGGTGAATCAGTAACGCTACATACAGCAGAAGCCGTGAAACCATGCTGTCCTGTTTCACCAGCTGTTGTAATAATATTGACTGCAGTGGTTAATAAAGACATTGCGTTTCTGTAGTCTGAAGCTTCAACCATTTTTCTCTTCTCAAATATAAATTGCTAAACTCGTGCGAACCTAGGATATAGGTGATTGCACAGATGATCCATCTTGAATGTAGAAAATAAACTCAGCTAAAGCACTAACTTCTTAGTTTAAGATCGCTGAACCCGTACTTAAGGCTTCAAGTTTGTCACGTCCCACGTGACGAGACAGTGGTATCATTTCACAGTTGGTTGAAGGGTATAGCTTATCAGCATCGACAAATTGCAAAACTTTACGCAAAGTGTTCACCACTTCGTCAAGTGTTTCAATTTGATTGGTTGCCACATCGATTACACCGATTATGACTATCTTCCACGAATCAGTTCAATAAGATCCATGGATATATGTGAGTTTTGCACTCTAAAGAAATGATGCCCCAACTTAGATTTTTGTAGTATCGGGAGTGACGTTTCAAAAGGACGCCGTTCATTACTCAAAGTTCGTTTCCCATTTTTATTATCTTTCATAGAATTACTTTTACAAATATGTATGGCGGCTTCACATTTCAAATTTTCAAGCGCTAGCTCAAGAATAGCAATTCTCTAGACAAATCAAAATTAACTTTGTATCAAATTACTCAGGGTCATCAATAGAAATAAATCAAGTAGCGATCTAACGTCGCTCGAATTACGAGTCTAAAAGCTCTATGATGAACTGTGCTCAGATTATTCACGGTATATTTACTTAAGACCAATCAAAATAATTCGATCAATAAACCTATCATGACTACCTAAAAAAAGAGCCTAGATAGTGAATCTAGGCTTCTCTTATTTTTATGCTGGGATACTTGCTACTATATCCTCTCGAGACCAGAGTCTGTGATTTTGTATCGCTTTCTTAAATTTATCTTGATGATCTTTAAAGGTTTTACTACTAAAAATAGCATCATCTTGTTCGATACCACAGTATTCGAGAAGGTTTTCTTTATCTCCAATCAAATAAATTGGTTTAAGATGTTTAAAAGTTTCAAGAACATAGTGTTTTGCAACTCCATCAGCCTTAAATGCATCTAGATTATCGCCATCAATAACAACAATTGCGTCATATGTGACTGACGGCTCACCATTTTGTCGACCATCTACTGCAATTTCTTTTCCATCTTTAGATTTAACTGGAGCTGCACTTGGAGCTAAAACTTCTGCAATCGCATTTTCACTTTCAGCCCATGCTTTCACGGCATCTACAGAAGTTGCATTTGCACCATTATGCACAAGTACTGCAATTTTACGTTGTTTAATATCTGGTGCAGGGAAAGCCTCAATGCTAAGTTTTTCTGAAACTTTAACTTTACTTTGTTTTTTAATCGCTGGCTTATCAGACAGTTTTAAACCTAACTCATTTGCAACGTATGTCGCGAGATCTTTATCGATATTTACTAGAATTCGATCAACCACGCGTTGACGAATTTCTTCATCTTGAACTTTAGAGAGTTCAAATGCATAAGCATCTTTAATATGCTGTTGTTCATGCTTCTTCAAACTCATATAGTGAAGTGTCGCTTGTGAGAAATGATCTGCAAAGCTTTCAGGTCGAATACGTAATTTACTTGCTTCCACATGTTCAGGATAAGAACTAAATCCCCCTTCTTGCTGCCCAATTTCTCGTGGCCAATTATCATCCACTGAATTTGGTTCATAATTTGCTTTTCCCTTGTAAACTTCATGGTTAGCAAATCCACCACGTCTATTGGTATGAAAAGGGCATACAGGTTTATTAATTGGAATTTGGTTAAAGTTAGCTGTACCTAAACGATGTAGATGGGTGTCTGTATAGCTAAATAATCTTCCTTGAAGTAAAGGATCATTACTAAAATCTATACCAGATACAATATTTGCTGGGCTAAAAGCAACTTGCTCCGTTTCGGCAAAGAAATCATCTGTATTACGGTTCAATATAAATTTGCCTAATGGAGTTACAGGTACTAATTCCTCTGGTACAAGCTTAGTTGGATCTAAAACATCAAAATCCCATTCAGAAGCTTCTTCTTCCGTGAAAATTTGAGCTCCTAGCTCCCATTCAGGATAATTTCCATTTTCGATTGCATCCCATAGATCTCGTCGATGGAAATCAGGATCTTTGCCATTCAGTTTTAATGCTTCGTCCCATACGACTTGAGCAACCCCTTGCTTTGGAGTCCAATTAAATTTGACTAAATGAGCTTTGCCTTGCGCATTGATAAGTCTGAATGTATGTACACCGAAACCTTGGATAGAACGCAAATTACGAGGAATAGCACGATCTGACATCACCCAAGTTGTCATATGTGCTGTTTCGGTGTTTAAAGAAATGAAATCCCAGAAGGTATCATGTGCTGATTGTCCAGTCGGGACTTCATTCGGATCTTCTGGCTTGACAGCATGAACAAAATCAGGAAATTTAATAGCATCTTGTATAAAGAAAACAGGAATATTGTTTCCTACTAAGTCATAATTTCCTTCTTGCGTATAAAACTTAATAGAAAAACCTCGAACATCACGCACAACATCTGCTGAGCCACGTCCACCTTGAACTGTAGATATCCGCGCAAAAATAGGGGTAGGATTGCTGGTATCAGTCAGAAATTTGGCTTTAGTCCATTTTTCATTGCCTTTATAAGGTTCAAAATATCCATGAGCACCAAATCCTCGAGCATGGACAACCCGTTCTGGTATACGCTCACGATCAAAGTGAATTAGTTTGTCGCGTAATAGAAAATCTTCTAACAGTGTAGGACCACGCTCCCCTACTTTAAGACTATTCTGATTATCAACTACAGGAACCCCTAGTGAAGTCGTAAGTGTTTTACCTTTAGGGTCGACATAGCTATCCTGTTCAAACTGTTGAATTTTTGCATTGATACTGATCTTCTTCTTACTCATGTTATTTTCCTTATTACATAGTTGTTAAGATAATAAGTTGTGCTTTATAGATTGCACTTATACAGGTCACTATTTGTACAGGAATTTATCTTAGTACGTTAAAAAGATATTCTCATTATAGTTTTACTTAAAAATAACAATGTTAAAAAATGAATTGTCCAACTTTTATTCACATAATTTTCGGATATTTTTTATACAATCACCATTGGTATGTATGGGGTAAATCTTAATCGTGATCTATATAATTCTTTTACTAGTATTATGATTCTATTTCCATAAAAGTCTAATTTTTCGCATTAGACTTTTATGGAAAATATTTTTAAATCATAATCTTATATAGATTATTAAATCCCAAGAAAAAAGATCGGCCATCTAAGTTTATTTCAAATACTTCACCTGATTCGACTTCAACTTGTTTAGAAACTTCTACAAGAATTTGCCCTCTCATCGTATTTTGAACTTTATGAAATGGGATAATGTTAATTCGAATGGTTTCACCATTCACTGCTTTTGCTGTAGTCCAGCCATTAGAGATATTCATTTTCACTTACTCATTAATGAGCTCATGTAAAATTAAAAATAATATTAAATATTTAAATCGAGAGTATGGATTCTGATATCGAAGAGGCTCAAGCCTATAATTCAAATTACAATTTTACATTAGCATGTATTTAATTATAAAAAGCCCACAATGAGATTGTGGACTTCTAAGATCGGCATGGTGCGAGTTCATGCTCTGCGTTAACTGTTTAGATATCATAGATATTAAAATCTATAAATTGAGAATACGCAATTCTAAGTTCTATCTAAACACTTCCGTTTCGCTTACGGATTCGATCAACAACGATTATACCATAAAAAATATTTTATGGTTTAATTTTAATATTTAAATGAGCTGGTAAATTTTACCAGTATTTAAACTATGAAAATTTAAATCAAAACTAGGTCTTATATTTTCATTATCAACAGTGATAAATTTAATATTTATTTGAGATAAGTTCGAAGCATGCTGCGAAGTATTAAATGTACCTATCACTGCATATTTAACTTCAAACTGATCTTTCACCTCAATTAATGAGGTATTCATGAAATAGCTACAATATCACTTGCTTGTAAGCCACGCTGACCTTGTTGCACAACAAATTGAACTCGCTGTCCTTCGACTAGATTCTTGAAACCATTTGCTCGAATTTCACTAAAATGAGCAAATACATCTTGACCATTATCTACAGCGATAAATCCGAAACCCTTAGTTTCGTTGAACCACTTAACTGTACCAGTTGTTAAATTAGACATCATTTATTTCCTATATTATGTAATGAATAATTAGAAAATAATTTTGAAGATAGACTTTTAATAGAATGAAAGATGTAATTAATATCAGATCAAAATAAAATTAGTAAACAATAAAATTATAATTCTAGAAAACCAATATAACACATATTTAATTGATTTATTGATTTAATTTTCTTTAGTAAAAAAACCTAACTACAGATCGACCGCAATTAGGTTGTAAACTTTTAAATTAGTTTTTAATTGGTAGCGGGAGCTGGATTTGAACCAACGACCTTCGGGTTATGAGCCCGACGAGCTACCAGACTGCTCCATCCCGCATCAACAAGTGTATTTGTACGCTAATTTGAGATATATAGCAATCTAAATAATTTTTTTATCTAAAACTATAAAATCATTATCGTTACTAGATAAATTACTCAGATAATTCTGTTTTAAATTTTTGATGTAAAGACCTATACAAATTGAGTTTAGATTTTTCATTATTTAGTAATAATGTCGACTCTTCAGCCCAAGTAGCCTTTCCCACATCTAAACCAGAATGATTCAATGCCCAATCAGATATATACCCATAGATAAAAGAGTTATCAGCAAAGACCCATTTTACGATCTTATTTTGTTCATTCAGAAACACCTTATATGTAGGTAATGAACCAAAAAAACTAAATTTAGTGTATATATATTTGTAATGTTCGTTCATAGAATTATTTAAAAAAAAAGATGAACTATAATAGCAGTTTTATGTGTTTTAACTCATAAAAAAATATCGCTTGTAAAATCAATTCGAGGTTGATTTTAAAATACGGATTCACTTTTTTTCATAAAAAATTAATGATCACATGAAGGTCTTCTCGATCACTTTCTCAAGAATAATTTTAGAATTAATGTTGGCTATGCCTTTAATTTTGTTTAACTTATTAATAATAAACTGGGAAAACCCATTCAAATCTTTGGTGGCCACAAAGAGAACGTAATTCGAATCCCCTGTAATGATAAAAGCATTGATCACTTCATCAAAATTACGAATCTGACTCAGAAAGTGCTGATGATCTGATTCTGTCAGCTGATTGAGTTTAATCTCAACAATCGCCTCAACTTCAATACCCAATTTTTCATAATTAATTTTTGCTTGGTATTTTTCGATGACTCCATTGTTTTCTAAAATTTTGACACGTCGATGACATGCTGAAGCAGAGAGATTCACTAAATCTGCCAATTCTTGATGACTTAGTCGTGCATTTTGTTGTAATAGTCTTAAAATTTTATGATCAATGAGGTCTAAATTCATTCCTAAATATCATCCTGATTTTTTATATTTAATTCGAATACTATCCAGTTTTAGAACAATTTCAAGCATAATTATCGGATAAATATGAAAAAATGCCGTGATAAAATCGAATGAAATAACACGGACTAAGTTAGGTTAAAAATGATTACCTTAGATCAATGCAAAGCATGGGATGCTCAAGACAAACTAAGCTACTTAAAGAATGAATTTGCTTTACCTGAGAACACCATTTATTTAGATGGAAATTCCCTTGGGGCACGCCCTAAATCTGCTTTAACACGTGCTCACGAAGTGGTGAGTCAAGAGTGGGGAGAAGATCTCATCAATAGCTGGAACAAAGCGGATTGGTGGGGATTATCGACTCGGTTAGGTGATAAGGTGGCTCAGCTCATTGGGGCAAATCCAGGCGAAACGGTGATCTCTGACTCAACCACACTCAATCTGTTTAAAGCGCTCTCTGCTGCTGTCAAAATCCAAGCTGAAATCGCTCCTGAACGTAAAGCGATTATTGCGGAAAAGGACGTCTTCCCGACTGACCTCTATATTATTGAAGGTTATATTGACCTTGTTCAAAAAGGCTACCAACTGGTTTTAATCGAACATCCTGATGAATTAGAAACCACTCTGAAAGCCCATCAAACGGCAGTTGTGGTGTTGTCACATATCAATTACCGCTCAGGCTATTTCTATGACATGGAACAGGTCAACCAAACGATTCATCAACATAACGCTTTGGTCATCTGGGATCTATGCCACTCTGCAGGCGCTGTTCCAATCGATTTAAACAAGACCCAAAGTGATTTTGCCGTAAGTTGCACATATAAATACCTTAATGGTGGACCAGGTTCTCCTGCCCTCATCTGGGTAAATGCAAAACACCAAAATAAATTTTGGCAACCTCTTTCAGGATGGTGGGGTCATCAACGTCCTTTCGATATGGCTGATCACTACGAGCCAGCTCAAGGCATTCGTCGTTTTTTATGTGGCACCCAAAGTATTTTGTCCATGAGTTTGATCGAATGTGGTTTAGATGTGTTCTTAAAAACTGACATGCAAAAGATCCGAGAAAAATCTCTAAATTTAACAGATCTCTTTATTCAATTGGTTGAACAGGAATGTGCTGAATTTGGTTTTGAGTTAATTACACCAATCGATCATTTACAGCGTGGTAGTCATGTGAGTTATTGCCATGAACACGGTTATGCCATTGTCCAAGCGCTTGTTGCACGTGGTGTGATTGGAGATTACCGAGAGCCAGCCGTGCTCAGATTCGGGGTCACACCTTTGTACCTAAGCCATGAAGACATTTGGCATGCTGTTCAACATCTTAAACAAGTGATGCTGAATGAAGAATGGAAAAATGAAAAATATTCGGTGCGAGGTCAAGTAACTTAATTCAGTTACTCACTTTACATCACCATGGCCAGGAGGGCTTATGAGTAACTTCGATAAAATTCAAACACGCGAAGCAGGATTACATAAAAAATTAACCGCTAAACAAATGGGCATGATTGCAATAGGCGGTGCCATTGGCACTGGTCTATTTATGGGTAGTAAATTTGCCATTAGTTTTGCAGGACCTGCTGTCATTCTAAGCTATGCGATCGGCGGATTAATTGCTTTTGCACTAATGGCTTGCCTGGCAGAAATGACTGTACAACACCCCACTTCAGGCTCGTTTGGTGCTTACGCTGAACATTATATAAATCCACTTTCTGGTTTCTTAGTTCGTTATAGCTACTGGGCATGTATCGTGTTGGCTGTAGGCACAGAAATTACCGCCGTGGCTGACTACATGAAACTTTGGTTTCCTCATGTCGGTTCAGGTATTTGGATCGTGTTTTTTTCAACCGTACTTCTCGCAGTAAATGCTTATAGTGTCAAAGCATTTGGCTTAGTTGAATATTGGTTTTCGACGATCAAAGTGTTTGCCATCATTGTGTTTATTCTGTTGGCAATAGGTATTTTGACGCAAGATCCAAATCCTCATCAAGCGCTAACTCACAATCTCACTGCACATGATGGCTTTATGCCAAATGGATTTAAAGGTGTTTGGATTGGTGTCATTATTTCTATTTTTAGTTATCTCAGTATCGAAATGATCGCGGTTGCTGCAGGTGAAGCCAATGATCCTGAAAAAGCAGTTAAATACGCTTTCAAAAGCACTGCGATTCGCTTATTTCTATTTTATTTACTATCGCTGAGTTTAATTGTCACTCTCGTTCCATGGACTCAATTGATAGCACCAGGTGCAACCAGTCCTTTCGTGTCTGTTATGCAAATTGTCGGCATTCCTTTTGCTGATCATATTTTAAACTTCATTGTGATTGTGGCAGCACTGTCCGCAATGAACAGCATGTTATATATCTCAACGCGTATGTTATTCAGTTTGTCACGTTCAGGAGATGCACCTAAGCTGTTTGGTAGAATTCGTAAAAATGGGGTGCCCATCAATGCCTTGCTACTTTCGGCAACAGGTATTGCCGTGGCGAGTATTGTATATAGCATTAATCCCGAATCAGCATTTCCAATCATGATTGCACTGTCCATGTTTGGAGCTTTATTTACTTGGGGGGCGATCTTTGCCACACACTATTTCTTTAGAAAGAATTTAGCAAAAAATAATATCCACCTCAAATACAGCATTCCTGGTAGTCGTTATATTTCCTTTATTGGTTTGTTTGCCATTCTTGCAATCACGCTTACCACCTGGTTTACGCAAGAATTTAAATCAACTCTCCAGTTTGGCGTGCCTTTTATTGTGATGTTAATCATTTTCTATCAAATGAAGAAATCATCCTTAAAGCATCAATTAACTGAAAATGAACAAGCCTAGTAAAGGAGCTGTAAATCATGCTCTATGACAACTCGCAAACTGTGAAGGATGAAAATCAGATCTTGTCTGATTTTAAAAAAATGAGCCAAGCGACTTATAAGCAACACCATCATATTGCCGATTTACAGTACGACTTTCAGCGAAGATCTACACTTGATTTTTTCCCCACACCTGTTGCCACCAATACTACTGTTATTTTTATACATGGTGGTTATTGGCAATGGTGTGAAAAAAGGGATTTTGCCTTTGTTGCTGAATTTGTTTTAAAGCAAAATGCTCAATGTGTGTTGGTTGAATATGATTTAGCACCTCAAAGTAGTTTAAATCTGATAAATCTACAAATTCGCAAAGCGCTCGATTATATCCACAAACAAACTTGGATCAGCCCCAATGTCATTGTGGTTGGACATTCTGCTGGTGCCCATTTGGCTGCTTTAAATTTAGATCATCCCTTGATTTGTTCAGCGGTATTACTCAGTGGTATCTATGACCTAAAACCGATTCAAGAAACGCATTTAAACAAGGCTTTAAATTTATCTGAGCTAGACATTAAAAACTTAAGTCCAGTTGAACATTCTACGCACTTTGCTAAGCCCTGTACGATTGTGTATGGACTCGATGAGTTACCAGAACTGAGATGGCAAAGCCAAAAATATTATCAATTTCGGCAGCAACTAGAGCCTGAATTCACGCATCTCTTGAGTTTTGCAGACACCAACCACTATTCCATTTTGGAACGATATTTTCAATCGACAAAGACCACCTAATTTCTACTCAGCTTTAATCAGCAGAATTACCAGCTTAATTTATATTTAGTCACACGGATGTTACTATGTCAAAATCATGCTTTTACAAGCTATTGCTTTCCTGCACCTATATTTTTTCAAATCTTACATTTGCCGAGATAACACTCATTGATGAACAGCAAATTTTGAGTGAATCAGATCGTTTAAAACTTACTACGTCTGGTAGTATTCGTCTACAAGCCTTAAATTTCGATCATTACGATCAATCTAACGAAAATCAGAAATATCGCAGAGATGGTTATAGCTCAAATAGCCGTATGTATGCCAATGCTGATTATGCATGGAATGAACGTTTGCATTTAATTGCAGGCTATCAAAACTATATCAATCTTCCCAAGATGCTGGATTGGGACGGTCATTACCGTTCGTCTGATGAAAACATCACCACCGAACAGGCGTATATTGGTCTGTGTGATTCAGCATACGGTACCGTTAAATTTGGAAAAATCTATAGTATATATTACGACATTGTAGGTGCCAAAACTGACCTATGGAATTACTCAACCTTGGCTCAGCCCCAAACGTGGAGCCCTGTCGCTTATACAGATGGTACGCAAGCAGCTCATAAAACTTTACGTTATGAGTTCAAAACAGATAAAGCAGACTTATATGCCAGCTATTTGTTCAAGGATAGTACGACGGTCGCAGATACGGATGTGCAATATCAACGTAAAAATGGTGCCGAATTGGCATTTGATGTGCATTTAAATAAAAATTTAAGTTGGGCGACCTCATGGAAGTACAACGATGCTAGTCTGAACAATCAACAAGATAAACATGATCTAAAGCAAGAAATTTGGGCAAGTTCATTATTTTATTTTGATGGAAAATGGATGCTTAGCTTTGGCGCTGGTTGGTATAAAAATCTAGTTCCAAATTTTGATGCTTACAGTGAATCGAGCGATTTTCAACTTCAATCATTGCTGAATACTGAGGCTTATGGCGTTGAATTTTATGCGGGACAGCACTTCAAGATTGAAGAATACGGTATCAAATTCATTCAGCCCTATATCATGGGAAATCAACTTGAATATACCAGTGGCTCAGAGTTTAAACGCCGTGATCTCGGTGTTGGTATAGCAGCTAGATTTAACCATGGTTTTGGATTTGATTATGAACGTTTATATACACATGATACGTTCCAAACCCCAGATATGCATTTATTCCGTTTACGTTATGAATGGTAAATTCTAATTTTAGGTTAACTATCCTTCAAAGCCTTGTTATTTAAAAAGGCTTTGAAGGATCATTCATGGATTCGCATCAAATCTCAATAAGTTGTAGCGTTATACAAAGTCTTTAATAAATTTTATTTAATGCATAACATCTCAATTAACTTAATATTTTTAGGAAGTTGCATTGACATGGGTTCAAAATAAATCGTATCGAATGAATTATTATCATCTACAGCTTTACCTTGCGGCGTAAAACGCTGGCTTTTGACATAGGCTTTGGCTTTATTTTGACAATCAATTTGATGAACGGCTTGTATGTAGCCCTTGGGTTTGATGTTTAATGAGGGTACGCCATGCTCATAAACATATTTATAATCAATTTCAAAAATATGAGGGGCTTGATTGAGTGATTTAATGGTCGTTTTATCAATATAAGACCAGCCTGCATCATCTCGATCAAACACGGTCCATTGTGGTGATTTTGCTAAGCTCATGCTACTACACAGCACAAAAGTTAAAAACATGATTCCTTGTTTCATTCAACTTTCCCTAATTCAACTATGAATAAACGTTTTACTATATCATCATAAAAACAAAAAACCCTTTGTTATACAAAGGGTTTTTAACTATTTAAATATATGATCTAGAACGGTAAATCATCATCTAAATCAGACGGTGCTGTCGCCATAGGCTTTACCGGCTGCTGCTGAGGTTTAGGTGATTGGAAACCTTGATTAACATTGCCATAGTTGCCTTGAGGCGCCTGATTACCATAACCACCTTGAGCAGGCGCTTGGTTCCCATAACCACCTTGGTTATTATTATTGAAACGAGGTTGCTGATAACCACCATCACCTTGATTATCACCTTGCTGACGATTATTAGAATCTAACATCTGCATTTGTTCGCCACGGATTTCTGTCGTATAACGCTCTTGACCATTTTGGTCTGTCCACTGACGGGTACGTAAAGAGCCTTCAATATAAACTTTTGAACCTTTACGTAAATATTGCTGTGCAATTTCACCTAAACGATTATGTAAGACGATACGGTGCCATTCTGTTTGTTCTTTGCGTTCACCTGAGTTTTTATCTGTCCAAGATTCACTTGTTGCAATTGAAAACTGCGTTAATGAACCACCATTGGGAAATGTTTTTGTCTCAGGATCTTTACCTAAAGTACCAACTAAAATAACTTTATTCACGCCGCGCATGTGCTCTAATCTTCCTATTCGATTCTATGTTTTACTTTATAAGAGTTATGATTAAATGGCTACCTCTTTACCCAACAAGTGCGTTAAATGTTGTCGCGCAGTTTCGTCTAACTGCTGCTTATCAACTTTGACATAGACCACTTGTTGATCAGTCATTACCACGACCTCTTCAATACCACGAATTGCCAGTAATTGAGAAGTCCATTCATCTGTTTCTTGGACTTTGGGCAAACTCAAAATCAGTGATGATAAATAACGTGGCTGCTTTAACCCAAAACTAATCAACAGCCAAAGAATGGCAATTCCTGTCAGTACACCCCAGCCTAGAGCAGTGTTATTTAACATCAGCAATTGACCACCCAATATACCGCCAAAAAAAGCACCTAAGAATTGACCACTGGCATTCACACCCATTGCTGTCGCTTTGGATTGGATAGGTGCTGCCTTCGATAACCAAGATGGCAGTAGTGCTTCCATCACATTAAAGGCAATAAAGAAAAGACCTAAACCAAGCAACAAAATGTATTTCGATTCAAATCCAAAAATCATCACGATCAAACCGGCGATGATCCCAGTAATCGCCGTCAGAAAAATACCTCGCATTTTTCGATATTTTTCAGCAAGAATTATACTAGGAAAAGCGAAAAATAAACTGATTACCAATAAAGGAAGATAAATCAAACCATGCTGAGCTAAAGGAATATCTGCAAAGTCAATCAATTGAGAAGGCACATAGATGAACATCGCCGTCAGCAATAAATGCAAAGCAAACACAGAAACATGTAAGCGATTTAAATCGCCCATTTTCAAAACTTGTTTTAGCTGAGTGAGATAACCTTGCTGAAAATTTTTATGATGACGTGTTGTTTTGGGAACAAGAAATAGCATTGCAATGGCAAGTAATCCCATGAGTGTGGTCACCCAGAATAAGCCTGAAATACCCACCACGCTGGTCAACCATGGCCCTAAACTAAATGCAATAACGAAAGAGAGACCAATACTCATCCCCATCATTGCCATCGCCTTCATACGATTTTCTTCACGCGTAACATCTGCCAATAACGCCATGACGACAGCAGAGACAGCTCCACCCCCAGCTATTGCACGACCTATAATCACACCATAGATTGTGTCTGACATTGCGGCGATTGCACCACCCAAGGCAAACAGCAATAAACCCAATACGATCAGCGGCTTTCGGCTATAACGGTCTGCAATCAAACTAAAAGGAATTTGTAGTATTGCCTGAGTCAAACCATACACACCTACGGCCAAACCAATCAAAGCAGGTGTTGCATATTCATAAGCCTGTCCCGCAACAGAAAAGACCGGGACAATCATAAACAAACCTAACATTCGCAATGCAAAAATGCTGCTCAATGCAAATGTGGAACGGCGTTCTAAGGCATTCATCATAAAATTTAGGTTATCGCGTGATTTCTATGTCTACTTTGATTATAGAATATTCGGCTGATGAACAGGCATGAATTTTATTTGAAATAAAGATCAACACCATCTGTTTTCCCTAGAACAAATGCCTTAAGCAAAAAAAGCACAGCTTGTGCTGTGCTTTTTTTGATGTGTTCATCTAGCCTTGTAGCGCTTGACGTTTTTTATATTGAATAGATGCAATCACTGCCCAAACAATAAATGCTACACCAATCAGACCTGTTACCACTTCAGGAACATGTACACCTGTACCACTCGCAATCATAATGAAAGCCAATGCACCAATTGCATAGTGCGCACCATGTTCTAAATAGATGTAAGCATCTAAAGTGCCTTTTTCAACGAGATAGATGGTAATCGAACGAACAAAGATTGCACCAATCGCAAGACCTAACATAATCACCACAACATCTGAGGTAATCGCAAAAGCACCAATCACACCGTCAAAACTAAATGATGCATCCAATACTTCTAAATACAAGAACCCGCCGATACCTGCTTTGACTACGCCTGTTGGCACACCATTACTATCGTGACCAATTGCATTACCATTTTCATCAATTTCAGGCTCACCACCCAGCAAATGGCTCAGTACTTGTACGCCAATATAAATGACGATGCCCCAGATACCCGCCATAGTCACGACTAAGCGTTTAGCTTCATCAACATTAGCTGCCATGATCAGTAAAGCCACCAAAGCAACAAATACAGATAGTGCAGGTACAGATGCCAATTTCGCTAAACGACGCTCAATCCATTTGAACCAATGCGTGTCTTTGCCATCATCCAAGAAAAAGTTAAGGAATACCATCAATAAGAATGCACCACCAAATGCTGCAATTTCAGGATGATGATTCATCAGTCGTGCCGAATATTCTTTAGGGTCATTTAATGCCAAATTGACAACTTCCATCATACCCATATCCGCTGTGACCGCGACGATCACAATTGGGAAGATTAAACGCATACCAAATACTGCAATGAGAATACCCACAGTCAGGAAAAGCATTTTCCAAAAGTGATCCCAATGACGAAGCACTGAAGCATTCACGACAGCATTATCAAAAGAAAGTGAAACTTCCATCACAGCTAAAATTGCAGTGATGGTCAGTACGGTGAACATGGTCTTGAGGCCAGCTTCTGGACCATGGGTATAACCCCAATAGGCAGACAGCGCAAGACACACGATCGTGAATACGATAGAGAAACCAAAATGTTTCCACATAATCTAGCGACCTTATAAAAATGATGTGAATCAATAAAAATTTTACAAAACATAAACTTAGAGTTTTTATATGACGATTATTAAACGAAGTCTGTGCTTAGTGATTTGTAAAAATTCTATAAATTGAATGTCTGATTTCTAGCGCTAAAAGACACTCAATTAAACTGTGCTAATTATGACGAGTTTTCAAAATTTATCCAAAGTTCTTCGTATGATTTTTTTGTTGAAGATGATGTATCGCTCAAGCTAGTTTTGTAACGACAAATTGATATGATCTTAGATGATACCTAGAGATAATTTTATTCAGGATGGATTTATGCGTTTTTCAGAAGCCGTTTGGCAACGAAACTACGATTTATATCAAAAAACATTAGCACTCCCTTTTAACCAAGAACTGGCGCTTGGAACACTCGATCGAGAAGTTTTTTGCCATTACGTCATCCAGGATGCGCATTACCTAGTTGCCTATGGTCGTGCATTGGCTATTTGTGGTGCTAAAGCATATGACTCCGATGCCATTATTCAATTTACGCAAGGCGCTAATGAAGCAATTGTGGTTGAGCGTGAACTGCACAATGGTTTTATGCACGAATTTGGCATCACTAAAGCTGATTTTGAAAATACACCTTTGACTGCTGCTTGCCATCATTACACCTCATTTCTGACAGCTACTGCATGGTCAGAGAGTTATCCTGTCGTTTTAGCTTCATTACTGCCGTGCTATTGGATTTATGCGGAAGTAGGCAAAGACATTCTTAAACGTAATATTGCAAATAATCCTTATCAAGCGTGGATTGACACTTATGCTGGCGAGCATTTCAACGAAGAAGTACGCAAAGTCATTGAAATTATTGACCGAGTTGCGGCAGAAAGCGATCAACATACCATTGAAAAAATGCATCAAGCTTACACACGGGGAGCTGAACTCGAATATTTATTCTGGGATAGTGCTTATCATCAACGTCAATGGTTAAGCCTAGATCACTCATGATGCTATCACCTGCATAACCAAATTAAAGGTCGGTGATCTAAACTGCATTGCCGACTTTCAGGCTCATTTCGATTTAAATGGATTTAAAACTGGATTTTAAAGCAAACTTCAAGCACAATTACTATTGATAATAATTCTCATTATCATAAATAAAATTTACTTGAGGTTTTCTATGCAACATTCACTGGGAACAGAAGCAATCCGTGCATATTTCACTTTACAATGCTGTTGGTTAAATAATGAAGAAGTTTATTTAGAAAAAGGCTGTACACACTGTGGATCTGCTGCCACATATCTCATTTATTTTACCAATCATCATATTCAAAATTTAATGCTCGACTTCATTGCTCAATACTCTTGTTCAAGCTCTATACGTTTTGATTTTCTAGATTTACAACATTTCGAAGCCGAATATAACGATTTTCTTCAACACTTAGAAAAAGAAGTAAATTTTTACGCACGTCAACATCATGCTATTGAAAGACATATATGTTTTGAACAGGTGGACTCTATTTTCGAACGTCACTATTCACGTGCTTGCTGATCAATATTCACCCGAAATTCACTTATATTTAACATCCTATGGCTCATCATGACATCAAATTTGTGAATTGATTCTGTCTTGTTCATCTATTTAAAATCAGATTGCAGGAGCTCTCAAAGCACTTTACAGTGGACTTTTGCTGTTCAATGAAATTTTACCGACATAATTTGTCGTGTTTTATTTTTCATTTGTGCTTGAACAAAATTAAATCGCTATCATATATCACCTTCACTCAGCATATTTTCGAGATGTTTTATGAGCCAAAGTCATATCCGTATTCGAGGCGCACGCACCCATAACTTAAAAAATGTGAACCTTGATATTCCACGCGATAAATTCGTGGTGATTACGGGACTTTCAGGTTCAGGTAAATCTTCACTGGCTTTCGACACCTTATATGCAGAAGGTCAACGTCGCTATGTTGAATCTTTATCTGCCTATGCACGCCAATTCCTGTCACAAATGGAAAAACCTGAAGTCGATTCGATTGAAGGTTTAAGCCCAGCTATTGCCATCGAGCAGAAATCAACCAGTCATAACCCACGTTCAACGGTCGGTACGATTACTGAAATTTATGACTATTTACGTTTGTTGTATGCTCGAGTGGGTACACCCTACTGCCCTGAGCATGACTTGCCGATGGTGGCACAAACCGTGTCGGAAATGGTTGATGCGGTTAAAGCACTTGAAGAAGGTACGGCTTTATTGTTACTTGCTCCTGTTGTACGTGAGCGCAAAGGTGAATACACCAATTTATTTGAGCAATTACAAAGCCAAGGTTTCGTCCGTGCACGTGTAGACGGTGAAATCATGGAAATTGATCCACCGCCTGAACTGGATAAGAAGAAAAAACATACCATTGAAGTCGTTGTCGACCGTTTTAAAGTCCGCGATGACTTAGGCAACCGTATTGCAGAAAGTTTTGAAACCGCACTGCGTTTAGGTGGTGATATTGCTATTTTGTCATGGATGAAAGGCGAGCAATCTGATCGTGTGTTTTCAGCAAAACACTCATGTCCTGAATGTGACCGTGCCGTTGCCGAATTAGAACCTCGTCTGTTTTCTTTTAACAACCCATTTGGTGCTTGCCCAGTCTGTGATGGTTTAGGGACACGCAGCCATTTTAGTTCTGACAAACTCATTCCAAACCCTGAAGTCAGCATTAGCCAAGGGGCAATTCGTGGTTGGGATCGTCAGCGTCCATACTATTACAGCATGATTGAAAAAGTCGCTGCACACTTCGACTTCTCTCTTGATACGCCGTGGAATGAACTTGATGCGGATACCAAAAAGAAATTCCTTTACGGTACAGGCAAAGAAAAAATTGACTTAAGCTATATCGATGAACGTGGTCGCCGTCATAACCGTGTGATGGCTTTCGAAGGAGTTTTACCACATTTAGAACGTCGTTACCGTGAAACTGAATCAAACTATGTGCGTGATGATTTAGCACAATACTTATCTAATGCTGCGTGTGACGCTTGTGGCGGTTCACGTCTCAATGAAATTTCACGTCATGTGCGTGTCAAAGACAAAACCATTGCCGAAATCACCAAAATGTCGATTGGCGATGCTGAAAGCTATTATCAAGATCTCAATCTTGAAGGCGCCAAAGGTGAAATTGCCGATAAGATTTTTAAAGAAATTCGTGAGCGTTTGCACTTCCTTGTATCAGTCGGCTTGAACTATTTAAGTCTATCTCGTTCAGCCGAAACCTTATCAGGTGGTGAAGCACAGCGTATCCGTTTGGCTTCGCAAATTGGTGCAGGTCTTATGGGCGTCATGTACGTGCTTGATGAGCCATCGATTGGTTTGCATCAACGTGATAATGACCGTTTGCTGGAGACTTTGGTTCGTTTACGTGATCTCGGCAATACCGTTTTAGTGGTAGAGCATGATGAAGATGCCATTCGCGCAGCTGATCATATTATTGATATTGGTCCGGGTGCAGGTGTCCATGGCGGTCATGTTATTGCTGAAGGAACGTACGATGAATTGGCAGCCAATGAAGACTCTCTGACTGGTAAATACTTGTCAGGTAAGTTAAAAATTGAAGTGCCAAAAATGCGTGTGCAACCGCCAAAACCTGATGAGCAAATTAAATTGATGGGTGCATGTGGTCACAACTTAAAGAATGTTGATCTCACCATTCCTTTAGGTGTGATGACCTGTGTGACGGGTGTATCGGGTTCAGGTAAATCGACTTTAATTAACCGTACTTTATTGCCACTTGCAGCAACACAATTGAATGGTGCAACGACGTTAACGGCAGAAAAATTTGATTCGATTGATGGCTTACAATTCCTCGATAAAGTCGTGGATATTGACCAAAGCCCAATTGGACGTACACCGCGCTCAAACCCTGCAACTTATACAGGTTTGTTTACGCCAATTCGTGAACTCTTTGCTCAAACCCCAGAAGCCAAAGCGCGTGGTTATGCCGCGGGTCGTTTCTCATTTAACGTGAAAGGTGGTCGCTGTGAAGCCTGTGAAGGCGACGGTATGATTAAAGTTGCGATGCATTTCTTACCGGATATGTATGTGCCATGCGATGCCTGCCACGGCAAGCGTTATAACCGTGAAACATTGGAAGTCGGCTATAAAGGCAAAAACATTTCTGACGTATTAGAGATGACGGTTGAAGACGCCATGCATTTCTTTGATGCGATTCCTGTCATTCATCGTCGTTTAGAAACTTTACATCAAGTTGGTTTGGGCTATATCCGTTTAGGTCAGTCGGCAACCACGCTTTCAGGTGGTGAAGCACAGCGTGTGAAACTTGCACGTGAGTTGGCGAAGCGTGATACAGGTAAAACACTGTATGTGCTTGATGAGCCAACCACAGGTTTACATTTCCACGATATTGCGAAACTTTTGGATATTCTTCATGAGCTACGCAATAAAGGTAATACCATTGTGGTGATTGAGCATAACTTAGATGTGATTAAAACTGCCGACTGGATTGTGGACTTAGGTCCTGAAGGTGGTGCTGGTGGCGGTATGATTATTGCTGAAGGTACGCCTGAAGAAGTAGCGAAAAATAAGGTTTCGCATACGGCGAGATTCTTAAAGCCGATGTTGAAATAATCTCCCCTAACGCCTCTTTAACAAAGAGGGGGAGGATTTTTAAATAATAAATTTTATGCTAAAACGGTGATTAATTCACCGTTTTTTTATTAGGGGAAACAATGCTGTTTTCAGAAAGATATGGTTATAAAAGTGTTCGAGAAACTATTCAAAAAGAGAGTATTGATGAAAGTTTAAGAAATAAATTATGGTCTTTACTTTATGAGCATATTTTTTCTCAAGATTTATCTTATGACAATATTGCTAAACATTTTTCCCCTTTAAGAGTAGAACTATGCAAAAACTTCTTTAAAATTCCGATTGATGAAATACTTCCCCCTATACAATTTAATGCTTTCATAAAGAAACACTTATTTGCAGGTGAATGGTTTAAATTTTATGATTTAATAGAATTCATCATAAAAAATCAAAAAAATTCTATCTATGTTGATTACAAAACTGTTTTTGATATCAGAAAATTTATAAAAGAAATTAACGTAGTTCTAGAATCCGAGCAGTCAGTATATAGATTAGTTGCCAATCAAATTACCGAAATCACATCAGAAGAAGAAATCCAATCTATCGAAGAAGCCTTAGAAAATTCAAATCCATTTTCAGGTGTTCAACAACATTTAAATCAAGCTCTAACACTTATGTCCGACCGCCAAAATCCTGACTACAGAAACTCGATTAAAGAATCGATTAGTGCGGTCGAATCTATTTGCAAGACTGTTACAAAAGACGATAAAGCCACTTTAGGAAAAGCACTTAAAATTATTGAAGATCAATTCGGTTTACACCCTGCACTTAAAGGAAGTTTAAGCCAACTTTATGGCTATACATCCGATAGCGATGGTATTCGCCATGCAATGTTAGAAGAATCTAATCTAACCTATATCGACGCTAAATTTATGCTCGTTGCGTGCACCAACTTTATTAACTATTTAATTGAGAAAACCAAAGATTAAAACTGAAATTTAATGATATGACAAGCGACATGGATGTCGCTCGTTTGATTGGAATATAAGGATGTGTCCTCAATCAAACAAAAGCATTTTGCCTACTTTTTTTCTTTCAAAAGTAGGAAACTCCTACGCAAATTTAATAAAAAACCTAACTGACAATTGAGGACGTAACTACCGCCAATATTCACATAATCTTAGCTTGAAACCGTATTACGCCCCTGTGCTTTCGCTCTAAATAATGCTTGGTCTGCCTTAGCAAATAAGGCTTTCCAAGAATCAGCACCGACAGCGACACCCACACTGATCGAAACCGTAAATGATTGACCTTGCTCATCTGTAAATTGTAAATCACCAATACTCTTACGCATCTTTTCTGCAGCACGTAACCCATGCGCTAAGTCTAAATTTTCAATCAACACCAAAAACTCATCCCCACCAAAGCGAACGACTAAATCAGTTGATCGAACATTATGACTTAAACAATTTGCCACCTGCTGAATGACTTGATCCCCTGCAACATGACCATATTGATCATTAACCTGTTTAAAATAATCAATATCTACAATCATCAAACACGTTTGGGTAAACTTATTGGGCTGAGCTTCCATAAGTTTGGTATAAGCTTCTAGAGCAAAACGATTTGAAACACCTGTTAATTTATCAGTATTGGCAATATTCTTTAATTCAAATTCAAACTCATCACGTTGATGCAACATTTTCTGAAGTTTTTGCATCGCTTCGTGTAATGAATGTACTTGCTTCTGCTGATCTTCAATAAAATGACTATCGACCAAAGCATTGGCATACGACAATTCAACTAATTTATCTCTCACCATGATAAGCGGCGAAATAACTTTACGTTGAACATAGATCATCGTAAATAAAGCAGCCAATAGTGAAATTAAAGAGACAATCAAAGTGAGTAGGAAGTTCAGTTGATTCGCGTCTTTTTCTGACTTTGCGATTTCAACGCTCTTATTTAGCAAATAGTCTTGTAAATCGATAACTGTTAAGAATTTACCAGATACAGCTACACTTAATTCAGTCCCTGATAAAAAATAAGGTTGTCCCTTTCGGCTTTCATCAATTAATCGCATGATGATAGGTAAACCTTGATCAATAAACTGAGTTTTCACTTCTTGGTGTAAGCGAGCGAATTCAGCTGTACGATGGCGTTCGGGTTGGATGGTATTCACTAAATCCCACAAATAGCGAACTTGTTTTTGCGTTTGTAATGCGCGTGCAATATTGTCACTTGGTAACGGCTGCTGAAATGTCACATGTGCAGTTACATTTGAAGCAACACGTCCAGCCTGATCACGCAAATCTGCTAACACCAAAATCATGGTGTAATAATGCCCCATCGAACTGTCTTTACTTTTAGACTGCATTACCAGTTTTTTCAGTAAATCATGGCTGCTATCCCACGCATTAAACATTGTAAGAATAGCTTGATCTAAAGCTTCAGGCGTACGCTCTGCAAATGGCAACGAAATATAGTGATCGACTTGTTTGCGACCTTCCGCTAATTTTGGATTTAGGTATTGAGCGACGTACTCTTCTAACCCATCATATCCAGACTGATCTAATCGATGAATCGAGACCTTAATTTGTTCATCTACTCCCGCGCGATACTCAATAAGCGCTTGTTTATTTTTTTCAAACTCTTCTTGTGAACTCGACATTGCCATGTTCGCAGGGCCACGCTCGCGTGAAATACGGTTCGCTAGAGCAGCAACAGCTCGAAGATTTTCAATTTCAATCAATGCTGTTTGTGATTTCTGATATTCGCGATAATGGCTAATGACCAATGGGATTGAAATACAGAGGATAGATAAGACGATAATCATCACGAACACAAATAGGCGGCGACCAATTTGCTCGGAATGTGATTTTAACATCCAAACTACCTCTAAAATAAAAGACCGTATGAAGCGGTGAGATTTATAAAATTTCTTTGAACTTGGTTATATTTTACAATATAACCATGCTTAAAAAGCACTTAAAGCACAAGTTTTTATTTAAGAAACAATGTGATAAATATCACACTATTGTAATGCCGTATTTTTTTTTGTTTAATATTTAAATTATTTTTCCACCAATATACAAGTGATGTATTTCGCAGTATTTAATTTTTTTGAATTAAAATCAGATGATTATTTTGATCACTTAATCAGCATCGAAAAAATAGATCACGCGCATAATATTTAATCATTATACAAACTTCATCCTTTAAACCATAATACTTACATCGCAAAGACACTGATTCATATCAGATTTGCTTAATGAATTTTGCTCTACCCTCGGATGTTTCTCCCACATATAGAACATCCTTTTTCAGCCCAGCCATCCCAATCGGCTGGGTTTTTTTTATCTTTTATGTGACTTTTAACGTAAATAATGAAATAAACCAAGTCGATCTAAAATATCTAAAGTGATTTCCTTCCGTTGCTGAATTTTATCACCATTTTTCATTTCTAAATTTAATGCAAAGGCGGTGACTTGACCGCTGGCTTGTTCTACAAAACCCACATACCAGCCCACCTGAGGCTCAATATCCATTCCCCAACCACTTTTGGCATATAGCTTATTCGCACCACGTGATTCGACATACATCATGTCTCTTACATCTTGTTGTACATCTCTACGAAACGACAATGACAACTGTGCCAATCTATAAACAAATTTAACTTGTTGATCAGGTGTAATCTCTAGAGGACCTTTTAACCAAAACTGATCTATCTCATCCCCGACTTTTGCATTTCCATACTGAATTCGAATTAATTCCTGTTGCATCAATGTTGGTCCAATACGGTGTGCTAAGGCTTGATACACAGGTACAACAGATGCTTGTAAGGCCTCACCAAGCGTAAAGTCACGTTGCCAACTATCAAATGAACGCTTATTTCCATCCCATTTAAACACTTCATACCGAGTTGATTTATGATGTTCTAATCCAATCAAAGCATTCACTATTTTAAAAGTAGATGCAGGGATAAAATTTTCTTTTGCTCTTGTTCGATCAGAACCGTAAGTTTTAACGTGTTTGCCATCATAGGTGATAAATACACCTTGAATATTTTGCTGATTAAATAGGGTCTCAATATGATGCTGATTCTTTGATTCACTGCTATTCAGCATTGAATCATCTTTTAAATCGTATGCTTTTGTTCTCGGATTAATATGATCTAAGGTCTGGCAGGCAGATAAAAAAACAGACGTTAAAACAAGTGCAACAACGTAGATTCCTTTCAATTCAATGTTCCAATTTGACCAATGCATTTAATTCAATTTTGACAGACTATTTCCAATTTTTTTGTCTATTTTTAACACTTTTTTTAAAAATATTATTTACATGTGCAATATGCTGGTGCATAATGCCCCACATTAGGGCGAGATAGAAATATACCTCAGCAGAATTTCTGTATTTCCCTCAAGTTTTGGCGAAAAAACCTAGTTTTCATAGAAAACTAGGTTTTTTTTTGCTCAGTATTGATAAAGAATACACCCAATTATGCACTATAATGGTGCAAATAAATATAAGTTAAAAAAAATCCAGCCTTGGAGAAAGCTGGGTATATAAGAGAAATAACCACTATAATATTTAGTAAATCTAAAAGGTAAAACTCAATTTATTTAAATATAAAAAAAAACTTAGTTAACGAGCATGTAATTATATGAAAATTAACTTAAATTGCAAAGATCGTAACTCTTTGAAATTCCGAATCGACCTAACACTTTACAGCCAAGTAGGTGAAAAAAGTCACATTATTTATTTTAAAATGAGTTAAAATTAAACGAAAATCTTAAATTTCATGTAAATTAACATTTTCTTTATACGTTTTATCCGATTCTAATAATCTTTTTTTTGTATAATTTCGATGCAATTTTTTTAGCTTAATCAACCTTGAAAATCTCCTTATCACATTGTTATTTTTGAATAAAATGTTCAAAAATTCATGTTCTTAATCTTCTTGTATCAAGACATAACACACAACATAAATTTAGACCAGCAGACTATTACCTTAAAGATCATTGACTTAATACATTGTTACAATACAATATTTACTGCATATTCATTCGACATTTATTTGGTAACTATTATGAAAAAAATTAGTTTAGCCACTGCTTTATTAGTAGCAATGACTGGGGCACACGCATATCAAGTTGAAGTACAAGGGGCTGCTGAATACTTTGATGACTCATTGAACAATGATAACTACACTGGTTCTGTACAAGGTACTTACTACTTCAAGAATGTAGACTCAACTAAAGGTCCTTTAGCTGAAGCGGCTTTCTTAAATCAGGCATCTAATGTATCTGTGGCTTATAACTTCGGTGAATATTCTGCTGATATTAAAGCTGCTAATCAGAAAGTTGAAGCTCAGCAACATAACTATGGTGCAAAAGCTGAAGCTTATATCCCAACTAAACTTATTCCTTTATATGCAAGCGCGTCATATAGCCACTCAAAAACTGATGCTAAAAATGAATTCACTGCAACCAATCCATCTAACCACCCACAAGTTGCTAAATTAGCAGATGGTAACGGCGATCGTTATGCATTAGAACTTGGTGCAATGTTACTTCCAAACTTCTTGGTTGCTGTAGGTTATACGAGCGTTGCTGATCAATACTCTTTTGATGTCTTTAAAGCAATCAACAACGGCAGCGTATTCTCAGCACTTGAAACAGGTACTATTGCTGAAGATCAAGATGCGATCACAGCACGTACTAAATATGTAGGCGGTATCACTGATACAAATATGTCTATTGGCTTTGAAGCTGGTTTAGTATACGGTGAAGATACACTTTACCAATTAAAATCTGACCTTTACTTCAATCCACAGTTAAGCGCAGGCGTATCTTATACTGAATCAAGCTTTAATGACACTCCAAGCTCAGCTATCGGTGCTAACGTAAACTACTTCATCACTCCAGCTGTAGCTGTTGGTGCAAGTTATGTAAATGCTAACGCTGAAAATGGTTCTAGCCGTGATACTGAAACTGTTGGCTTAAATGCTAAATTCCGTTTCTAATAAGTTATTAGATACAGAATCAAAAAAGGACGCATAATGCGTCCTTTTTTTATCAGTCACTAGTTACTCAGGGCTACGAATTACACTTAAAAAATGTAAATGTCTTTCGTATTGATCAATAACATCTTGAATTAAGTCTTCTTGTGTCCAGTCCATTACATCATAGGCCTGTCCACCCTCTCTTAAAAACACTTCCGCCTGATAATAATCCTGCTCAGTCACCATTGTATCTGGCATAAAGCTCGGTGGCGTTGTTCTTTGTGACATCACTTGATATACAAAATTCAACTCGTCATGATGATCTACCCTCAACTCTACCCCTTCAGCCAATCGATTTACACTAACCTTAAACTGTCTTCTCTTGAACTCTTTCTGCACTTGCTCTAATGCTTGAGATACTTGAGATTCAATAAATACATCAACCTCTTCCTTAGAATGAGGATAGTGCATAATCAATCCTAAGCGTTTTTGCCAACTCCGTGGTTGATGAATTGCTCGAGGTGTAATTCTCGCCTCTTGCAGAGCATTCATTTTAATTAAATCTACTTTTAAGGCTTTGAGTAATCCCCAACAAATAAAAAGCATAATGACGGAGAATGGCAACGCACTCATGATGGTCGCAGATTGTAAAGCACCAAGCCCACCGACCAATAATAATACAATTGCCAATACCGCCATAAGCACAGTCCAAAAGAGTCGTTGCCATGTCGGTGAACCTTCACCTTTAGCCGTCAAATAGTCTGTAACTAATGCACCTGAATCCGCTGAAGTGACAAAGAATAAAATAACCAGCGATGTTGCTACTACACTCATGATTGAAGCGAGTGGTAAGCTATTTAAAAATTCGAATAATGCAACAGAAGAATCCTTCTGTACTGCTAGCATCAGTGCTTCATTGCCTTCTTGCATAATACTGAAGAGTGCAGCATTCCCCATAAAGCCCATCCAAATGAGTGTGAATCCAGTAGGAATCAACATAACCCCAACAATAAACTCTCGAATGGTTCTTCCATGTGACACACGTGCGATAAACATCCCGACAAATGGTGACCATGAGATCCACCATGCCCAATACATAATCGTCCAACCACCAATCCAACCATTGGGTTGATAAGCATATAAATTAAATGTCATGGTAAAGAGATTAGAAACATACTGACCCATGTTCTGAATTGTGGTTTGCAAAAGATAAATGGTAGAACTCGCGAAGAATACAAAGAGCAATAAACTTATTGCCAATACCAAATTCAACTCAGACAACCGTTTAATTCCTTTTTCTAAACCTAGAAAAACGGACAGTGATGCCAATGTACTGACGATAATAATCAGTATCACTTGTGTACTTGCTGATTGAGGAACATCAAATAAATAATTCAAGCCTGAGTTAATTTGCGTTACACCAAAACCCAATGTTGTCGCCACACCAAATACTGTTCCAATCGTGGCAAATGTGTCTACGGCATCCCCCATGGGACCATGAATTTTTTTTCCAATGATCGGATAAAGCGCGGAACGTACTTTTAAAGGCAATTGATGTCGATAAGCAAAATAGGCCAAGGACAATCCAATCAATGCATAGATTCCCCATGCATGAAGTCCCCAGTGGAAGAAAGTCACTCGCATCGCTTGCTGCGCTGCCATAACCGTTTCTCCATCACCGACTGGCGGAGAGACATAATGCATTACAGGTTCTGCTACTCCAAAAAACATCAAGCCGATACCCATACCTGCGGTAAAGAGCATTGCAAACCAAGAGCCATTACTGTAACTCGGTTGGCTATGATCTGGGCCGAGCCTGATTTTGCCGTATTCAGAAATTGCGATATAAGCCAGCACGATCAGAAATATGGCAACTGCTAAAACATAGAACCAACTAAAAGAATCCGTAATCCATTGGTTCAGTTGCTGAGTAATTAATTCAAAACCATGAGGAGATAACACCACAGTGGCTAAAAATACAAAAATGATGAGAACCGTGCTGATAAAAACACGTGGATTCACATTTGAATACCATGAAGGATGCTGAGAAGACATAATTCCCCTATATATTTATTTTTCGGTGAAACGCTTCAAACTGGATAAAACGCTATATGAAATGAGATCATTTATTCTCAACCTCATACAAAGCCGAGTTAGTTTCATCAAAGACGGAATAGAAAAATCGACTCAATATAGAGCATCGGAGACTGTTTTTTGATCTAATTACTTATTATTCATGATTTTGCAGATGAATGCCGTTAGCAAGATGTAACGTTCTGTTTTAATCATCCTGATGCTTTGGCAAATGAGCAATGTATTGCAGTGCAATTAAGCGCGAAACAATCAAAGCCAGATACATGACTCCACTAAACATTTGAATCATGGCAATCAGTCTCGCCAGCGGACTCAAGGGCATAATATCTGAAAGACCTGTTGCCGACTGAATACTAAAACTGAGAAACAACAAATCTAACCAACTATGTTGAACAGATTGTTCAGGCGTTATGCTAAAACTCAGTGGGTCATATAGCTGGCAGATGCTATACAAAAATGCGAAGCTCCATGCAATTAAAGTAAAAACAGCCGCTGCCGCAAATAATTCATCTTTGGTCAAATAGCGGTCTTCGAACATATATCGAACCAAACCATAAGCCGCTGTCGTATACGCGATAACTTCAAATACATGCGCTGTAATTTGAATATAGGCTTGATGGTATCCAATCAGAATCAAGAAAGAAAAAATGAGAGCCCCTAGTACCCCAAATAAACCTACAGCACTAAAAATTGGGGTCATTTTGATGACTTTAGCAATAATAAGAAGGACTAAAGCACCGAGAATCCAAGTCATGGAGCGATAAGCCAAATCATGACTTGATACCACTGCGAGGAATAAAATCAGCAGCTGTAAAATCAGTAGACAAGCGGATGGTAAACGTACCAGATCACGTATCGCGCGGCATATTAACCTCATCTCAACTCCAACTATTTTTATTGTTTTGTTTGAATGAAAGCATAGCGGACAGTTGATGAATTGTATGTCATTTAAAATAGAAATTTGGTAAAGAAAAAAGCCCCTTAAAGGGGCTTTTTATCATCATCAGTATGGCTTAGTGGTCTGATGCACCAGAAATACCAATACCTGTTTGTGAGCGTACAAACTGTGCATCAAATGCTTTACGTTCAGCTTGCGCTTGTGCAGAATTGTCTGTCACAGAGAATAACCAGCAGAAGAAGAATGCTAAAGGCATCGCAAATAATGCAGGACCGTTATATGGATTAATTGGTGTATCAGAAATACCAAGCGTATCTACCCAAACTGCTTTAGAAAGTACGATGAGTACAACCGCTAAAACTAATCCAACAACACCACCAGCAACCGCACCACGCGTTGTTAAACCTTTCCAGAACATTGAAAGTACAAGCACTGGGAAGTTTGCACATGCAGCAACAGAGAATGCTAAACCTACCATGAAGGCAACGTTTTGTTTCTCGAACAAGATACCCAAGATCATCGCAAAGATCGCAAGACCTAAAGTCGCGATTTTAGACATACGAAGTTCAGATTCAGGTGTGGTTTGTCCTTTCTTAAATACATTCGCATATAGGTCATGTGAAATAGCTGAAGCACCTGACAAAGTTAAACCAGCAACAACCGCGAGAATCGTGGCAAATGCAACCGCTGAGATGAAGCCCATGAACAAGTCACCGCCTAAAGCATCAGACAAGTGAACCGCAGCCATGTTATTACCACCAACAAGCTCTAGCTTGCCAGTCACTGCCATCTTAGCAATATCAAGGAATTGCGGGTTGTTCGATACATAGAGAATCGCACCGAAACCTATGATGAAAGTTAAAAGATAGAAATAACCGATAAAGCCTGTTGCAACAACAACTGATTTACGTGCTTCTTTCGCATCTTTTACTGTGAAGAAACGCATGAGGATATGTGGTAAACCAGCTGTACCAAACATCAATGCTAAACCAAGAGAAATCGCATCAATTGGGTTTGATGCCAAACTACCAGGTCCCATGATTTTCGTTGCATCATCTAAGGTTAAATCATGTACTTTAGAGAATACTTGAATCGATTGCTCAAACATATTAGTGAAGCTAAAGCCAACACCTTTCATCACCATAAATGCCATGAAGGTAGCACCTGACAACAACATCACTGCCTTAATGATTTGCACCCATGTTGTCGCTAACATACCGCCAAACATAACGTATGCCATCATGAGCAGACCGACGATGACGACAGCAATGTTATAGTTCAAGCCAAACAGAAGCTTGATCAACTGACCAGCGCCGACCATTTGGGCAATCAAGTAGAATGCAACAACAACAAGAGAGCTTAACGCTGCCAGTGTGCGTACAGGTTTTTCTTGTAAACGGAATGATACAACGTCAGATAAATTGTATTTACCCAAGTTACGCAAACGCTCTGCTATCAAGAAAAGTACGATAGGCCAACCTACCATGAAACCAAGTGAATAGAGTAAGCCATCGAAACCTGACAGGAAAACCATCGCAGAAATACCAAGGAACGATGCTGCGGACATATAGTCACCAGCAATGGCTAAACCATTTTGGAAACCAGAAATTCCACCGCCTGCGGTATAGAAATCTTTGGTGTTTGTGGTTTGTTTAGCTGCCCATTTGGTAATCCCCAGCGTTGCACCGACGAAAATCAAGAACATGATAATCGCAGGCCAATTTGTTGCTTGTTGTTCTGCTGCACCTAAATCAGGACCTGCGAATGCCAATCCAGATAACATTGCAGTCCCTGCAAATGTGAGTAAAGAATTCCATTTCATCTTAGTGTAGTCCCTTCTCGTGAGTGATGGCTTCAACTTCGCGCATAGCTTCTTCGTTTAATTGATCGAGCTTATTGTTGGCAATGTACGAATACACACCACATAACAAGAAAGACAGCACGATGATGCCTAATCCTAGAGGGATACCCCAAGTGGTTACACCACCTGAAAGCGATGACAATAAAAATTCTTTGTTATAGCCAACTAAAAGCATAAAACCAACGTAGACAAACAGCATAATGCCTGTCAATGTCCAGCTCAGTGTGCTTTTCTTTTTGACCATTTCTTTGAACTTGGGATTCTGTAGAATTTGCTCTACTTGTCTCTCATCCATAAACAAGACTCCATATGAGACCCAACCGTAGGTCATTTTTTTTATTTAAATTATTCCGATTTTTAAATTAGCAAGATTTTGCATTGGTTGTAATTTAGACTTTGGTCGCTAAATTTTGATCAATTTGAACGTGACAGTTCATGGATGCGTTATCATTACACGAGATTCTCAAGTGTAAGTCCTATGAACAGTTGGTTGATTATTGGGGTACTCGCCCTCTACATCCTCATCCTTTTTATTTGCGCCTTTTTTGGTGAAAAACATGCCAGTCGGCTCAGCCCACGTGGACGCATGTTATTGTTTAGTTTGACCTTAGGCGTGTACTGTTCGTCTTGGACATTCTACGGTGCAACGGGTGCTGCTGTTCGTGAAGGGATCATTTTCCTTCCAATCTACTTAGGCCCACTTCTGTTTGTCTGGTTTGGTTATGATATTTGGCGTCGCTTAGGTCGGGTACGTCAGCACCATGCTATTTCCTCAATTGCTGACTTTGTGGCAGCACGTTATGGCAAAAGCGGACCTCTCGCCTCACTCGTCACCATTTTAGCCGTGATCGCCATCATTCCTTATCTTGCCTTACAACTGAGAGCCATTGCACTCAGTGCATCCGTGATGTTGCAACAAGATTCAGAAGTGATGAATCTGACCACCAATGGTGTTCTTGCACTTACAGGGGTTCTCGCAATTTTGGCTATGATGTTTGGTACACGTCAGATTGCCAACACCGAACAGCATGGTGGTTTAATGCTGGCAGTCGCTTTTGAATCCTTTGTTAAATTATTTGCACTCCTCTGTGTCGCTTTTTTCTTTTTATTTGAACGCCCCGAAAACCTCATTCAAGTTTCCGCAGACGTATCCAAAACCTTCCATGAAATTCAACTGATGGGCGTGCCAGATACCTTTTGGATTCAAACACTTTTAGCAGCATTAGCGATTATATGTTTGCCACGCCAGTTTCATGTTGCTGTAGTTGAATTACGTGATGAAAAACATATTCGTGGTGCGCGCAGATGGTTTGCCGCTTACATCATTTTAACCGTTGTCGCGATTATTCCGATTGCAAGTTGGGCACTTCATGCTGCACCAGAATACATGGCAGTCCCTGATGTTGCCGTGCTGTCACTGCCTTTGAGCTATAACCAAGAATGGCTAACGCTCTTAGCATTCCTTGGAGGATTTTCGGCTTCAACTGGTATGCTTTTAGTCTCTTCAGTCGCACTCTCAATCATGCTCAGTAACGACTTGATTATGCCTGCGCTATGGCGCTTGGGTTGGATTTCTCGTCATGACAAGCGTTTACCTCGAATGCTGAAATTCACACGTCGCGTATGTATTTTGGCGGTCATGCTACTTGGATTCTTATTCTTCCATTTCTTTAATGACATTGATCAGCTGTCAGTATTTGGTCTTTTGGCATTTAGTGCTGTTGCACAGTTTGCACCTGCACTTATTGGGGGGTTGTACTGGCGTGGTGGAAGTAAACAAGGGGTCTATGCCGGTCTGATCGTTGGTTTTGTGATGTGGAGTTACACACTGCTCTTACCAACAATTTTAAGAAGTTTACCAGATGAATATTATCAATTTACCTATTCGTTTCTGATGTTTGGACCTCTGGGATTTGACTTATTAAAGCCTGAAGCATTACTTGGTTTTGAATCATTTGCGCCATTAACACATGGTGTAATTTGGTCACTTGGCTTAAATATCGTGCTCTACATCTGGATCTCACGAATTTATCGTCCAAGTATTGCTGAGCAAATACAGGCAGAAAGTTTCTTCTATTACGAAACAAAACCCCTACAAACGCAACAAACCTCAAATGAAGTTAATTATTTACATCATGATGTCGCACGATTAAAAGTGGGTGACCTGATCACGCTTGCCAAACGGATTACGGGTGAAGGTCCGACCATGCATGCGTTTAATCAATTCTGCTTATCCAATAATGTGATATTAAACGAAAACAGCAGTGCCAATGGGATGTGGTGGCGTTTCACTGAACAATATCTTGCTGGTACGATTGGAGCTGCATCGGCACGTACCCTACTCACTACAGCCATGGTTAACAATGGATTAGCACTTGGACAGGTCGCTAATATTCTAGACCAAGCATCACAATGGCAACGCTTTAACCAAAATCTAATTATGACCATGATCGACCACATGACCCAAGGGGTAAGTGTTGTCGATGAAAATATGTGTTTAGTCGCATGGAATAATCAATATCTCGTTTTATTCGATTATCCAAAAGATTTGGTATATGTGGGCTGCCCGATTGCAGACTTGATCCGATACAACGCAGAGCGCGGTGAATGTGGACCTGGTTCCGTTGAAGAGCACGTGCGTAAACGTATTCATTGGATGAAAGTAGGTAGCGCTCATGAGTTTGAACGTATTCGTAAAGATGGTCGTGTTATCCAAATGCGAGGAAATCCAATCGAAGGCGGTGGCTTCGTGACGACATTTGCTGATATTACGGCATTCCGAGAAACTGAAGCGCTACTTGAAGGACGCGTTCAAGATCGTACTCAACAACTTGCCAATGCCTTGGCAGAACAACAATTGGCACGTGAACAAGCTGACAAAGCCAATATGTCAAAAAGTCGATTCATTGCTGCAGCAAGTCATGATTTACTTCAACCTATGCACGCTGCACGGTTATTCAGTACGGCATTAGAACAAAGCATTCAAAATGAAGAAGATGCTAAAACGCTACAGCAACTCGATCGTGCCTTACATGGTGCGGAGAGTATGCTTTCTGCATTATTAGACATTGCACGTTTAGAAGGTGGAACAATACAACCTAAACGACAAGCCTATCCATTACATGACCTATTGAGTGACTTAGAACTACAATTTAAATCAATTGCAGCACAACGAGCAATCTCCTTCCGAGTGCATGACGTGAAGTTCTGGATTGATACAGATCCTCAATGGATTCGCCGTATTATTCAAAACTTTGTCAGTAATGCTCTAAGATACACAGCAAAAGGTCGTGTAATTGTTGGGGTGTTACGTTCAGCAGAAAGAGCAAACCATATTCGTATTGGTGTTTGGGATACTGGTCCAGGGATTGCTGAACAACAACGTATTAAACTCTTCCAAGAGTTTGAACGTTGTGGACATACCTCGCCATGGGGTGAACAAGGTTTAGGTCTTGGACTCGCTATCGTTCAGAGAATGACCAGCATGTTGGGTTATCCTGTGCATGTGTATTCCGAGTTGGGTAAGGGTTCATGTTTTATGATTGAAGTCCCACTCATCGATGCACCAAAGGTTGTGACCGCACCAGTTCAAGCCACACCATTAAAATCTGCAGCGTATAAAATTTTATGTTTAGACAATGATGAAACTATTTTAGAAGGCATGGCAACTTTGCTTACTAAATGGGGTTATCAAGTGTTTAAAGCCACAGAACCTGAACAAGCGCTTGAGATTATTCAACAAGAGAACATTCAAGTTTGGTTGGTCGATCAACACCTGAATTCAAATAAAATAGGATTAGATTTTATTGTAGACCATCGTCAAGAAAATGTACCTGTGGCATTGATTACAGCTGATTCAGATCCTGAGCTTCCGCAAAGACTCAAAGAGCTGAATATTGTCCTATTGAAAAAACCTCTCAAACCTGCCTCTCTACGTTCATGGTTATCAGGTTTAAAAATTTCAAAATAAGATTCGAAATAGTCATATTTTGATACATTCATCACCCAGTTTTTCCAAGAAGAGCTGGGTGATTTTTATACATATTCACACCATACTTTACAATGATTGGCAGACCTTAGCTTTAGAGGTGGCAAAAGAGAACAAAATAAAGCTAAAGAGAGCGTTGGCAATTGACCAAAAAAATCAAAGTCCGATTTTCTATGGCAAAACACATCAAAAGTTGAAATATCATTTAAAACAAATAGTTACAAGTTTACTAACATCATGTTTTTAGATGACAAATTTACTCATCAAATAAAAATTAATACTTTAGTCTTATTCTTATTGCAATCAACATAATTCTAAATCTAGCCATCAGCACATCTTCTTTCGATTAAAGCAATCAAAGTGCCTCAAATTTTCTCGAGAATAAAAGTATCAAATGGAGTCTTGCAATGAACATTTCAGAAGCTATGCCACATGGTTTAGATCGTAATCACGAATTTCATCGCCAATATGGTGCCAATGCAATTTTGCCTGAAATCAAGTGGCAAGAAATTTTTCCATCTACATCCTTAAAAAATGTACATGTACGTGCCTTGGAACAGATTTACCAAACTGCAGTACCTTTGGCTTTACAGGTTTTTGAACAATTAAAATTTGATGTATTTACACCAGCAGCTTATCACCCTCAAGGCTTAGGTTTATTTGATAAATTGGCACAACAAGAAAATCAACTTATTCAACGTTTAGCATCAGAATGCCGAGATTTAGATGAACATACGCGTCATCAAGTGTGGAGTATGTTGTTGCGTGGTGGTGCCGTTTTGGTATTTAAAGCTTGGCTTGGTAAAGTGAAAACTGGTGAAAATACGCTTGATACCACGCAGTTTGATGAAATTTCAGATTTACTCTTTATCAAAACACCGCCGCTTGCACTCGCAGAAAAATTAGGCATCGATGCACATGCAGATTTCGATCATATTTTTCTCATGTATGGCAATGAGGTGTTTTTAGATCGTTTTAATGGGCTTGAAACGGCTGCATTCTTTGTTGATCTGAAAGTTTATGATGCCGCTTTTTTAAGTCTTAGAGATGATCGCGTTGCAGAATATTTAAAACGTAAGGGCTATGTAACACAAGATCAAATTGATGAACTTCAATGTGCACTCAATCCTCTATATTGTAATGAGTTGACACCTAAACAGGACTGTTTAGCCTAAAGTAGATACACATCGAAAAAAAGACCTTTGATTAGGTCTTTTTTTCAAATCTAAGAATCAATTAAACACGTTTTTCTTCGATGTTTAATGCATTAATCGCTAATACAGCCTGTGTACGATTTTGAACGCCTAATTTACGGAAAATCGCGGTCACATGCGCTTTAATCGTTGCTTCAGAAACATCAAGTTCGTATGCGATCTGTTTATTCAACAAACCTTCCGCCACCATCATTAACACTCGGAATTGTTGTGGTGTTAGAGATTGAATACGTTCTGCTAAAGCTGTTTCATCTGCAGCACGTGGATCAAAGTTTAAATTCGCAGGCAGATTTGGCGGTAACCACATATCCCCTTCTAATACCTGACGAATCGCTTCACCAATGTGACTTGGATGCGCTGATTTTGGAATATAGCCCATTGCACCATGTGCAATCGAGCGTTGAATAATTGAAACTTCTTCATGCGCCGATACGACAATAATTGGTAACGATGGATACTGTGCACGCACATGCACCAACGCTGAGAAGCCTGATGCACCTGGAAGATTCAAATCTAAAAGTACTAAATCTGGTTCAGGACCTTTTTCTAAACGTTCATAAAATTCATTAACAGCAGCTGTTTCATGGATTTGGGCTTGCGGTAAGCTGTAACGAACTGCTTGAATTAAAGCATGACGAAACAGTGGATGATCATCAACGATTAAAATATTCATAAGCGAGGCGAGAGATCTCAAACACAATCAATATACTAACTGTGCTATAGCTGTTAAGGATATATAAATATTAACGAATTTTTGCAGAAAATGTCGGGCTAAATCTTACAAACGCGATTTTTTTATGTAATTTTGAAAATTCGATAAGCACATCACTTTTAAATATAAAATTTATTCAAATACTGAAATAGCTTATTCATAATCATAAATATACGTTTATTCAGTTATTTATCACTTATTTGTATCTCAAAAAGATTTAATTATCGCCATATACGCAAAAATGATATTTATTCTTATTTTGCTTATTTTACAGAATAAGCATAAATCCACATAAATAGTGCATCCGAGATTAATTTTAAATTTTTAGGTTTGTACTATGTCTACTGCTCAACAAAAACCATTAAATATCGTTGCTGTCTCTGGCGGTCTAAATAATCCTTCAAAAACTGAAGCGCTTGTTCAAGCGATTTTGGATGAGTTAGGTGAAGCAACACCTATTAATGTGCATTTTATTAAATTTAGCGAAATCGGTCATTTATTAGGTGGTGCCATTTATCGCAATCAGCTGCCGCAACGTGTTCAAGATGATCTTGCTGCTGTTGAAGCCGCGGATGCGTTGATTGTGGGAACGCCCGTATATCGCGCATCTTTCACAGGTTTATTTAAACATTTCTTTGACTTTGTAGAACAAACTGCGCTGGTTGATGTGCCTGTATTACTAGCTGCATCAGGGGGCAGTGATCGCCATGCCTTAGTACTTGAGCATCAATTGCGTCCTTTATTTAGCTTCTTCCAAGCACAGACTTTGCCAATTGGCGTTTATGCAACTGATCGTGATTTTACGCCTGAATACACCATTCACAGTGAACTATTACGTGCGCGCATTACCTTAGCCATTGCTCGTGCTTTACCAATTTTAGAGTGGGCACCAGCCAAAGGTAAACGTGCTGAGGTTGTGAAAGATAAAACCCAACAAGCCAATCAAAACTTGGGCATTAACAAACAAATTGAACAAGAAGAAGTATTACCTTCAGCAGCAGTACCAAGTTTAGATGCAGCAGAGTCACGCTTGCATCACAAGAATAATGCTGCCCCAAAAATTGAAGTGGCATAAATATAATTGAATCAATGAGGGTATAAGCCATGTCTAATGCACAAAAACAAGCGATTAAATTTGCCTATTGGGTTCCAAATGTCAGTGGTGGTCTTGTCGTCAGTAATGTTGAACAACGAACAGACTGGAGCTACGACTACAATGTTCGACTCGCGCAAGCTGCTGAAAAAAGTGGATTTGAATATGCTTTGACACAGATTCGATTCACGGCAGGATACGGTGCGGAGAATCAGCATGAATCTGTAAGCTTTAGTCATGGCTTATTGGCAAAAACTGAAAAATTACGTGTAATCGCAGCAATTTTACCAGGCCCTTGGAAACCCGCGCTGGCGGCTAAACAGCTCGCGACAATTGATCATTTAACCAATGGTCGTATCGCTATTAATGTTGTGAGCGGATGGTTCCGTGGTGAATTTGATGCCATCGGTGAAGAATGGCCTGAACACGATCAACGATATGCACGTTCAGAGGAGTTTATTCGTAGCTTAAAAGGCATTTGGACGCAGGATAACTTTAGTTTTGATGGAAAATATTATCAATTTAAAGACTACACCTTGAAGCCAAAACCTGTTCAAAGCCCACATATTGAAATTTTCCAAGGGGGTAGCTCGCGTGCCGCACGTGATATGGCATCTCGTGTTTCTGATTGGTATTTCACCAATGGAAACACGCCTGCTGAAATTAAAAAGCAGATTGATGACATCCGTGAAAAAGCCAAGCTGAATCACCATCAAGTCAAAATTGGGGTGAATGCCTTTATCATTGCTCGTGATACTGAAGAGGAAGCAAAAGCTGTACTTCAAGAAATCATTGACAATGCAAATGTAGAAGCAGTCAATGCTTTTGGTGATGCAACTCGTGAAGCAGGTGCCGCAACTCAAGAAGGTGAAGGTAACTGGGCAAAATCAACATTTGAAGATCTTGTCCAATACAACGACGGGTTCAAAACAAATCTCATCGGTACACCGCAACAAATTGCTGAACGTATCGTTGAATTAAAATCAGTTGGTGTGGATCTGATCTTATCTGGCTTCTTACATTTTATAGAGGAAGTTGAATATTTTGGTGAAAAAGTACTGCCTTTAGTTCGAAAACTCGAAGCTGAACAGCAACAACACATCACCGCTAAATCAGCTTAATTGGTCTTCGATTAATTAACAACGATCTGAATGAAATCAGCGCTTTGTTCAGTCTTGTTTTGACCCTGATAACTATAATAATAGCGTCATGCAGTAGCAACTTAACCCCCAAGGCTCGGCTTGGGGGCTTTTTATTGGATAGTTCATATAATCTGATCAGCAACAGTACATCAAAAATTGAATAAATCGTACATTGTTCCGCTGTTGCACGGTTATAATCACCTCAAAAATGAAGACAGCACAGCCTTATGGGTTCAATTCAATCAATAGAACATTCAAACAATTCCTCTAGTGCTTCAGCGAATAAAATGGCGGTTCATATTATTTTCGCTATTGCATTAGCGCATGGATTACATGATCTGATCCAGTCTTGCTTACCAGCCATTTATCCCATGCTGAAACTCAATTTTGACTTGAGCTTTACCCAAATCGGGATTATTTCTTTGGTCTATCAAATGACTGCATCTATTCTGCAACCTTGGGTTGGACTCTACACTGATAAGCATCCTCAGCCCTACCTCCTCCCTTTGGGTATGTGCGTTACACTGCTAGGTATCGTTCTGCTGGCATTTGCATGGACTTTTCCAATCTTACTGATTTCAGCAGCACTCATCGGTGTGGGCTCATCTGCCTTTCATCCAGAAGCCTCACGAGTAGCGAGAACAGCATCAGGTGGTCGCTTCGGAACTGCTCAATCCGCTTTTCAAGTGGGTGGTAATAGCGGCTCTGCCGTTGGGCCACTGTTGGCCGCAGCAATCATTGTACCGAACGGCCAAGCCTCAGTTGCTTGGCTCATGATATTTGCCATTTTCGCTATTTATCTGCTTTACAGAATAAGTCGATGGACCATTCAATATGGTGTTCAAGCTGCTTCAGCAGTAAAAGCCAAGCAATCAACACCGTTGAAAGGTTCTAAACTTGTACAGGGAATTGTGATTATCTGTGCGTTAATGTTTGCAAAATTCACGTACATTGCAAGCATTGGAAATTACTATACCTTCTATTTGATCGAAAAGTTTCAGGTCAGTATTCAACAAGCTCAGCTTTATTTATTTGCTTTTTTAGCCGCAGTAGCAATCGGTACTTTTGCTGGCGGCCCTATCGGTGACAAAATAGGTCGTAAAGCTGTCATTTGGATTTCCTTTATTGGCATGGCACCCTTTGCATTACTCATGCCACATGTGAATTTGATGTGGACGTGTATCTTTGCGATTCTTGCTGGATTGATTATGTCTTCCGCATTTTCAGCAATGGTTGTATATGCACAAGAAGCGATGCCAGGTCGTGTCGGCATGGTCTCTGGTTTGATGTTTGGTTTGATGTTTGGGATCAGCGGTATCGCGGCAGCAGCTTTGGGCTATGTAGCAGATCATCAAGGTATTCGTTGGGTATTTCACTTTAGCTCATACTTACCACTACTGGGTTTATTGACCTTCTTTTTACCTAGAACCAATTGATCTGCGTAAGATGATCATCTCTACGATCTCCGGTAGGATTAAAAGCAATTAAGATTTATTTTTAGGCAAAGGTTTATTATGTATACAGGTATCGTGCAAGGGTTAGAAAAAGTATTAGATATACAGCATAAAGAGGGATATCGGACTTTTGTTATTTCTAATGCGCTCAATCTTTTTCATGATGTATTTATCGGCGCCAGTGTTGCGATTAATGGTGTTTGCTTAACCGCTACACAAATTGATTTGATCGCTGGTCAAGTGCATTTTGATGTTTCAAATCTAACACTTGAATTAACCACTTTAGGTCAACTCAACGTCGGTGATGAGGTCAACATTGAACGCTCCGCTAAAGTAGGTGCTGAGAATGGTGGGCATAATTTATATGGTCATATTGAAGGCACTGCAACCGTAAAGCATTTAAGCAAAAATGGTGAAACGTTTCATATCGACCTTGAAATTCCAAATGGCAATATCAAATATTTCTTCTTAAAGGGCTTTATCGGTTTAAATGGCTGCAGTTTGACAATCAATCGGGTTGATCGTGCAAACAACCAAATCTCAATCGATCTTATTCCAGAAACTTTACGCTTAACCACATGGAAATATGTTCAAGTCGGCGATCAAGTCAATTACGAAATTGATCAGATGACACGTACGCTTGTCGATACTTTAGAAAATATTCATCAAAAATAAATAAAAGCCTCTACGATAGAGGCTCTTTTCATAATCAATTCGATCTAAGAGTAGAAACTCGGATCTGGAACTTTTCCAGTTAATGCCCACTCTCCGACTTCCTGATATTTATAATCAATTGGATCATGCAGGGTTTGGGTTCGTACATTACGCCAGAATCGATCTAAATTCAGTTTTGCAGTAGTCGCGCGCGCGCCCATCACTTGAAAAATATTTTGTGTTACATAAAGTGAAGTATGAGTCGCTGCGATTTTGGCGGTGGCGATTGCAATTGAGGCTTCACCACGTTGCTCCGCAGTTAATGTTTCCCCTTGATCCCACGCCTTTTGTAATGTATTGATCGCTTTTTCCGCGAGCAAGCGCACACCTTCAAGTTGCACATAAAATTCGGCGAAATGCTTTTGGGTAAATGGATCATTCACCGCTTGTTCAACCAGTGATTTCGACCAAGCTTTTTGTGTTTGAACTGTCTCTTTCGCAACATTGAACGCTCCCTCAGCAACACCTAAAAATAAATGCACGAAAATCAGTTGAGCAATTAGCGGTCTCAAACTTGAATAAGGTGTACTTAAAGGACCGGGATTGAGGAGTAATTCATCCTTGCGAATTTTGACCTGTTCAAAATGACTGGTACCACTATCCGTTTGACGTTGCCCCATATTATTCCAATCCCCAAGAAAGCTCACGCCCTCTCGTGCTGTTGGAATCACGCCAATCAGTAACTTTCCATCTTCATTAAATCCCGAACAGAGCAGGATATCTGAATCAATTGATCCAGAACAAAAACTTTTATCACCATGGAAGATAAATTCTTCATCAGAAACTTGTTTCGCGGTTGTTCTACGATCTAATGGATTTAACGTATTTCCCCAAAATAAGTTGTGTTTGGCGGTTTGTCTAAACCAATCTCCATATTGAGCTGGCTGTGCAAAAAGTTGTACCGTCGCAATAAGCAAATGATGAAAGCCATATACATGCGCAAGTGAACTATCAACTTGAGCAATGGTTTGAATAGTTTTAAAAATCGTGCTCCAAGTTGCACCTTGCCCACCAAATTCTTTTGGAATAGATAAAGACAACAAACCACTTTGTCGAATTAGATCTCGCTGAGCCTTTGGATTTCCACCTTGTTTATCTCGTTCTGCTGCGGTTTTCGCAAACTCAGATGCAAGTATTTGCGCAGTCTCAAGTGGCGTTTCAGGATTAAAATTTAGGGGAGAATTCATTGTTATATTCCGTATCGCATCTGCTGATAAGCTTATCAGATCAACATGATTTGACTTATCACAATGCCTGCTTTTCTTATCACTGAACTAAAAATACCGCTAGTTGAACTAACGGTATTTAAAACATGACTTCGTCTGTTTAATCGGGATTACTGCTGTGATTTCACTTCAGCAATTAATTGATCCACGACCTGTGGATCTGCCAAAGTTGAGGTATCGCCCAAACTATCTAGCTCATTAGCGGCAATTTTTCTCAAAATTCGGCGCATAATCTTGCCTGAACGTGTTTTGGGTAATGCTGGCGCCCAATAAATTGCATCTGGTGTAGCCACAGGTCCTAAAACTTTTCTTACCCAACCTACCAGCTCTTTCCTGAGTTCTTCTGACTCTGGCGTATCTGCCTGTAAAGTTACATAGGCTGCAATCCCTTGACCTTTGATGTCATGTGGCATACCCACAACGGCTGCTTCTGCAACATGTTCATGTGCAACCAATGCACTTTCAATCTCTGCAGTCCCCAAGCGGTGTCCCGAAACGTTCAGAACATCATCCACTCGCCCCGTAATCCAGTAATAACCATCTTTATCACGGCGTGCACCATCTCCCGTGAAATAATTCCCTGGATAAGTTGAGAAATATGCCTCGATAAAACGATCTGGATCACCCCAAATGGTACGCATTTGTCCTGGCCAAGAATCTTTGATCACCAAATTACCTTCAGCCTCTCCTTCTAGCTCTTTACCATCAGCGTCAACCAAAGCAGGTTGTACACCAAAGAATGGGCGTGTTGCAGAACCAGGTTTAAGTGCAGTTGCGCCCGGTAAAGGCGAAATCATGAAGCCACCTGTTTCAGTTTGCCACCATGTATCTACAATTGGACAACGACTTTCACCAACTACGGTGTAGTACCAGTTCCAAGCTTCAGGATTAATTGGCTCACCGACGGAGCCCAACAAGCGTAAGCTACTACGGTCACTTTCACGGATAAATGCATCACCTTCACGCATCATCGCTCGGATCGCCGTTGGTGCCGTATATAAAATTGTGACGTTGTGCTTATCTACAATATGTCCTGTGCGTGCCCAAGTTGGGTATTGTGGAACACCCTCAAACATCAATGTTGTCGTCCCATTTGAAAGCGGACCATACAACACATAAGAATGACCAGTAATCCAACCGACGTCAGCGGTACACCAGAAAATATCGTCTTGTTTTAAATCAAATACTTCCCTAAAGGTAAAGTTCGCGTAAGTCAGATAACCGCCTGTAGTATGTAGCACACCTTTAGGTTTACCCGTTGAGCCTGAAGTATATAAAATAAACAACGGATCCTCTGAATTCATTGGTTCAGGTGGACAGATATCTGTGACTGTCATGATTTCCATGTGATACCACAGGTCACGCCCTTTATGCATCGTGATTGGGTTACCAGTACGATGTACCACAATGACATTTTGTACAGAACTCGTCCCGTCAAGCTCCATCGCTGCATCAACGTTTTCTTTCAGTGGAATTGGCTTTCCACCACGCATGCCCGAGTCTGCTGTAATGATGACTTTTGCTTGGCTATCATCAATACGACTTGCTAGAGAATCTGGTGAAAAACCTCCAAACACCACGCAATGTACCGCACCAATACGCGTACATGCCAACATCGCAATGGCTGCTTCAGGGACCATTGGCATATACAGAACAACACGGTCGCCTTTAGTCACGCCATGCTTCTTGAGGACATTGGCAAAACGACAAACTTCATCGTGTAATTCTTCAAATGAAATAATTTTATGGCGTGATGGATGATCACCTTCCCAAATAATCGCAGGCTTATGTGGGTGTTCTTTTAAATGTCGATCGAGACAGTTTTCACTGACATTTAATTGGCCATCTGCAAACCATTCAACTTTGTAATTCTCTTTATCAAAGTTGGTATTTTTGACTTGTGTAAAAGGCTTAATCCAGTCTAGTTTCTTGGCTGCTTCGGTCCAAAATGCTTCGGGGTTTTCAATAGATGCTTTATACCGCTCGAAATATTGCTCTTCATTGGTTCGTGCAGTTTTTTTAAAAACTTCGGGTACTGGATATATTTCATTCATAATTCGCATCCTTGATTTATGTTTCTCATCTCGAGAGTTGTCTTGATCATACTGATCATTTTTTGTCTTATATCTTGAGTATGACTATACTTTAAAATTTCAAACAATCATGCTTTGGTCGTAGACTGAGCATTCATTTATTTCAAAAGTTATCCGTATCTTCTTGCCAATTGAACGACCTAAAATATCTAACAATCAATGATCCGAATCATTGCTGATCATCATTCCTAAGCAAGTAAAATCTGTCGTTGTCAAAAAACTCCATTTTTTTATCAATAAATACCATTTCGATTTTTTTGTTGGACAAGGTGCTGAATGTTTATAAAAACATACAATTTTTTTTGTTATTTTCAGTTTATTCAATGAATAAAAATGACGATAAAACTTGAGAACGTGATTTTTATTCACTCTATTTTCAGGCAAAATGTAAACATTCAATACATTTGGAACACTCGTGGCTGAACAACAGAATTCTTTGAGTCAGGTAGCTCAAGGTACGACTCAACTTCTACAAGATGCAAGTGAGAAAACGGCTCAAACCGTCATTGCACATACTGCGAAATACAATGATGCATATACCACCATTGATAAAATCATGGATGGCTTTTGGGAACGAATCCCTTATATCTGTATTGCTTTGATTGTATTTACCTTATTTTGGTTGTTGTCTAAGCTGTTCAAATTATTTGTCAGAAAAGCACTTTCAGAGCGTTCATATACCAAACAAAATTTAGTGCTCGTCCTCAACCGCGTCGGCAGCTCTTTTATTATTTTCTTTGGTTTCTTAATCGCGATGGTTATTGCAATTCCAGGGTTTACACCTGGACAGCTGATGAGTGCTCTGGGGATCGGATCTGTCGCAATTGGTTTTGCATTTAAAGATATTTTTCAAAACCTGCTCTCTGGTATCTTAATTCTACTCGGTGAACCCTTCAAAATTGGCGACGATATCATTGTGAATGGTTTAGAAGGGACCGTTGAAGATATTCAAATTCGTGCAACCTACTTACGTTCACCTGATGGTCGTCGTATCGTCATTCCCAATGCAACGGTCTATACCAATGCAGTGACCGTCAATACAGCTTATCCACGTCGTCGTTGTGAATTCGTGGTCGGTATTGGTTACGAAGATGATGTTCAAAAAGCGAAAGATATTATTTTGAGTATTTTAGACCGCGATCAACAAATCCTCAGTCAACCTGGATTTAGCGTGAATGTCTCTGCCTTAGCTGATTTCTCAATCAACCTCACTGTACGTTGGTGGGTGAACACGGGTGAAACTGCGACATCTACATCTATCAGTTTAGTTCAAGAAAAAGTGATTCAAGCTTTTGCTGAACATGAAATCTCGATTCCATATCCAGTTCAAGAGGTTAAAGTCTATCGCGGAGATTCTTCACAAGAAGATGAATCACCACGTGCTAAACAGACGACCTAACACATAAGGAATCACCGTCTCAGTACGAATAATTCGGTTGCCTAAGCTGACAGCTTGGCAGCCGTTTTTTATGAGTAAATCAATCTCATAAGGAATATAACCACCTTCAGGCCCAATCAATATTGTACACGGGTGCTCAATCGCATGAGGCATACTGTGGGTTGCATAAGGATGTGCTACATAAGCTGGTCGTTCAACGGAAATCATTTGAGGAAGAACGTCTTCTACAAAAGGTTTAAAGCGTTTATATATTTCGATTTTAGGTAGAAATGTATCACCCGCTTGCTCTAAGCCCAGTTGAACATAGTGATCAATTTGCTGTAAAAATGGTGTTTGCCAATAGCTTTTATCGACCCGATAGCTGTGTAGCAAAATGATTTTTCCTACGCCTAAAGTTACAGCATCTTGAATCAATCGTCTCAATACTTTCGGTCTAGGCATAGCAACGATTAACGTTACAGGTAATTTCTTCGGTACAGGCTCTTCATAAAGTGGCTGAATTAAGATTTTCCTTTCAGAAATTTCTATGACCTCAGCTGTATATCGACCAGCACCTCTAATACCAACCTTTAAAGTATCTCCAATTTTAATATCAAGTTGATGCTTCAGATGCTCAATTTGGCGTGCTGATTGAATCGTCCAGAGGTCATCCTGTGCTGATACAGGATCAAGCAATACAATATTCATATACTTAAAACTAAAGGTATTGATTCAGGACATGAATATGTTTTTGCAATGACCCTGTATTCCGTTGCATGATCTTTTGAGCCTGATTTTGTACTGCTAAAATCGTTTCATCCTGAGATAAGCACTGAATAAGATGATTCACCACCTCTTCCGTAGTTTGACCGATTAGAATCCCTTTTTCTTCCACAAATTCATCGACAATGGTTTGAAAGTTAAAGTAGTTCGGTCCAATCACAGTCGGGACATTGAGTGATATTGGCTCTAATATATTATGTCCACCACCAGGTTCATTTAATGATCCACCCACAAAACTTGTTTGGCTCAATGCATACCAAATCCACATTTCACCCATACTATCAGCAAGATAAACTTGTGTATCAGCCGCAATGATTTCACCTAAACTACGTCGATGCATTTTTAACTCATGACTTTGAATGGCTTGTGCAACTTCATCAAAACGTTCTGGATGACGCGGCACAATAATCAGCAAGACGGCAGGATGATCATTTAAATAATCTTTAAACTTGGATAACAGATTTTTCTCTTCAGGATGATGTGTGCTTGCAATCGTAATAATTTGGCGTGCTTGCAAATCCCAATCATGATGAATTTGTTGCGCTTTCAATAGCATTTCTTCGGGCGCATGAATATCAAACTTAATACTACCCACTGTTTGACTATGCGCTGTAGCAGCACCTAAAGCCCTAAATCGATTCAGTGAAGCTTCATCTTGAGCCAAGAGTTGAGTCAGACCGCTGAGCATAGGCTGAGTAATACTTGGTACTTTGGCATATCCTTTCGCTGATTTTTCAGATAAGCGTGCGTTCACCAAAAAAGTGGGTATTTTATTAATTTTCGCCTGATCAATTAAATTGGGCCACAGTTCCGTTTCAACCAACACCAACATTTTGGGTTGATATTTTTTAAAAAAAGTACTGACTAATTTTTTTTGATCTGCAGGTAAATATACTGCTTGAAAAAGATCTACATATGGTGCTTTTGCAAATAAGGATTTAGCTCGTGCCTGACCTGTTTTGGTGGTATTCGTAACCAACACAGCATATCCAAGCTTTAAATAATGTTCTATCAGAGGTTGTGCAGCATTGGTTTCTCCAACTGAAACCACATGAAACCATATCGCATTAAGATTTTTTGGAGATTGAAACGGACCGAAGCGCTCTAAGCACTCTTGATAAAATTGCTCAATATTGTCTGCTCGCTTTTTTATACGCCATTTATAAATTGGCTTTAATAAAGCCAATGCTGCGTTATACCAAAATGGAGTTGTCAAAACGTAAGACCTCGAGCTTTCTTAAAAAAATAGGGCATGACCACGAAGTTGAGATCATACCCTGCGAATTTTTTCGGTTCAAATACTTATCTTAAATTTCAATTTCCTTGTAAAAAAGGATAATCGATATAGCCTTCAGCCACATTCGTCCCGATCATATTTTCTAACTTTAATTCATTCAAAGGAGCATTGTGTACCAAACGCTCATATAAATCAGGATTGGCGATATAATCTTTACCAAAAGACACTGCATCAGCTTGACCTGAAGTGAGAAGTTGTAAAGCATCCTCTCGACTTAAACGCATATTGGCAATAAAAGGAATACCTTGTCCACGCGCTTTTAATTCTTGACTAATACTGTCTTCTGCCAAATATTCACGTGTAAAGAAAAATGCAATGTGTCTTTGACCGAGTTGTTCTAACACATAACCGAAAGTTTCACGTGGATCATCATCACCCATATCGTGTTCATCACCACGAGGAGCTAAATGTACACCTACTCGACCAGCACCCCAAACTTCAATTAGCTCATCCACGACTTCTAACAAGAAACGCGCACGATTTTCAACCGAGCCACCATATTCATCTTCACGCTGATTGGTTTTCGATTGCAAGAATTGATCAATTAAATAACCATTCGCCGCATGCAATTCCACACCATCAAATCCTGCCTCTTTAGCACGAATTGCTGCTTCTTTATATTGCGCTGTAATCGCGTGAATTTCAGAAATTTTTAATGGACGTGGCAAGACATAAGGACGTTTCGGACGCAACAAACTGACATGTCCGGCTTGTTGAACAGCACTCGCCGAAACGGGTATATCACCCTTCAGTAAATCTGGATGTGACACACGTCCAACATGCCAAAGCTGAGCGACAATTAAGCCATCTTTATCATGAACAGCTTGGGTTACTTTCTTCCACCCTTCTACTTGAGCATCAGTGAATAATCCTGGCGTATTTAAATAGCCATTCGCCTCCTCAGAAATTACGGTCGCTTCTGAGATAATTAATCCACTACTTGCACGTTGCGCATAATACTCAGCCATCATTTCTGTTGGTACGCGATCATCTGTCGCACGACTACGCGTTAAAGGTGCCATAACCACGCGATTTTTGAGCTTTAATTCACCAAAGACTACTGGGCTACTAAAATCAGTCATTCATCTATCCTCTTCACTCATTATCGTTAGAGTGATTGTTGAAGGTGTTCTGCAAAACTTTTTATCAGTGCTTCATTACGAGAAAAATAAGACCATTGACCATGCTTAGTAACATGAACCAAACCTGCTTGCTGTAAAACAGATAAATGATTAGACATGGTTGACTGAGATACATCTGCAATTTTTTCAATCTGTCCTGCACATACGCCACGACTAAAATCTTGCACGCACTCATCTTGTGGAATAAAGCGCTCTGGATCTTTTAAACATTGTAAAATTTGGCGGCGTATCGGGTTCGATAAGGCTTTAAAAATTGCTTCAGTATCCATCTCATTTCACTCAAGTTAATGATCTGCACTGTGCTGAACTCATTATATCGATTTTTATAGATATTAATATCGAATTATTACGATATTTAACAAATCGAGTTTATGAATGACTGTGCCGAATAATTCTGATTCTAACATTGAACTGATTTAATCTAGCAAGCTTCGTGCTAGAACGAAAAAGGCAGGGCTTTTGCCCTGCCTTTTTTTAAAAAAATATTAAAGCCCTTGTTTCAAACTAGCTTCAATAAATTTATCAAGATCACCATCTAACACGGCACCCGTATTTGAATTTTCAACGCCAGTACGTAAGTCCTTAATACGTGAATCATCCAACACATAAGATCGAATTTGGCTCCCCCACCCAATATCCGATTTAGAATCTTCTAGTGCTTGAGCTGCTTCATTACGCTTATTCATTTCCAATTCGTACAATTTAGCACGAAGCTGTTTCCAAGCATGATCACGGTTAGCATGTTGTGAACGCTGGTTCTGACAAGCAACCACAATTCCAGTTGGTGCATGGGTTAAACGCACGGCAGAATCTGTTTTGTTAATGTGCTGACCACCTGCACCTGAAGCGCGGTATGTATCCGTTCGAACATCTGCTGGATTGATCTCAATTTCAATGTTGTCATCAATTTCTGGAGACACAAAAACCGCTGAGAATGAAGTGTGACGACGGTTGCCTGAGTCAAAAGGTGATTTACGGACTAAGCGATGTACACCTGATTCAGTACGTAACCAACCATAAGCATATTCGCCTTCTACACGAATAGTTGCCGATTTAATCCCAGCCACATCACCGTCAGACTCTTCCATTAACTCAGCTTTAAAGCCATGACGCTCAATCCAACGTAAGTACATACGTAATAGCATAGATGCCCAATCTTGAGCTTCAGTACCACCTGACCCCGCTTGAATTTCGACATAGCAAGGATTTGGATCCATTGGATTACTAAACATACGTCTGAATTCAAGTTTAGCCAGTTCAGCCTCAGCTGAATCAAGTTCTGCTTGAACATCTGCAAGCATTTCTTCTTCATCCGCTTCTACAGCAAGATCAAGCATCGCTTGTGCATCATCAAGTTGTGTTGCTAAACCATCTAAAACATTTAAAACGTTTTCGAGCTCACCTTTTTCTTTTGCCATCGCTTGAGCACGATTTTGATCATTCCAAATTGCTGGATCTTCAAGTTCGCGGAGAACCTCCTCTAAACGCTCTTTCTTTAGATCGTAGTCAAAGATACCCCCGTAGTGTTTGACCACGTTCGTTCAAGTCTTTCAGCTGGAGAAGATAAGGATTAATTTCCACGGTGTAGATCCTAAATATGTCTATATCAAAATTGCCAATATTTTAACACAGCCAAGTAAAACTTGAGAGTTTGCTTTTTTATTCAATATTCTCTTGACCATTGTTTAGTTATTATTAACAATATATTTAATTATTAAAAAATACTTACTTTATTTTTACAACAATAAGCAGAGACTTATGAAAATGAACAAAACCTATTTGGCTTTGGCCATCCTCCCTTTGACAACTTCAGCTATGGCCTACCAAGCTCAAATTGATGCTGGATATACCTATTTTGACCATGATAGTCTCAAGGTTGATTATCACGGTGTATTTGAAACAGAAGGTACTTATTACTTCAAAGCAGTTGATACTGAAAATAAACCACTTAATGAGGCTGCATTTCTTGGCCACCATAATCGCGTTTCAGCGAAATATAGTTTTCAGCATATTAAAGACGATAAAGTGTATATAAATGAAACAGTTGCACAAAGCAAACAAGAGCTGCACGGCTATTCAATAGGGGGAGAATATTATATTGATCAACTGTACTTCACAGGTGAGGTCGGTCGTCAACATTATAAAGTGGAGTCACGCTCAAGCTCACTAAACGGTTCATCTCATGCTAAGCAGCGTTTCGATCTAACCACCTATAGAGCTCTCGTTGGTTATACTCCTATTCAAAATTTACTGATAGCAGTAGGTATTAATGCTTATAAAGGTGAAGGCTTTGATGAAAATGCTTTTGCTTTAAAAGCCAAATATGTCACCCCATTAGGCCAAAATGGTCAATATCTCAATTTAGAATTGGATGGTAGCTTTGGACATGATATTGATTCGATTACATTTGGTGGGGATTATTATTTAACTCAACGCTTAAGCCTAGGTAGTGCTTATACGCGAGATACGAATAGCACTAGTAAAATTCATAAAGACGAATACCAATTACGTGGCAAATACTTTATCAATAATAACCTCTCTCTTGGGAGTATTTTAAGATTCAGTGATGATGAAAATAAGTTTAATGTAAACGGAACATATCGATTCTAATTCCATTCAACATGGGGAAGTAGCAGTGCCAAAACTGCTACTTTCGTTCAAATTGCATACAATTCATATTCAAAAACAACATAAAATGACTAAAACACCTTATCTTTCACATGAATTAACATGATTTTTTATTTTTTAAAATCAATAATTTAAAGTTTTATTTTTACATAAAAATTACACAAGATACATTACTGTTACTTTTGCTTGATTGATCCTTCATGATTTTCCCCTACACTGAACTTGTAACAAAAAATGTATTAACAACTAACTCTATTGAGGGGAAGTATCCATGAAAAAATTAGCAATCGCGTCTGCACTTCTTTCTGCTTTAGCTGTAACTGGAACTGCAAATGCATATCAAGCTGAAGTAGGTGCTTCTGCAGGTCTTATCGATCCTGATAATGGTAGTACAAGTGGTTCATTTGGTGTTGATGGTACTTATTATTTCCAACCAGTTCAAACACGCAATGCTCCACTAGCTGAAGCTGCATTCCTTGATCGTGCAAGTAATGTAAATGCGAAATACCAATACAGCGAAGTTGGTGATGATGAAAGACATCAATACGGCGTAGGTGTTGAATACTTCGTACCTAATTCTGATTTTTATGTAAGCGGTAATGTTGGTCGTGATGATCGTAAATTTGATATTGGACCTGATTTTGATGAGACAGTTTATGGTGCTGAAGTAGGTTATTTGCCTGCACCTGGCTTATTAATTGCAGCAGGTCTTAAGGGTTACGATAACGACTATGATGATGGTGTTGACCCAACATTACGTGCTAAATATGTAACTACATTGTCTAACGGTAAAGATATCAACTTAGAAGCTGGCGCTGCATTTGGTGACCTTGATGAATATAATCTAGCTGCTGATTACTTCATCGATAAAACTTTAAGTGTTGGTGTAGATTACTATAGTAAAGATACTGGTCCTGCAGATACAAACGAGTTTGGTGTAAGCGCACGTAAATTCTTCACACCTCAAGTAAGCTTAGAAGGTCGTGTAGGTTTTGGTGAACTTGCGAATAATGATTACAACAAATTCGGTTTAGCTGCTAAATATCGCTTCTAATATCTTGATTAAGATTTAATGTTTCTTAAAAGCCCATCTTAATGATGGGCTTTTTTTGTGCAAAAACCCGATGGAATGTCATTTTATGTACATTGACTCATCCCCTTTTGTTCTTACAATAGAAACCAGCTGTCACAAAACAGTCATATTTCTATAACAAAGAGAGTCAATATATGTTTAAAAAAATTACACTTGCGACTGCACTTATTGCAAGCTTAGGAACTGCACATGCGTATCAAGCTGAAGTTGGGGCTACAGCCAAATTGATCGATCCTGATAATGGTAGCAATTCTGCAGGTTTTGCGCTTGATGGCACATATTATTTTAATCCTGTTCAAATCAAGAACTCTCCATTGAACGAAGCTGCATTTTTAAATCGTTCGAGCAACGTGAATGCAAAAGTATCTTATGACGACTTTGATGTAGTCGAATACTGGAATTATGGTGTTGGAATTGAATACTTTGTTCCAAATACTGATTTCTATCTAAATGCCAATCTTTCTCAGGAAACTCAAAAAATACCTAACACCCCTGATAATGATGTCACAAACTATAAAATTGAAGCTGGTTATTTCTTAGCACCATCTTTATTGGTCGCAGCTGGTTTACGTGGTTGGGATGATGACAACGATGATGGTATTGACCCTACTATTCGAGCAAAATATGTCACTCAAATTGGCGCAAACGATGTGAATTTAGAGGCTGGTGCTGCATTTGGTGATTTAGACGAGTTCTCTTTAAGAGGCGATTATTACATTGATAAAACACTCAGCGTGGGTGTCGACTATTTCAATCAAGATTTCAACGGCGGATCTTTTGATGAATTTGGTGTAAATGCTAAAAAATTCTTCAATCAGCAAGTAAGTGTCGAAGGTCGAATTGGTTTTGCAGATGACGGTAATACCTTTGCTGTACGTGGTGCATACCGCTTCTAATCTTTGAGTGCTAAAAACCGCTCTGATGAGCGGTTTTTTTATTGATGCATATGTACAATGCGCATTTGTAAACTGGTATTACCATTAAAGGTATTTTTATCCAGCTCATAGACCAAGCGAATTTCATTGAGCATCGGATCAAACTGATATTTATCTGCTGCGTTAAAGGCGATTGCCTCCACCACTTGACCATTTTCTAAAGCTACACGCAGTTTCAAGTGCTGATCCTTAAGCCAGCGATAATCCAAAATTTTAAATATTCCCTCGAATACAGGCGCAGGAAACTTTTGCCCCCAAGGACTTAAATTTTGTAATACGTCCACCGTTTCAATTTGGAAAGCTGAAGCTGGCAACTCCCCATCCGTCCATAAAGTTGCAGTAAACAGACTTTCATCTTGACTGCCGATCAACTGCTCAAATACCTGCTTAAACTCAGCAAAATGTTCTTTTTTAATGGTCAATCCAGCTGCTGCTGCATGACCACCAAAATGACTAACAAGATACGGATATTGCTCAGCCACACGCTCAATCGCATCCCGAATATGAATTCCCTCAATCGAACGCGCTGAACCTTTGATATGAATGCCATCTTCATCACGGGCAAAAACGATACTTGGACGATGGAACTGCTCTTTTAAGCGTCCTGCCACAATTCCAATCACGCCTTGATGCCAATGTGGCTCAAACATAATTAACGCTGCAGGTATTGCATCCTTATCTAGCTGAATTTGATCTAATGCAGTCAATGCTTCTTGTTTAATCTTACCTTCTACCTGACGACGTTCCACATTGAGTTGATTCAGCTGTTCCGCTAAAGGATATGCTGTAGCCAAGTCGGATGCCAAGAGACATTCGATGCCAATATCCATGGTTTCCATACGCCCTGCCGCATTAATTCGCGGTCCAATCACAAAACCTAAATCTTGTGCTTTAAGTCCTAAAGGATCACGTTTGGCAATATCCAATAAAGCTGAAATCCCAGGGCGACATAATCCTTGTTGAATTCGCTTTAGACCACTGTCGATTAAGATTCGGTTGTTATAGTCCAAACTGGCAACATCGGCATAGGTCCCAAGCGCAACCAAATCCAAATAGTTAGTCATTTGTGCAAAAGACTTGCCCATTTTTTTACGATGACTGGATAGGTTCGCCAACACATAAAAAGCAACCCCCACCCCTGCCAAAGCTTTACTTGGAAACTCACAACCGAGTTGATTCGGATTCACCACTGCCTCAGCCATAGGCGTTGGCTTGGTTGTGAGATGGTGATCGGTAATAATTACTTGCATCCCATGATCTTGAGCTTGCTTAACTCCATCATGACTTGAAATGCCATTGTCGACCGTAATCAACAAATCAGGCGTAAAGTTGGCAAACGCAAGATCTGCTATAGCAGGTGTCAAACCATAGCCATACTTAAAGCGATCAGGGACTAAATAATCAACATCTGCCCCCATGTCACGTAGTGCAAGCATCATCAGTGCTGTACTGGTCGCACCGTCAGCATCGTAGTCACCGACAATCACAATTTTTTTGTGTTGATCAATGGCTTGGTCGATCAACTGAATTGCAGCATCCAAACCCTTCATGGTTGGCGCTAATAAGTATTTCAATTTCAGTTCTAGTTCTTGTTCAGATTCAACGCCTCGACGTGCCAAAATTTCGGCAATAAATGAAGGCACGCCCTGAAAATTTTCAGGGCGTGTTAAAAATGGACGTTGCTTGATTTCAAGTTTTGGCATTTATGGCATCAATCGTTGTAATTTCCACGCACCGTCGATTTTTTCATAACACAAACGGTCGTGCAAACGGTTTGGGCGACCTTGCCAGAACTCATAATAATCTGGCTCTATACGGTAACCACCCCAGAAATCAGGCTTATCTAAAGTCTGTTGATCTGCCACACGCTCATGTAATTCATTAAAGCGTTGCTGTAGTTCGTCACGGCTCGCAATCACACCACTTTGTGGGGTACTAATATGCGCTGCAATTTGGCTATCACGCGGGCGCTTATGGTAATAATCAGCGGATTCTTGTTCCGAAATTTTTACCACTCGACCTGAAATGCGAATTTGGCGTTCTTGTTCTGCCCAATAAAACAGAATTTGCGCATAAGGATTGGCTACTAAGTCGAGTCCTTTTTGGCTGTCATAATTGGTATAAAACGCATAACCATTTTCATCGGCACCGCGAAGTAATACGGTACGTACGTGCGGTCGACCCTCAGCATTTGCTGTAGCCAATGACATCGCATAAGGTTCGTGAAGCTGAGCTCCTAACGCATCGTTAAACCACAATAAAAACTGTTCATGTGGATTAGCATTCACTTGATCCTCATGTAATTCGCCTTTTTGATAATTTAGACGCAGTTCACTGAGATCTTTAATCAAATCACTCATGAGATCAATCCCCGATTAAGCTGCTGCATTAGCACGTACAGCATCTGCCAAAGCATGTGCCAGTGCAGTCACTTCTTGAAGATTATCACCTTCAACCATCACACGAATTACAGGTTCAGTCCCTGACTTACGAATCAGTAATCGACCACGACCTTTAAGTTGCGCTTCGGCTTTGGCAAATTCTGCAGCCAATGCAGGTACTGAGTATGGATCAAACATTGCATCTAAACGGACATTTACAAGCACGTTTGGCAGTAATTTAAAGTCAGCAACCAACTTATGCAATGCTTTCTTCTGTTCAACCATGACAGTTAAGACTTGTAGGGCTGCAATAATCGCATCACCTGTGGTGCTCTTGTCTAGAGTTAAAATGTGACCTGAAGGTTCACCACCAATAACCCAACCGTTTTCCTCTAAACCTTGCAGTACATAACGGTCACCAACTTTGGCACGTAGCAGTGGAACTTCTGCTTTTTCAAGTGCTAATTCAAGTGCCATATTGCTCATGAGCGTACCGACAATACCGGCTGGTTTATTGGCACTTTGTGTCGCCAAGATATATAGAATATGATCGCCATCAATCAGCTTTCCATTCTGATCCACTAGAATGACACGATCTGCATCGCCATCAAATGCAATACCCAAATCTGCTTGATGCTCAACAACAGCAGCTTGCAAACTCTCAGGATGAGTTGAGCCACAGCCTTGGTTAATATTCAAACCATTCGGTTCATTATGAATCGCAATCACTTTGGCACCGAGCTCACGGAATACCGCAGGACCCACGTTATATGCTGCTCCATTGGCACAGTCGACGACAATCTTTAAATTGTTTAAATCATAATGGTATGGGAATGTTGATTTACAAAATTCAATATAACGACCTGGAGCATCATCAACACGCACACTTTTTCCTAGACTCGCAATATCATCAATGACAATATCTTTCTCGAGTTCAGCATTAATCTCATCTTGAAACTCGTCTGGTAATTTTTTTCCTTCTGAAGAAAAAAACTTAATGCCATTATCATGATAAGGGTTATGTGAAGCTGAGATGACAATCCCTAAACTGGCATGCAAAGCACGAGTTAAATGAGCAATGGCAGGCGTAGGTAATGGCCCCAATAAATGCACATAAACACCAGCTGCGTTTAAACCCGATTGTAAAGCCGCTTCTAAAATATAACCTGATAAACGAGGATCTTTGCCCATCACCACAATCGGTTTATTTCTTTTTGTTCTACGCTTAAGTACTTTACCCGCAGCAAACCCTAATTTGAGTGCAAACTCAGGTGTGATTGGAAATACACCGAATTTCCCACGAATACCATCAGTACCAAAATAACTCATTCATTCTCTCACTTCTTAGCGGGTGATTAACATCATCCTTTTTCAATGCGCACCACTTTACACCAAAATAAAAAAACCGTCATTTACATGACGGTTTTTTTTAAAAATTGTTTTATAACAGGCAATTAACCAACACGGTAATTCGGTGCTTCTTTAGTAATGGTCACATCGTGAACGTGTGATTCAGACATACCCGCAGACGTGATTTTCACGAATTTCGCATTTTGACGAAGATCTTCAATCACTGCAGAGCCTGTATAACCCATAGATGAACGTAAACCACCCATCATTTGATGCACGATGTTGCCCATTGGCCCTTTGTAAGGTACGCGGCCTTCAATACCTTCTGGAACCAACTTCTCAGCACCTGCTTTAGAGTCTTGGAAATAACGATCCGCAGAACCTGTTGCACCCGCCATTGCACCCAATGAACCCATTCCTCGGTAAGCTTTGTAATAACGACCTTGGAAGAATTCAACTTCGCCTGGTGCTTCTTCAGTACCAGCAAGTAAAGAACCCACCATAATCGTACTTGCACCTGCACCGATCGCTTTTGCCATATCACCTGAGAAGCGGATACCACCGTCTGCGATCAATGGAATTTGATCTTTCAGTGCGTTAGCAACAGAATCGATCGCCGAAATTTGTGGCATACCAATACCTGCAACAATACGAGTCGTACAGATTGAACCAGGACCGATACCTACTTTCACAGCATCTGCGCCTGCATCAAGTAAAGCCAATGCAGCATCGCCAGTCGCAATGTTACCGCCAATGACTTGAACTTGTGGGTAGTTGGCTTTAACCCAACGTACGCGCTCGATAACACCAGCAGAGTGACCATGTGCAGTATCGACTACAATCACGTCAACACCCGCATCAACCAATGCTTCAACACGGCTTGGAGTTTCTACACCTGTACCAACTGCAGCACCCACACGTAAACGACCTAAGTCATCTTTACAGCTATTTGGATAAAGCTCAGCCTTATTAAAATCTGTTACAGTGATTAAACCTTTTAGTTCGTTGTTTTCGCCAACAACAATCACTTTCTCAATGCGATTTTTTTGGAGAAGTGCCTGAATGTTTTCTTTCGATTCACCTTCGCGAACGGTGACCAAACGATCTTGACCAGTCATGATGTTGCTTACTGGCTGTTCAAGATTAGTTTCAAAGCGTGTATCACGACCTGTCACAATACCAACTACTTTGCCATCTTTCACCACTGGCACACCGCTGATATTGTTCGCTTGCGTAATTGCGATTAACTCACGCACAGTCGTTTCAGGGGTTACTGTAATTGGATCTTTCACCATGCCTGCTTCGAATTTTTTCACACGGCGTACTTCAGCAGCTTGCGCTGCAATATCCATATTTTTATGAAGGATACCAATACCGCCATTTTGTGCCATTGCAATTGCCATACGGGATTCAGTCACCGTATCCATTGCTGCAGACACAAGAGGGATATTCAAATTAATGCCGCGAGTTAAACGTGTCTTTAGAGAGACATCTTTTGGGAGAACAGTAGAGTAGGCAGGGAGTAATAGGACATCATCAAAAGTTAACGCGTCTTGAACGATGGTCAACATAACAGTCTCACTGGTAATTTCCGTGCGCCATTATATACAAATTTTAAGGTAAATTTCATTTCTTATTATCGACAATTTTATGAAATTTACCCACCACCCCTATTTTTATGCAATTTACTATCCGAAAAAATCATAATAAGAGCATATAAAACAGAAGCATATTTTAAATCATTCAAATTAACTGACCTGATCGTAATCGTCATCATTCGACGATGGAACAATTTCAATATCAATTAATGGGATCAGATGATGGGCTTGTCGAGCTTTGGCACATTGCGCATCTCCGGCTTGGACCTCTCTACACGATGAACTGCGAACCGTATAGATCGAGCAAGAGACCTGCTTCCCTATTTCTCCTTCTAGAGCAACGCATCGCGGGTTAGTTTGATTCGTCCCCACCATACAAGCATATACAGGGTTAATATCCTCAACCATCTCGGTAGGGATGTTCATCGCTTCCGCACCATAAAATGAAACACGGAAATAGGCACAACAAGCACCACAACTTAAACACGCATCCTGTGCAGAAATCTGAGAGAGCATTTTTAAATCTCTTAAAAATAATTTTTTAGTGACGAAATCCTAAAAAAACTTAATTTCAAAAACAAGATTTATTTTTATTATATTTATTTACTAATCAATAACTTCCATTAAAAAAATGCACCATTATGAATCACTTTCATGGTGCATTATTTCAATACTATTTATAAATAAACTAAATCTTTTGAAGATTCAGATCTTTATGCGTATACAACCATTTATAAACAATAATGTTGCACTAAAGTGCCCACACCTATGACAAGGAAAATTATTGCGCCAATTTTGTGAATCAAGGAAATAGGTAATCGATTCGCCAATTTATCACCAATAAATACTGCCGGCGCATTAGCGATCATCATACCTAATGTCGTTCCAGCCATCACCCACCAGATACTGTCAAAACGTGCAGCAAGTGCCACTGTCGCAATCTGCGTTTTGTCGCCAATTTCAGCCAAGAAAAATAAAATAAATGTCGCTCCAAAAACGCCAAATTTTTGCCATTTTTGAATACTTCCTGACTCATCCTCTAGTTCATCAGGGACCAGCATCCAAGCAGCCATAGCAATAAATCCTATTGCTAGAATCCACATGAGGATCTCGGGACTTAAAATTGTTGTAACCCATTGTCCTAGAGCAGCGGAAACTCCATGATTGACAATTGTCGCTAACAAAATAGCAATTAAGATTGGAACGGGTTTACGAAAGCGTGCAGCAAGAAGTAAAGCTAACAATTGGGTTTTATCACCCATTTCAGCTAGTGCGACGATACCTGTAGACAGAAGGAATTCATACATGATGTCTTTCTCTGGCTAGCATAACAAATACCAATGACCCACCATCCCTGCTAGCCAAAAATCCGCAGAATGGTAAATCAAAGGTCTTGCCAACAAAAGAAAGCTCAAATAGAGCTCATTTGGTTCTTTGCTATGATGACCATGCTCGTTTTAGAGCAAATATGTTGACCATCACCTGTTCTATTGCAGAACAGCGGCTACTCCCCAATGAAGTTTATCCATTATAAGCCTGGCTTTTTGTTTTTACAAATAAAAACCCCACCGAAGTGAGGTTTTGATTCTGCAGACAAAATACGTTAAAAATATTTAGATGAGCAATGTACGAATATCTTTAAGCAGCTTCGTCAGTTTATTGGTAAAGCGAGCAGCATCAGCACCATTAATGACACGATGGTCATAAGACAATGACAATGGAAGCATTAAACGTGGATCAAAACCTTGTCCATTCCACACAGGTTGCATCGTTGCAGGTGAAATACCCAAGATTGCCACTTGCGGCCAGTTGACAAGCGGAGTGAATGCCGTACCACCAATTGCGCCTAGGCTTGAAATCGTGAAGTTGGCACCTTGCAGATCTTTCGGTGACAATTTCTTATCACGTGCTTTTTGACCCAACTCACCGAGTTCAACTGCGATTTGCTTAATTGATTTTTGATCTGGATTACGTAGCACAGGCACTGTTAAACCATCTGGTGTAGCAACAGCAATGCCCATATGGATTTCTTTACGCAGTAATACGGTTTTGCCATCATCAGACAAGTGACCTGCAAACTCACGCTCTTCTTTTAGCAAATGCGCTACAGCCTTGATGATGAATGCCATAATGGTCAGGCTAATGCCTTCTTTCTTAAAGTTGCCTTTAAGCTCATTACGCCATGCTTCAAGCTCCGTAATATCTGCCGCATCGAATTGGGTCACTTGCGGGATATAATTGTTCAATGACAACTGTGGAATAGACACTTGCTGTAAACGTGTTAACGCTTTTTCTTCTACACCACCAAAGGCGTCAAAACTTGGTAATTTAGGCAATCCTGCTGGTGCAGCAACTGTCGGTGCAGCAGTTACAGGTGCTGGTGCAGTTAAACGTGTTTTCACATACGCAAAGATGTCTTCTTTCATTAAGCGTGCATGTGGACCAGAAGCTTTCACTTCTGCCAACACAACACCAAGCTCACGCGCCAACTTACGTACCGCAGGACCAGCATATACTTTAGCATTTGCTGCATTTTGCTCTTTGGTCAGCTTATCTGCTGAAGGAGCAGCTGTTTGTACAGGAGCAGCAGCTTGCGCAGGGACTGCTTTTGGTGCTTCCGCTTTTGTACTCACTGGTGCTGCTACAGGGGCTTCTGTAACTGGGGTTACTCGACCTTCAGCTTCAATCGTAACTAAAGCCACGCCTTCAGACACGTTTTGACCCAATTCAATATGAATTGCGGTAATCACACCTGTGGTAGTACTTGGTACTTCAACGGTCGCTTTGTCCGATTCAACCACAATGATGCTTTGGTCTTTTTCAACCTTATCACCAACAGCCACTAAAATTTCAGCTACAGCAGCTTTGTCTACACCTAAGTCAGGGACAGCAATCTCAACTTTACCTGCTGGCGCTGAAGCAACTGTCGCTTTTGTTGATTCTGCAGGTGGTGCTTCTGCAGCTGGAGCAGAAGACGATGCAGTTTCTGCAGCAGCTTGCGCCGCGGTTGATACTGAAGCTGCTGTTTTCACTTTCAGAATCACAACACCTTCTTTCACTGTATCACCAACTGAAATTTCAATCGATTCAACTGTACCCGCAACAGCACTTGGAACTTCGACTGTTGCTTTGTCTGACTCAACGACTATGATACTTTGATCGGCATCAATTTCGTCGCCAACAGCAACCAAAATTTCACCCACAGTGGCTTTTTCAACACCAATGTCTGGTACTTGTACATCAACGGTTTCAGATGCCGTTGCTGCTGCTTTTGGTGCTTCCACTTGAGATTGAGCTACAGGTTCTGCTTGAGCTTGTGCTTTCAATTCTTCAACTTGTGCTGTAGGTGCTTCAGATGACGTTTGCCCTTCCGCTTCAAGCTCTACCAAAATCGCACCTTCAGCAACTTCGTCACCAAGGCTCACCAAAATACTTTTCACCACACCTGCTGAAGTGCTTGGCACTTCAACAGATGCTTTGTCAGACTCCAACAAAACAATGCTGTCATCGACACTAATCGTATCACCCACTTTGACCAAAATTTCAGCCACTGTGGCTTTATCTACACCAATATCAGGAGTCGTAATTTGCATGCTTAGTTCTCCTCTTTGTAGTCAGCTACAGCGTGAAGTTCAGGCGTTGTTTGAGGTGCCCAAGCGACTGGACGGTCAGTATCTAATTCAAAGCTAGAAATCGCATCCTTAACTAGACGCGCATCTACTTCACCCTCGTCGGCAAGTTTCTTCAGTGTCGCAACCACAATATGCGCAGCATCTACACCAAAGTAGCTACGAAGTTTTGCACGTGTATCTGAGCGACCATAACCGTCTGTACCTAATGCTACAAATGGACGATTATCTGGAAGGTAAGCGCGAATTTGCTCACTGTAAGCACGCATATGATCTGTTGCAGAAACGACGATACCTTTCGTACCACGCAACTGCTTCGACACCCATGCTTCTTTCACATCTTCAGTAAGTGGATGTAAACGATTATATTCTTCGCACGCCATACCATCACGTGCAAGCTCATTAAAGCTTGTTACGCTGTAGACATTCGAATGAATTTGATATTCATCACGTAAGATTTGAGCCGCTTTAATCACTTCACGCAGAATTACACCTGAACCTAAAAGCTGAACTGTGGCTTTTTCATCTTCCTCAAGTAAATACATACCACGTTTAATGCCTTCTTCAGCACCTTGTGGCATCGCTGGATGCTCATAGTTCTCATTCATTACAGTTAAGTAATAGAACACACGCTCCTGATCCACATACATGCGTTTTAGACCGTCATGTACAATCACCGCAAGTTCATATCCGAAACATGGATCATAAGAAATACAATTTGGAATCGTATTCGCAAGAATATGTGAGTGACCATCTTGATGCTGTAGACCTTCACCATTCAGCGTAGTACGACCAGCAGTTGCACCCAATAAGAAACCTTGCGCCTGTGCATCACCTGCCGCCCATGCAATATCACCAATACGTTGGAAGCCAAACATTGAGTAATACATGTACATTGGGATCATAGGAAGGTTATTGGTTGAATAACTTGTTCCTAAAGCAGCCCAAGCACTCATCGCACCTGCTTCATTGATCCCCTCTTGAAGCATATGACCATCTTTCGCTTCACGGTAATGCATCAACTGCTCTTGATCTTCAGGGGTATATTTTTGACCGTGCGCGGCATAAATGCCCAATTGACGGAACATCCCTTCTAAACCGAAAGTACGCGCCTCATCTGGAACAATTGGTACCACACGGTCTTTAATTGCTTTTTCTTTCAGTAGTGCAGAAATCAAACGTACCATCACCATGGTCGTTGATTGTTGCTTACCATTAGAACCAGCTAACACTGCATCAAATACAGACAACTCAGGAATCGCTAAGGATTCACTTTCTTTACGACGTGCTGGTAAGTAACCACCTAAAGCCTCACGACGAGCCTTCATATACTTAATTTCAGGCGAGTTTTCACTTGGTCGATAAAATGGAACTTCTTCAAGTTGCTCATCGGTAAATGGCAAGTTGAAACGGTTACGTACATATTTAAGCGATTCAAGTTGCATTTTCTTGATTTGATGCGTTTTATTGACCGCTTCAATTTCTTCAGATAAGCCGTAACCTTTAACAGTTTTCGCGAGAATAACCGTTGGCTGACCTGTAGATTTCATGGCTTCTGCATAAGCAGCATATACTTTGTAAGGATCGTGGCCGCCACGATTTAAATTATCGATATCTTCATCACTTAAGTGTTTAACTAACTCTTCAGCTTCAGGATATTTACCAAAGAAGTGCGCACGTGTATAAGCACCACCTTTCACTTGATAACGCTGATAATCACCATCTACAGCTTCTTCCATAATGGCTTTAAGCGCACCAGATTCATCTTTAGCAAGTAGTGGATCCCAATGACGACCCCATACTACTTTAATCACGCGCCAACCTGCACCACGGAATAAAGACTCAAGTTCTTGGATGATCTTACCATTACCACGAACTGGACCATCTAAACGTTGCAAGTTACAGTTTACAACCCAAACCAAGTTATCTAACTTTTCACGACCTGCCAACGAGATTGCACCAGTACTTTCTGGTTCATCCATCTCACCATCGCCAAGATAAGCCCAAACCTTACGATCTTCTTCTTTAATCAAACCGCGGTTCATCAAGTACTTTTGAATATGTGCTTGATAAATGGACATGATTGGACCCAGACCCATCGATACCGTTGGGAACTGCCAATAGTCTGGCATTAAGTATGGATGTGGGTACGAAGGCAAACCGATACCATCAACTTCACGACGGAAATTGTTTAGATGCTCTTCAGTTAAACGACCTTCCAAGAATGAACGCGCATAAATCCCTGGTGCACAGTGACCTTGATAATAAATCATGTCACCGCCGAAGTTATCACTGTTGGCACGGAAGAAATGGTTAAAGCCAACATCATATAAAGTTGCAGAAGATGCAAAGCTGGCTAAGTGACCACCAAGATCGTCGCCTGTTTTATTGGCGCGAAGCACCATTGCTAAAGCATTCCAACGAATCAAAGCACGAATTCGGCGCTCCATATCTGGATCGCCAGGCATTGCAGGTTGCTCTTCTACTGAAATCGTATTTAAGTAAGGAGTATTTAGACGCTGAATGGGAACATGTTTCGCAATCGCACGTTGATACAGTTTTTCAAGAAGAAAGGCTGCTCTTTCCGTCCCCATATGCTGTAAAACAGAGTCAAAAGCGTCCTGCCACTCTTGGGTTTCTTGTGCGTCGGTATCACCGTAATACGCCATATTACACCTATATTCATGCCTATTTGTATGCCCTATATTTAACATATTTTCGCGATACGCAGTTATGGCTATAAATGAATACGACATTAGACTAATATTTCGATAATAAATAGTACTTGACCGTTTATTACACAAATTAACACTAAAACGCCAATTCTGCTGTTTTTTTATACAAAGCTTTATTTTAATCTTGAATTTAGTCAGGTGACCTGACTGCAAAAACGAAAATCGCCAAGACTATGCTTGGCGATTTATTCAAATGACTTAACAATGGATGCGTATTAATGAGGTTCGATAATTAATTAAGGCAACATCGCTAGGTAAGTTGAAGGATTTTTACGCTGACCATCTTTGACCACTTCATAATGTAAGTGAGGACCAGTACAGCGTCCAGTACAACCTACATTGGCAATATGCTCACCAGCAGTGACTTTATCACCTACTTTAGCAATTAAGCGTGAAGCATGTGCATATCGTGTGATATACCCATTACCGTGGTTGATTTCGACATATTGACCATAACCTGTGCCCCAACCTGATTTAGTCACTATTCCTGGACCAGTTGCATATATTGGAGTTCCTGTTGGTGCAGCAAGATCTAAACCAGAATGGTTTTCAGCACGTCCGCCCATTGTTCGGCCGCCATAATTTGAACTGACACGACCAGTTGGAAGTGGGTGTGTCACTAACCATGAATATGCATTATTTGAAGAGTAACGATTTGAACTTGTCGTTGTAGTTTTTTGAGCAGGGTATTTACTATTAAGCAGCGCATTATTTAATTCGATTGGATCCGCCTTCGCTCGAACTGTCACATCGACTTGTGCTGTCGCTGGAATGTCCATGTCATCAGGATGACTATAAGAACCTTGTGATAGTGTTCTTGTTAACTCTTCCAATCGATCAGGATTGGAGGCTTGTGTGGCATCTAATTGAACTAAATCTGCAAATGCAACCGAAGCTGCTGAAGCTGCTAAAGAAAACGCTAATAAAATACGTCGCGTATACATATAAACCTCATTAAACTGTTCTTACTCAAGTCTCTTGTGTGATCTCTTCCTTGATATCGAAAGAAACAAGCGTTTAAGATTAAGACAAAACAATGTAGGAACAATGTATGTCAGAACCAAAAAATATGTTTCAACAAACAAGACAACACATAAAAACAGGAAACTTATCGTTTCTCACAAAGCAAGTTGCTGACTGGCAGAGACTTACAAAATTAATTCAACCGCTATTGCCCAAAAATGAACAATGGCAAGTTGTCTGTTATCAATACGGTATTTTGACCATCACCGGTGAAAATCAAGCCATGATTAGTCAACTCGGTTACCTTCAAAAACAGTATATTTCTCAGTTATCACAAATCCCTGAACTCAAAGATTTACAAAAAATCCAAGTTCGTCTTCGAGCAAAAAAAGAAATTCCCCAAACACAAACTGAAAATTCCAAAACTTCTTTATGTCCGACAACGCAAGAAATGTTACTCAACGCTGCTAGTTTTGTGAACGATCCTAAGCTTAGCCAAGCTATGATACGTTTGGCAAGCAATAAAAAGTAACTGGACCATTTGATTTAAACGTCATTCACTATTTTAAAAGCGAATTAAGTCACACTTAACAATGTTACACTATAACATTTAACCTGAAGACAATGACTTAGATCACACTTACATATTGAATTGGACAAGACTTTTCGTCATCAAATGTTACAATTTCATAATTAGATGGATCACTCTGAACATTGCGAAGCAGTTGATTATTGAGTGCATGTCCAGATTTGTAACCATCAAACTTCGCAATAATTTGATGTCCGAGTAAATAAAGATCACCCACCGCATCTAATATTTTATGACGTACAAATTCATCAGCAAATCGTAAGCCTTCTTCGTTCACAACACCTGAATCATCAACACCAATTGCATTCTCTAAACTAGCACCCAAAGCTAAATTATTCGCCTTAAGATAATCCAAATCTTTCATAAAGCCGAAAGTACGTGCCTCACTTACTTCATAAACAAATGTTTCCGTTGAGAAATCAATACTGGCAGACTGATATTCTTTGGCAAAGGCTGGGTGATCGAAATCAATCGTAAAATTAAGTTGAAAACCATCATGCGGATTAAAAATAGCGCGCTTATCGTCAATTAATGCTTCTACAGGCTTTAATATTTTTATAAATTTTTTAGGCGCTTCTTGCTCCATCAACTCACCTTGCATGAGTAAATAGATAAATGGACCGGCGCTTCCATCCATAATTGGAACTTCTGAAGCTGATACTTCAATAATCAGATTATCAATACCAAGACCTGCAATCGCACTCATAATATGTTCGATAGTCCCAACTTTGGCATTTTCTTGTACCAAATTCGAACACATAAATGCTTCTTGAATCAGCATCGCATTAGCAGGAATATTTACAGGCGGATTTAAATCAATACGACGAAAAACAATACCCCCATCAGCTACATGTGGTACAAAGTTAATCATTACTTTTTGCCCACTGTGTAATCCGATACCACTCGCTTTCACGACTCGTTTCAGGGTGCGTTGTTTCAACATGTTTCTTCAATATTCATCTAAAATCTAGTATACGTTAGCACATTTAGCCATTGATAAAAATCAAAAAGGTGGCATAAGCGCCACCTTTTCTGTTTGATCATCGTAAACACATTATGTTACATGTTATTTACGCTGTTGATTTTTAAGATAATCTTGAATGCTCATTGGTGCAGATCGAGGCGCTGCAGAAGGCTCTGGGGCTACACTCTCTTGATTCTGACGTTTACTGATTGCTGGAACATCATCTTCATCCAAAGCAGCAGCTTGTCCACCAACTGATGGGTTTACACTCACTGGCGCACGGCGCTTCACTTCCGTTTCATTCGCATTACGAGTTAAACCTGTCGCAATCACAGTAACACGGATTTCATCACGCGCATCTGGATCAAATACAGTACCAAAGAAGACTTCACCTTCATCCAGATCAACAATTTGATTGACAACATCTGTGATAATTTCAGTTTCACGTAAGGTAACATCATTACCGCCAGTGATATTAATTAAAACACCCTTCGCGTTCATAATATTTACGTTGTCAAGCAACGGACTGCGAATCGCAAGACGCGCTGCATCTTCAGCACGATCTGGACCGCTACTCTTACCTTCACCCATCATCGCATAACCGCGTGTGCTCATCGCTGTTTTTAAATCGGCGAAGTCCAGGTTGATATGACCAGGACGCACAACTAGATCAAAGATACTTCGTACTGCGTTAAGCAAGACATCATCCGCTTTGCGATAAGCATCTTGCATTGAGATATCACCATAAACGCTAAGTAGGCGTTGGTTTGGAATGATAATCAATGAGTCAACATGCTTTTCAAGTTCTTCGATCCCTTTTTCAGCAGAACGTTGACGACGACGACCCTCGAAGTTAAATGGAGTGGTGACAACACCAACCGTCAAAATACCCATTTCTTGTGCTATTTCAGCCACGACTGGTGCTGCACCAGTACCAGTACCACCACCCATGCCGGCAGTAACAAATACCATATCTGCACCTTCCAGATGCTGACGGATTAATTCGCGACTTTCTTCTGCTGCAATTTGACCGACATCAGGATTTGCTCCTGCACCTAGTCCACGCGTACTTTGTTGGCCCAATTGGATTTTGAATGGCGCATTCATACGATCCAAAGCTTGTTTATCTGTATTTGCACAAACAAATTTCACGCCTTTGATATCAGATTGCACCATGTGTTGTACGGCATTACCACCACCGCCACCAACACCAAACACAGTAAAACGGGCTTGACCGTTATTATCGGTTTGTTCATCTTCTAAAAATTCAAATGAAGCCATGACCTTAACTTTTCCTAATAAATTTGGCAGTCACTTAAGCCCGTATACTGCCTTGATCTTCAATAATAAAAATTTGTTTTTAGGATGCGTTGCAATCACATTCTTGTCAAGCACATGAAGTTGCTCTTACAAGTTGCAAACAATACTCCCTTAAAAACTAAACTTAAAAAATACCTTTCAATTTGTTATTAAACGCATTCCAACCATTCGCTATGCGCTCTAATAATGGACGCTTATTCACTTCTTCAGGTTGCTCAACCGATTCTTGTAAATCGCTTTGACTAAATAACAGCAGTCCTGTTGCGGTAGAATACATTGAACGTCTTAATGCAGGTAAATGTTGATCATCCGCATATACTTGTAGCGGAGGGTTGCCTAAATGAGCAGAAACACCCAACATACGACGTGATAATGTGATCATACCCTCAATCTGACATGCATCACCACTTAAAACTACACCGTGATATAAACTTTGTAGCGCACCACGTTGTTGTAACTCATCACGCACCATAGAAAGAATTTCTTCGTAACGTGCAATAATAATCTCTGATAGCTCAATCCGACTGATCGCTTGAGGACCATCGATCGCTTCAAACTCGATCATATGTTCAGGTTTGACTTGCTGTAAATCAACACAACCGTAAAGCAATTTGAGTCGTTCAGCTTCTTCGGTCGTCGTTTGCAATACTGCGGCGATATCACGCGTTACATTTTCACCACCACGTTGAATGGTGTGTGCTAGCACTAAATGACCTTCAATATAAACTGCAATATTGGTTGTACCAGCCCCAATATCCAATAAGCATACACCATACTCTTTTTCATCTTTCAGCAATGCACCTTCAGCCGTTGCCAAACATGAAATCACCATCTTTTCGACAAAAATATTGGCGCCTTTCATTGCACGATCTAAATTTTGCATGGTGCTGATTGGTAGCATCATGAGTTGATAATGCGCCGTCATGCTATTTGCTGAAAGGTTAATTGGATTATGCACCCACTCAGGTGAATCATCCAACTCAAAACCCAATGGGACTGCACTTGCAAGATAATGATCAGAAGTTAAATGACTGGCTTTTGCCATTTCTAAAGCTTTAACCACTTCTGAAGTCGTAATGGTGCGTTCTGGATTAGAAATCGGTGTCCGGCCTGTCGCATAAGCACTTTGCAGTTCTGTACTCGGGATCGATACCCATGCTGAATGCACACGGCACTCCGCCATATCTTCTGCTTCTTGTACCGCATTCTTAATCGCAGAGATCACTTTTTCAAGGCTAACAATTTTTCCTTTGTTCATGCCTTTATTTCGCGCAGTCGCCATACCGATGACCTGGATATTATCCGGCGCATGCACTTTACCAATTAGAACTGAAACTTTATGTGTCCCAATGTCTATCGCAACAACTGAGGGAACAGCCTCATTCATGATTCACTACCATTTTCTTCATTGTTTATATCTGGCTTATGCCTATTTTTAAAGCCACGTATTATGGCTTTGCAACTCTTGAATCTGCAATGTTAATGTCATTAATGGTTACAACAAACTGACCATTTATAATCTTTGGTGGTGTCGCATTTTTCCATTGAATCGCCAAGCCATTACGGTAACGTAAGTCAATCGCTGAAACTCTTGGCCAAACCACTTTCAGATCTGCTTGAGATAAGTGACTCAATCGTTGCAGTTTGCTCATGGTCTGATCCTGATCCACAATAATACGTAAACCCGAATCGAACTGCATAAACCATGTCCGACGATCTGTTAAATATAGCTCTTTCAAACGCAGATTCACTGGACTAAACAGTTGATTAATTTCATGATAACGTCTCATCATGACTTTTGACTGATCTGACGGACCATGCATAAGTGGTAAATTTGCGTGATTTCTAGAATATGCCTCTGTATAGACCACACCCTGATCACTTAACAGACGTCCTGTTCCCCAACGTGCAATCGGATGTTTCGGAATAACACGAACCTTAATACCGTCTGGCCAAGCTCTAGAAATGACCACTCGATCTACCCAAGAAATCTCTAATGCCTTATCACGAATTTGCTCAAGATCAGCAGTAAAATAATTGCCTGTAATGGTAGGCATTAACTGCTGTTTCACTTGACTAATTTCAGGCTCGGCTTGCAGACCAACCACATCCAAAGATGCTACCTTTGCACTGGTCATGACGCTATATAAGCCATAAATCCCGACCAAAAGTACACAACATGCAAAAATAAGCATGACCCAACCACCCGCATTAATCATTTTCTCTTTGCGAGTCGGTGGTTTGTCATGAATCGATGTAATCGCCGCACGTTTGCGACGCATCGATGGGGGTAGTTGAGCCATAACTTAGTGTGATTCTTTCGCTAAGGTTTGCTCTAAAATAGCCAAACACAAATCTTCAAAACTATAACCTACTGCTTGAGCTGCTTTTGGTACCAATGAATGACTGGTCATGCCTGGAACAGTATTCACTTCTAGCAACCAAAATTGACCTTGCTCGTCCTGCATAGCATCAATTCTACCCCAACCACTTGCCCCAACAGCTTGAAACGCTCGTAAGCAAAGCGCTTGTAAACTTCTTTCTTCAGCTTCACTCAAACCACAAGGGATACCATATTCAACATCATTGCGTTGGTATTTAGCTTCATAGTCATAAAAGGCTACATCGGCTGGAGGTTGTAAACGGATGACTGGTAATGGTTGTCCGTTTAAAAATGAAATCGTAAATTCACGACCTGTAATCCACTTCTCAGCCATGACCACGGCATCATGTTGAGTGGCTTTTTTAATTGCTTCAGCTAAATCCTCTGCTTTCTCAACCTTACTCATGCCTACACTCGAGCCTTCGTGCACGGGTTTGATAATCAGTGGTAATCCAAGCTCTGCAACGAGTGCTTGTGCATCAGTATCTTTAGAAACAATGCGGTATGGTGCTGTAGGAAGTTCAGAACCTTGCCAAATTTGCTTGGTCTTTACTTTATCCATTCCAATAGCCGACCCCTGCACACCAGTTCCAGTATATGGAATATTTAACCACTCTAATGCGCCTTGGATTTGACCATCTTCTCCACCACGACCATGTAACACAATAAATGCACGATCGTAATTTACCAATTCAGTCACACTGCGTTCTTGAGGGTCAAAACCCTCTGCATTCACCCCTGAACGTACCAATGCTTCAAGTACAGCCTTACCACTATCTAATGACACCTCACGCTCTGCAGATTTACCACCAAGCAATACAGCAACTTTGCCGAATTTAGAAGCATTTGACACGTTTAGTTCCTTAAACTTATAAAATTTTCAATTTAGCCAAATCATCAAACGACGATTATTTTAAATAGAGCTGGTTCTGAGCAAGCTCAATTGAAATTGCTCCAACGTTACCCGCACCTTGAGTCAATAACAAGTCATTTGCTTGTAACACTTTTTGTATCACATTTGGCAAATTCCCTTCTACTGGATCAATCAAGATTGGTTCAACATCACCACGTAATCGGATACTTCTTGCCAGTGAGCGACTATCTGCACCAACAATCGGCTTTTCACCTGCAGAATATACTTCTAATAGCAGTAATTGATCGACTTGTGACAAGACATCAACGAAATCATCAAAACAATCACGTGTACGGCTAAAACGGTGAGGTTGGAACATCATCACAAGTCTACGATCAGGATGACTTGCACGCGCAGCTTTAATCGTTGCTTCAACTTCTTTTGGATGGTGACCATAATCATCAACCAGTTTGACCGTTCCATCACCTAACTCAAATTCACCTTGAATTTGGAAACGACGCCCTACACCACTAAAACTTTCTAAAGCACGAGCGATTGCAGCATCAGATACACCTTCATCAGTTGCCACACCAATCGCAGCTAACGCATTAAGGATGTTATGCAAACCAGGCATATTAATGGTTAACTTGAGTGGCTCTTTGTTTTTACGAAGCACAGTAAAATGTGATTGCATCCCTTCTTGTACCACATCTACAGCACGAATATCGTTATCTTCGTTAAACCCATAAGTTAAAACAGGTCGACCAATACGTGGCATAATTTCACGAATATTTTGATCATCGCCACACACTACGGCTAAACCGTAGAATGGAAGCTTCTGCAAGAATTGTACAAAAGTATCTTTCAAAACATCGAAGCTACCACCATAAGTGTCCATATGATCAGCATCAATGTTGGTGACAATAGCGGCCATTGGTTCTAAATATAGGAATGAAGCATCAGATTCATCTGCTTCAGCTACAATATAACGACTCGCACCTAAAGCAGCATTTACTCCAGAGCGATTAAGCAAACCACCAATCACATAAGTCGGATCCATATTTTCTTCAGCGAGCATACAGGTCACCAAACTTGTCGTTGTGGTTTTACCATGTGTACCTGCAACCGCAATACCATGACGGTAACGCATCAACTCACCCAACATTTCCGCACGACGAACTACAGGGATGCGTGTTTCAATCGCTGCTTTAATTTCTGGGTTTTCTTGGTCAATCGCAGTCGATACAACCAATACATTCGCACCGTTAATATTATCAGCAGCGTGTCCGATATGAACTTTAATGCCATTTTCTTCAAGCTGTGCAGTGGTTTTAGAGGCTTTAATATCCGACCCTGACACTTTATAGCCTTGGTTTTTTAAGACTTCCGCAATCCCGCACATTCCTGCACCACCAATACCCACAAAATGGATATGCTTGATACGGCGCATTTCAGGAATTTTAATCAGGTTTTTTGCTTTATCAGCTGGGTTCGTTGAAGACATAATTTTCTCTAAAACTTACAAATCTTGAATTAAACCAACCACACGCTGAGTTGCATCTGGTTGAGCTTGTTGACGTGCTTTAACAGCCATTTCCGTCAACAATGTACGGTTCATGAGTGGCAATAAAACTGCTTTTAATGAATCAGGAGTGAGTGTCGCTTGTGGACAAATTTTTGCAGCATTAATATCTGCTAGGAATTTGGCATTCGCGGTTTGGTGGTCATCTACTGCACTTGGCAAAGGTACAAATACGGCTGCAACACCCGCAGTAGCAATCTCAGTGACCGTCAGTGCACCAGCACGACAGATTACAAGATCGGCATTGGCATAGGCTTCCGCCATATTTTCAATAAACGGTTGAACTTCTACCTGTAAATGATCAGGAGCATCGGCATAACGTGCCCGCGTGCTATCAGCATGATTTTGACCACACTGATGATAAACACTTAAAGGAACACCTAATTGTTTCAGTGCTTCGGGTACGCGCTCATTCAATGCTTGTGCGCCCAAAGAGCCGCCTACAATTAAAATACGAATAGGTTGATTGGCTTTTTCTCGCTCTTGATATCGCCAAGCAGGACTCAATATCGCAGAAATTTCCTTACGTACGGGATTACCTGTAGTCACGATTTTATGATTTTCTGGAAATGTTTTCGGGAATGCCTGACAGACCGTTTTAGCAACACGAGCCAATTGGGTATTGGTGAAACCCGCTACTGCATTTTGCTCATGAATGATGACAGGAATACCAAGAATACGCGCTGCCAAACCACCAGGACCCGCAACATAACCGCCAAAACCAGCGACTGCATCTACGTTTAATCGTTTCATATAGCGCATTGCGCTAAGCGTTGCTTTTAAAATTTTAAAAGGGGCTTGCAGCTTACGGACGATTCCATTGCCACGGACACCCTGAATATCAATTTGATAAATTGGAATGTGGTGATTTTTAAGCAGGCGATTTTCCATGCCTGAAGGCGTTGCCAACCATGACACTTCGACACCTTGCTGTTGTAATTCCTGAGCAACTGCTAGGGCAGGAAATACATGTCCACCTGTACCTGCAGCCATCATCATGACATGTTTAGGTTGTTTATGCTGAGCTTGTGTCACGGTCTAATTCTTCAAATCTAAGAGCTAACAGAAAATTTTATATAAGGTATCAATTGTAATCACAATCGTATATCCATGAAAGTTTATTTACTTTTTTTCACGGACCCTTTAATTGTTTTTTTCATATGATTTCAGAGTTTAAACTAGATTTATTATGAGGTGTGCCTTTTTTATGTATTTTACCATTCGATCTAGTTTATAACGCACCAAAATAATGATTAATGTGCACATTAAAAACCACCACAGTATTGGCTCTATTGTTCCTTCGTATCTGCGATACCGCCATATTGGATATAAACTTATGTCTAAATGGTATGAGGCAATAGTTCTATTTATGATATTGCTATATCTCATTGAGATTCAGCTCGCGAATAAAAGGATTTTTAAACGCAAATGTCAAAAATATCATCTTATGACATTTGGATTATTTTGGCAGGCTACCTTGCTGCAATTCATGTCGGTAAACTTTCTGCTGTTATTCCAATTCTTCAAAAAGATTTAAATCTAAGTTTCACCCAAGCAGGCCTATCCTTATCACTGGTTCAAGGTGCTGGAATGCTATTTGCCCTGTGTATTGGTGCTGTATCTGAGAAAATAGGACTCAAAAAATGTCTTATTTTTGCACTCATTCTATTGGGGATGAGTAGTTTTGCAGGCTTATGGATTGATCATAGTATTAGCCTTTATTTTTTTCGATTTATGGAAGGCATTGGATTTCTCACCATTAGTCTTTGCGCTCCCGCAATTTTAAAACGACTGAGCACACCTGAAACCATGAATTTTAAAATGGGGTTATGGAGTTCTTATATGGGAGTTGGGGTTAGTCTTGCTATTTTGACCATTCCTGTATTACTCGAATGGCTCAGTTGGCAACACATTTGGGCATTATTTGGTGCCTTGTGTTGGCTAGTTGCCTTGATGATTTACCATTTTTTACGTTATGACGATAAACAAACCACTGTAACGACAAAGGCACTGAGCACATCAACCTCCAACTCTTTTTTATCTATTGTTAAAGTCACCGTGACCCATCCACCCATTCTCTGTCTAGCCGTTATCTTTGCTTGCTATACCAGTCAATGGATCACACTCACAGGTTTTTTACCCAGCTTGTATGTCTCATTCAATATGGATTTAAAGCTTGCAGGAATTTTGGTGTCAATGGTTGTGTTATCTAACTTAGGTGGAACCTTCGGCGCAGGCGTATTACTTCAAAAAGGCATAGCTCCTTTTAAATTACTTCAATTTAGTTTTTTAAGTCTAATTTTATGTAGCTGGGTTGTATTTTCACAACCCAATTGGTTGATTTTTGAGTTGCAATATTTGTGCGCTATTTTGTTTTCTTTTATCGGTGGCATTATTCCGACGACCGTCTTTGCCAATACGCTTAGATACGCGCCACAGGTCAATGCAGCAGCATCCAGTATGGGCTTAGTGCTGCAAATTTCTGCATGTGCGCAGTTCCTTGTTCCCCCAGCAACAGCAGCTCTCGTTTCGTCTTCTCACCAGTGGTCCAATGCCGCATGGGTTACCGTAAGTCTTTCCACCCTAGGACTATTGACCAGCTATTATTTATTTAAAATATATACGCAAAAAAAAGAGCCTATTTAGGCTCTTTTTTGCAGATCAACTAACGTCCAGCTTCTAAAACATCAAATAATGTATCTGCGATAGAAGTACCAAATTGTGCGTCTATTTCACGTATACATGTTGGACTAGTCACATTAATTTCTGTTACATAGTTTCCAATGACATCAAGACCCACAAATACTAGCCCCTTCTCACGCAAGAATGGTCCAACTTTAGCAGCAATCGCCTTATCATTTTCAGTCAACGGACGTGCTTCACCACGCCCACCAGCAGCAAGGTTACCTCGCGTTTCACCATTTTGTGGGATACGCGCTAAACAATATGGAATTGGCTCACCATTGACCATCAGAATACGTTTATCCCCATCCACGATTTCAGGAATATAACGTTGCGCCATAATCGGTTGCTGACCCATTTGAGTCAACATTTCCAAAGTTGAACCGATATTTGCCCCTGCAGCGGTTAAACGGAAAATTCCCATACCGCCCATCCCATCTAGTGGTTTTACAATCACATCTTGATGTTCAGCAATAAACTCTCGGATTAAACTTTGCTGTGAAGTTACCAAAGTCGGAACCTGCAGTTCTGGAAATTGTGTAGCGAACAGCTTTTCGTTACAGTCTCGCAAACTTTGAGGTTTATTGATAATCCACGAACCTTCACGTTCCGCTTGTTCCAGAATATAAGTTGTATAAACAAAGTTCATATCAAAAGGTGGATCTTTACGCATGAGTACAACATCGTATGCGGCTAAAGATTCTTTCTGTTTTTCACCAAGTTCATAGTAATGATTATAATCCTCAAACACTTTAAGTGGTGAGATCAAACCAAAAGCTTTGCCTTGATCGATATATAAATCTTCCTGAAGTGCATACCCTAACTCATGACCGCGACGTGCAGCAGCCCAAAGCATTGCCATGGTCGAATCTTTTTTGAGGTTTACATTTTCGATGGGATCCATCACCACAAGTACGCGCATGATCTGTTCTCTATTTTATCAATGAAGCGATTATAACGAAGTTTAGTGAACGATCTACTGATCTATCAAAGGATCAATTGTATAAATTCAGAGAAGCTCTTTCCTATTTCTGCTGAGCACTAGAATTTGGATTCATATCAAACTACTAAAAAAAATAATAAAAAACGGCGCAATGAGCGTCAGGAAAAATCCACTGAGAATTGCAATTTGTACATCTAATGGTGAACAATTGTTTTTTACAAAGGGTAAAGTCGAGTCCATCGCCGTGGCACCACATACACCAATGATTGGCTTTGGATAACGCTGACCTAATAAATACAACAATGCAATCGCATAAAACTCTCGTACAAGATCTGTGATCAAAGCAAAAGTTCCCTGCTCAGGTCCTAAAACTTTAGCAACTAAAGGACCAGAAAGAGAGAACCAACCAAATCCACTCCCCATCACCACGAGTTCGACAAAAGATTGAGTCATGATATGACTCGTCAAATAAGCCGCAATAAACAGCGCAATGATTGAAAAAAATGGCACTTTAATATGATTCATGGTGAGGGCTTGAATTTTAATCGTAGACAAATCCACTCCGATTAAAAAAATCAACACATACAAAAGAATCGCGCTTAACATTTCCCCTGATAAATTCTTGGGTAATAGCCAATATAGCCCCATCCCGATCAACACCATTCCAATCGCAATCAAGCATTCGGTAATAGGTTTGAGCATATCCTTGAATGATTTTTGGTGCTCAGCCTTAAAGTAGCTACGATTAAATAAAAGCCCAAAGGTAATCACACTTAACACTGTTGAATAAATAAAAGCTTCAATTAATATTTTTGAACCGAGGTCTTTATCAAACAATACACTGCCAAATTGAAAGCCTATAGAGATGAGGAGCAACCACACCAAGAACGTAATTTGACCAACCAGTATATTGCGAACTTGAACGTTTGCAGCTTTACCTATGCCCCAACCCAATATAAGAGAAATGAGAATAGGTAAAAGCGAAATTATTAAATTTTGAATCATATTTTTTGCTTTGTAAGAGAGAAATCAATCAAAATCATCCAGCGCTCACCAGCCTCAGCATTTGTGGCTTGATCTATTTTTCTAATAGGTGATACATAATGTGAAACTGCTGGATCGTGTACAGCAAAACTTTCAGAAGCTTGTCTCAACGTAAATTTTTGATAAATATTATAATTATTTACCTCATCTAAACGCTTATTTCTTTCCTAAGGTGATGCAATAAAGTTTTCACCTCCTTCAATGTTATTGCTCCTATAAAACAAATGAGCAAATGTGAATGGCTCACCGTCCTGGTGAAATCAATTAGGCGAACTAATTCCTAGCTGATCGGCATGAGTTGAACGCAGTTTGACAAAATGGACACCCACGTAAATTGGCAGATAGGCATTTTCCAAACCAAAAGTAAGTTGATAATCATCTACAATCAAATCATTAAGATATTGCGTTGATTTAGCTTCTTGGCTCAACGCGTTAAAATAACGAATCGACTGATGCTCGGGATTGTTCCCTCCCTGATCATATCCAGATAACTCCTGCCCTATATTATCACGCACTGTCGGCAACCAAATAGGCTTAAGATCTTTTTCCCAAGGTAAAATTAAGGCATTCCCGTATCTTCTAAACCTTTGAGTATGTGTAGGTGCAAAAGGATCTTTTTCAAGTTTTTCAAACTCTTTAGCTAGTAATAGTTTAGAAAAATGATCCACCTCTATAGATTTATAATGTAGATACCCTTTTTCTTTAAAGGTTTTCTTCAAATCAATTTCTTGATGTTTTATAGCAGTCAAATTGCCAAACGATTCAGTATTAGCGTCTAATTGATCAAGCACAATTAATCCTTAAGAATAACTAAATAAATATCATAGTTACGCTAAAATTATTACGTTTTTATTAAGATTTACTCACAAAATATGATTACTATTTCAAATTAAATTATTAAGAAAAATTACAAAATTATTGTTACAACTTCAAATACGAATTACATCAAACGTTAACATCGTTGAATAAAACTAACAGGACTTGATATTCCAACAATAGGTACAAGTCCATGATTAAAATAATTTCTACACTCTGTTTACTCACTATCAGTTCAGTTACTTTAGCAGCAGGCAATCCTACACGAGTCGGTGATGTACTCGGTCGAGACCTCGACGTTCCAATTGTTGGTGCATTAGGTCATACAGGTGTATATGTAAGTTCAAACAATATTGTTCAAGTCATGAACAAAACGGCATATGTAGATGTGATTGAATATGTCAGCTTAAGTGGATTTAAAACTACAAAATATTGGGGAGCAAAGGCCAAAACAAGTTTCGGATATAAATCTCCTTACTCATCTGCTGCTAATCAAATCACTGCGATTTCAAATCAGCAACGACCTCATGTCGCTTACACGCTGTATTCAGCAACACCGAACCCAGCTGTGCAAGTCTGTTCACAATATAACTCCAACGGTGCTTGTAGCAAATATACATGGCAAAAGGGAACGTTCCGATGTGACAGCTTTACGAAATGGCTCTACACTCAGACAGGTAATGGTAATCTAGGAGGAAGCACACCGCGTGGAACTTTCAACAGTAGCTTACTCACAATTACACGAGTGTAAATAAATCATTCCCATTATATTGCCTTCACATCTCTGATGTTGAAGGCAACGACAGCTTAATATTTTAATATTATGAATAAGAAAAATATTTTTTTGGTTATTTTGATCTTCGTGATCTGTGCAGTAATTTTATGGGTGTATTTGAAATCGACAGCAGATACGACTCAAAGTATATCAAATCAAAATAATAATACTTCAACGCTAAAAAGCAATGAAGATCGCGCGACTAGCTTGTCTGAAAATAGTGCAGATATGAAACTCAACACTAACCTACCCGTATGGGCAAAAAAGTTACTTCAACTGGATCAATCTGCTGCGAATCGAGAAGAAAAAATACATGATTTAATTCAGCTCCTTGAACAAAACCAGCATGATGAAAATGCAATAGAAGAAATCCTGACTCAACTTACTTCTCTCAATCCTTTAGAAGCAGCTGAACAAATTTTGCCATTTCTAACACATCAGAATCCTAAAATTCAAAGCTTAGCGATAGGTGCACTGAATAATGCGATGTTGCTGACTGATCGAGAACATGAACTCAAAAAATCCCTACCTGAAAATGATTTGATTCGACAGAAAATTAGTCACGCTTTAGAGCAACGTTTTCAGGATCCAAATTTAGATCCAAAGGTTAAACAAGTTCTTATTTCTAGCCTACCGCATACCGCATCTGTCCAAACTCAGCACAATCTTGTACAAGAACTTCTTCAACAAAATTCTATCTCACCAAACGAAGCACAATTTCTTTCTCAATATCTGCTAAATGGTCAGGGAAATAACACGACTTTAGAACAACTTGCGCATAAAAATCCGAAGATGATTGAAGACATTATTGCGAATTTAAATAATCAAATTGTCGACCAACCAGCTATTGTTGAAGTTCTGAATAATGATCAAAAAAAGCAACTACATAATTTTATCTTACAGCATCCACCAAGCTCGAAAGATGAAAGCTATGGATATAAAAATGATATATGGCGATTTTCTTTAAACCAACTTCAACAATAAATAAAAGTTAGACTGGTTTTATATGAATATTTTTCAAGCTTATAATTACATAAAATTTACATTTAAAATAATTAAATAACTTCTCACTCCTATTTTAACTATAAATCAACATAGATTTAATACATTAATCTTTTTTATTTTAAGCTAAATTAATATTACATTTTAATCATTCATGATTTCATTTTTTTAATCGTGATGACTAAATATTTAGCACTCCAATAATCATAGTTATAAATTCAATGAGGGCATTATGAAAATAGTTTTAATTGGTGCAACAGGCATGGCAGGTTCTCGTATTCTTGAAGAGCTTGTTTCACGTGGACACTACGTCAAAGCGATTGCGCGTAATACAAGCAAAGTTTCAGATACAGAGCGTGTGTTAACTGTAGATTTAGATTTAAATGATCAAGAAGCACTTGTAAATGAGCTGAAAGGTCAAGATGCTGTAATTAGTGCAGTACGTTTCCAAGGTCTTGATATCAATTCACTTCTTAATGCTATTCGTGAATCAAAAGTTAAACGTTATATTGTTGTAGGTGGGGCTGGCGGTTTAACTGTACCAAATCAAAATGTGCGTGTAATCGATACAGAAGACTTCCCTGATGCATATAAAGCTGAGGCGGAAGCAGGTATTCAGTTCTTTGATAAGTTAAAACAAGTGGACGACATTGACTGGACCTTTATTGCTCCTGCAGCGGAATTCGGTCCTGGTAAGCGAACTGGTGAATATCGCTCTGGTAAAGATGAACTTATCGTTGGTGAAGAAGGCAGTAAAATCTCTGCAGAAGATTTCGCAGTAGCGCTCAGTGATGAGCTTGAAAATAATAACCATATTCAAGAGCGCTTTAGCGTAGGTTATTAATATTCAATAATATAGTAAAAAAGGAAGCTTAAGCTTCCTTTTTTATTATTTATTTCGCTCTATGAGATATTTTAAATAAATGAGATGAATAAAATCTAAAGAGGTTATAATATTCATATAAATAAAATTTAAAAAATAGTATTTTCATGAATTATCTTGAGTATTTTTTATATATTTTCACCGTCATTATTATGATTGCCACTCCAGGCCCTGTTATGATTTTGGTGGCCAGTGCAGGTGCAAAAGGCGGTTATCGAAAAGCATTACAAACTATTTTAGGCACTAATGTTGCCTCACTATGTTTAATTACCCTTTCAATTCTTGCACTTAAGGGTGTTCTGCATTTTAATGAGCATATTTTCAACGTCATCAAAGTCCTAGGATGTCTTTACATTGGCTATTTAGGTTTTGAAATTCTTAGAGAAACTTTTCAGCACAATCAAACTGCCTCTTCAAAGATCAAGCCTATCGATGGCGGTTTTTCCAAAGGGTTTTTAGTTGGAATTTCCAATCCAAAAGATATTATTTTCTTCACTGCTTTTTTTCCGCAGTTTATTCAAATTACACCAAATATAGATTTAAGTTTGACGCTGTTAATCATCACATGGATTCTTCTAGATTTTGTCGTACTATCTTTGGTCTATTTAGGTTTTAACGCTATTTCTCAACAACGTTTTTATTCAAAGATCTTAGCCTTGTGTGGCGTGATTCTCATTAGCATTGCTGGGTATGGTTCGGTGACAACACTTCTTGACTATTCTTTGTTTTAATATTGTTGGCGGTAATTGCAGTAACGTTTTAACTCTGAGGATATTCATCATGCAACAAGCCATTATTAGTTTTCATCTAGATGATGAAAACCATTGGGTCACCGAGCTGGCTTGTGGACACAATCAGCATGTTCGACATAATCCACCTTGGCAAAATCGCCCTTGGGTAATGACTGAACAAGGACGGAATGAAAAGTTGGGGATGTTGTTGGAGTGTAGGTTGTGTGATGCAGATAAGAATTACGCATAAGGTGTATTATGTTAATTTGTGAATTTTTCACTTTTTAGTCGTATGATATGGTTTTTTCGCCAAACTTAATTTCTCTAGAAGTACCAAAGTAATAAAAAACAATATTTTTTCGATTTAAAGAATTTAGAATAAATTTTGAAAGTTCGTGATTATTCAAGGCGATATCAATACTATTAAAAACTTCTTTTAAGTTTTCGAAATACCATTTTTCAAGCTCACTCTCAGTAAACTTGTTATGATCTATATAGGTATCATATTTTTTCAAATACGATGTAAGCCTTACAATAAGATAAGGATCTAACCTATCAGCAGGATAAGGATCATATTCCGTAGGCGTTTCATCAAGTTTTATTTCTGGGAAAAATATTAGTTGTCCAGAATCAAACCAAAATTCCACTGCAAAGTAATCCCAAAGTTGACTCTTTATTTCTGAAGAAAATTCATTCAAATATTCATTGATCATTAATTTAATATCAAATGATAAACCCTCATCTTTGGCATTTTCATTGCAAGTGAAATCTATATAATACCTATCTTTTTTAATAAATTGAATTGTCATAACTCACTCAAATCTGTTTCCAGTTTTATCCATTTGTCTTAACATAAATCTTAACTCTCGATTAAAATTAAAAAGATATTTTGCAGCTTCCTCACTTGTCTTAGGATATGTATGATTTACGTTATCTAGATACGTGCCCACTGAATAGCCATCGATTTTGTAGACACTTACTATGTATGAAAATAGGTAATTAACATAAAATCTCTTATGCGAAATTCCAATGTAAGCCCAAAATAGAAATGTCCGCTTTTAGAATATATGCACATGCAATTTTCTTAGCGGACGGTTTGAGATGTTGGTGTCTATGTCGGATATAGGCTCCCATTTTTAATTGCGTATAAGATGTATTATTTTAATTTTAGAAATTTTCACTTTTTAATGGTTGATATTGTTGTTTCTCCATATTCTGTTTCTCTAGAGCAACCAAAGTAACGAAAAACAATTTTTTGATTATTTAATGACTTCAGAATAAAACTTGAGAGCCTATAATCACTCAAAGCAATATCAAGGCTATTAACAATTTCTTTAACATTTTCTAAATACCATGCTTCAAATTCATCATCTGAGATATAATAATTTTCAACATAAGCATCATATTTTTTTAGATAAGATATGAGGCAAATAGTAAGATAGGGATCAAGTCTTTCAGTTGCACCTAAGTCACTAAAAGAAATTGTTTTATCAACGATTTTTTCTGGAAATAAATATAATTGGCCACAGTCCAACCAGAGCTCAACCGCCATATAATCCCAATCAAGCATGCTAATTACTTGTGAGAATTTTTCGAAAAATGCATGCAATATTTTTATTAAATCATGAGTTAACTCATCAATTTTTTGATGTAAATTACTTATCTGATCGCTAGTGAAAGTCAAAGAATCGTTATATTTCTCAGTCTCATATACGGCCATTATGCCTACTCCAGTCTTATTCCTTTCTTGTCCATAGTTTTCAACGTTAATTTTATTTCACGATTAAAGTTAACACTGAATAGCCACCGATTTTTTAGACACTTATTATGTATGAAAAACTGAATAAATTTTAAATGATTACAATGTATTGACAGGATATTCATTAGAAAAAGAGTGGCAAGAGGAGAATGATAAGTTAGGTATTAATGAAAGGTTAGTGCCTATAATACCTTTTGTTTTAGGCGGAGAGTATGAAGTGAGTAACCTTCACTCTATTGATCGTATCAAGGGAATGCGTTTAAGAGCCGAAATAGCAAATCAAATTAGTAATATTCCTAATGGTTCTAATGTGCAATTTATATTAGGGAAATAAATCTAAAGTAATACATCTGCATAAAAAAAGCCCAACATCCTGTTGGGCTTTTTTACGTATTTGATGCGTTGGTATAACTCCTGTCGTACCTGCATATTCCATTGCTACGATTTCTTATTGTTATCTGGAGCATCCTGCTCTCTATATGTTCATCATAGAAAATTGAGGGGGATCGGTATAGACGCAAAATACCTGAATGAATGTGAGCCAAGGCGTACAAAATTGATTAAAACTTATCCCAAAAGTTGTCCGCAGAAATTGGGGATGAATTTGATCTTAAAAGGCATATATCTTATAGGGAATTGCGGTTTTTGATCGCTTTTTAACCAATTTTATTGGCGAAAAATGACAAATATGCTCAAAAAGAAACCGACATGTTTCAAAGTCGGTTTTTTGCTGTTTTTCAGGGTGGTTGAAAATTTTTAAACAATTGATTTTAAATAATTATTTTAATTGCATTTCGCATAAGCTCTATTATGTTAAATGAGGCGGATTTATTTAATCCGCTTACCATTTTTATCGATGATTATTTCACCATCTTCTTTAGTAAAAGCACCTATTTGAGGTGCAGATAAAATATCTAAAACGAGTTCAGATGGTCTACATAGTTTTACACCTAATTCAGTCACTACAAATGGACGGTTAATTAAAATTGGATACTCAACCATAAAATTAATGAGCTGTTCATTTGTCCAGTGCTGCTGATCCAACTTGAGCGTTTCAAAGGGTTCTACATTTTTACGAATGGATTCACGTACAGAAATCCCTGCTTTTTCAATTAAATTAATGAGTTCAATCTTACTCGGAGGGGTAAGAAGGTATTCAATAATTTCAGGTTCTTCTCCTGTATTTCGAATGAGAGCTAATGTATTTCTTGATGTTCCGCAAGCTGGGTTGTGATAGATCTTAACTTTCGATGACATTGGATTAACTCAGAACTTAATAATATTGCATTTATATATGGATATGCGTATATTCGCAATAGCATATATTGGAGTGTAGATGATGGATCAAGCAGATTTCTTTAAATGCCTATCTGACCCGACACGTCTAGATATTTTAAAAATTATTTTAGCAAGACAAAATGTATGTGTTTGTGAAATCACAGAGATCTTACAACTGAGCCAACCCAAAATTTCTCGTCACTTGGCTTTACTCCGTAACCTCTCAATTTTGCTAGATGAGCGCAAGGGACAATGGGTGTATTACCGATTAAATCCTGATTTACCAGAATGGGTAAATGCAGTGCTCAATGTCTTAAATGATGAAGTACTGAATAAACCTGCAAGCAACTTATCTATCTCTATGCAATGCGAGTAATTCAATGTCCGGATCAAAGCTCTCATTCTTAGATCGAAATCTAACGCTATGGATTTTCATTGCCATGACATTAGGAGTAGGTATTGGTGTATTTTTTCCTCAAGCATCTGCGGTACTCGATCAATTAAGCATTAATTCAGTGAATATCCCTATCGCAATAGGGCTTATTTTGATGATGTATCCACCACTTGCCAAAGTAGACTATGCGACTTTGCCTAAAGTCTTTGAGGACAAGCGAACCCTTACATTATCTCTCGTTCAAAACTGGCTAATAGCACCTTGCTTAATGTTTGGTTTGGCAATCATTTTTTTACATGCCTATCCTGAATACATGACTGGCCTAATTCTCATAGGCTTAGCCCGATGTATTGCGATGGTCCTCGTCTGGAACGATCTGGCATGTGGGGATAATCAATATGTCGCTGCCTTAGTCGCGTTTAACAGTATCTTCCAGATCTTATTCTTTAGTACTTATGCTTGGTTATTCTTAACCTTCTTACCACCATTCTTTGGGGTAGAAGCACAAATCATTAATGTGAGCTTTTGGACAATTACCCATGCTGTTCTTATTTATCTAGGTATTCCGTTCTTACTTGGGTTTTTAACCCGACTGATTTTGGTTAAAAAGAATGGTTTGGCTTGGTATCAGGATAAATTTATCCCAAAGATTAGCCCAATCAGCCTTATTGCCCTTTTATTCACGATTGTAGCCATGTTCAGTCTTAAAGGTGGTGAAGTGATTAGCCTTCCTCTAGACGTGCTTAGAATCGCTATTCCTTTGACAATTTACTTTGTTGCGATGTTCTTCATCAGCTTCTTTATGAGTAAGTGGATGGGTAACGATTATCCTAAAACAACTGCTATTTCCTTTACTGCGGCAGGCAACAATTTTGAATTAGCACTGGCTGTAGCGATTGCCACTTTTGGATTAGCTTCACCTGTGGCTTTCACAACCGTGATTGGTCCGCTTGTTGAAGTTCCTGTATTGATTGCCTTAGTGACAGTTTCGCTATGGCTGAGAAAAAAAGTGTTTAAAGAGGCATGAGTCGAATGAACCTACCAAATATTGATCCTAGTCTTTTAGAAAAACCGACTTTAGAAAAAGTTCAGGCAAAAAACCTTGAACATCCTCCAAGAATACTGCTTCTGTATGGCTCAAATCGTGATCGATCATATAGTCGTTTAGCTATTCAGGAAGCTGGTCGAATTCTTGAATATTTTGGTGCGGAAGTTAAAATTTTCCATCCAAAAGGGCTACCTCTGCCTGAAGATGGTGATATGCAACATCCAAAGGTCAAAGAATTACATGAGCTGTTAGCATGGTCAGAGGGCATGGTTTGGTGTTCTCCTGAGCGTCATGGTTCAATGAGTTCAATATTGAAAGCTCAAATTGATTGGATTCCATTAGCAGCGGGTGCAATCCGTGCAACGCAAGGTAAAACCTTAGCTGTAATGCAAGTTTGTGGAGGTTCGCAATCCTTTAATGCTGTAAATCAATTACGTATTTTAGGGCGTTGGATGCGTATGATCACGATACCAAATCAGTCCTCAGTCCCTAAAGCATTTCTAGAGTTTGAAGAGGATGGTCGTATGAAGCCTTCTTCTTATTACATGAGGATTGTCGATGTGATGGAAGAACTTTATAAATTTACGCTTTTAACCAGGGGACAGTCCTCATATCTCACTGACCGTTACTCTGAACGTGTAGAAAGTGCAGAAGAGCTTTCAAAGCGTGTGAATCAAAAGAGTATTTAGATTTCCTAAAATTAACATAATACACCTTATACGCAATGATTTTTTATTAAATACAAATCAACAACTTATATCGATATAAAAACCCAGACCTATAGATCTGGGCTTTTTTATAGATTCTTCACGTTCCACGCTTATTTATTAAGCAATGTTTCACATTAATATTAAGTAGAACTTTATAAGTCTTAAATTCCGTACTTCACACGGTACGCTTCCATTTTCGCTAAAGCATCTTTGTCGCCTTTAGCATCTAAGTAATCCATTAAATCTTTCATTGTGATAAGCGCATGCACAGGAATTTCAAGCTCTTTTTGAACTTCTTGAATCGCAGACAATTCACCCTGACCTTTTTCTTGACGATCAAGTGCTACCAATACACCGGCAATTTGCGCGCCTGCATTTTTTAAAATGGTCACAACTTCACGAATGGCTGTACCCGCAGTGATCACATCATCAATGATCCACACTTTTTTACCTTCTACCGAAGCACCCACAAGCACACCACCCTCACCGTGATCTTTAGCTTCTTTACGGTTGAAGCCCCAAGGTACACTTACACCGTGGTTTTGTGACAATGCTACAGCCGTTGCAGCTACAAATGGAATCCCTTTATACGCAGGGCCAAAAATCACTTCAACATTATCACATTCAGTTAATTTTGCTGCATAGCCAGAAGCCAAGCCAGTTAAGGCTTCACCGTCATTTAACAAACCGGCGTTGAAAAAATAAGGACTCACACGACCTGATTTTAAAGTAAACTCACCAAATTTAAGCACACCACGTGATAATGCCAGTTCGATAAAAGCTTGTGGATTAAATGCCGCTTGCGCTGTCATGAGGTGCTCCATTTATTAAATTGAGGTTAAACTCGAGCATGATACCAAAGAGTAGCTATCCTAGTGATCAAAAAATTTTACGTGTCGTATCAATCAACGTAAATGGTCTTCGTTCTGCAGAAAAAAAAGGAATTTTTGACTGGATGGCAACTTCAGATGCCGATGTCATTTGCATGCAAGAATCCCGTATTACACACGAACAATGGACAGATAAATTTAAGCCAGAAGGTTGGTATACACACCTATTCCCAGCTGAGCGTCCTGGCTATGCTGGTACCGCAATCTATAGTCGTTTGCCGTTTATCTCAGTTACCGATGGTCTGGGTTTTGAATTGGCTGATTCACAAGGTCGTTTTATCTCAGCAGAATTTGATCTAGGCTTAGAGAAAACAGCTCATATTTGCTCACTCTATTTACCATCAGGTTCTTCTGGTGAAGAAGCACAAGCCCGTAAAGATCACTTTCTAAATGAATACAAGCAGATCTTGAAACAATGGCGTGATGAAGGTAAATCTGTGATTGTTTGCGGTGACTACAATATCGTACATAAACGCATTGATATTAAGAACTGGTCAGGCAATCAAAAAGCTTCAGGTTGTTTACCACATGAACGTGCATGGCTCGATCATATTTATGATGATTTAGGCTATGTCGATACCTTCCGTGAAGTGCGTAAAGAAGCAGAACTTTATTCATGGTGGTCAAACCGAGGACAAGCCCGTGCCAAGAACGTGGGTTGGCGGATTGACTATCAAGCTTGCTCACCAGATTGGAAAGATCGTACTGTGAATGCATGGGTATATAAAGAAACGTGGTTTAGCGATCATGCCCCTGTCATTATCGATTATAAAATTTAGTGTCGTGCAAACTGAGTGAACAACTGTTTACTAAATGTACGCTAATTGCTCACAAATCTTGTCGTGTTAACGTATTTTTATTCCGACTAATTCAGTGCATTATTGTCGCACGGCACAGGGACATGTCAGGATGACAATAGGGATTGGAAGCCGTAGGATGAAAAGAAAATAAATTTCGGTTTATTTTCCAAGGATGAAGACATTGGACGTTGAATTGAGACCCGCATGATCAGGATGATTTAATGCGGGTTTTCTCTATTTAAAAGATCAATACAAATTTTAACATAAGAAATTTTCCACCATTTTATTGATAACCACCATGAAGCCACACTGTAGATTTCAAACCTATTTAAAATATTCTGATCACATTTATGTTTTTGCGTAAATTTTGCTAAGCTCTAGACTGATCACAATGAATAAGACTGTTAGAGATGATTAAAGTTTACGGCATTAAAAATTGCAACTCGATGAAGAAAGCATTCGATTTACTCAATGAGTTGGGGCTTAGTTATGAGTTCCACGATTATAAGAAACAAGGTATTGATGCTGAAACAGTACAAAAATGGCTAAAGGATCTTGGTGCTGAACTTGTCCTCAATAAAAAGGGAACGACTTGGCGTAAATTGTCTGAGGAAGATCAACAAACTGCCCTTGCATCTGAACAAGGTTTGATTGAAGCACTGACTACACATACGAGCCTTATTAAAAGACCAGTGATCACTACTGAATCAGGCTATGTAGTTGGTTTTGATGAGAATGCGATAAAAGCATTAAAGAAATAAGAAATAAAAAAAGCCGAGCAACTACTCGGCTTTTTTATGAATCTTAAATTAGTTCACGCGTACCCAAGTTTGGTTACGACCAAGCGCTGATACACCGATGAAACCACGAAGTTCAAGTTTTTGACCACCGTCTTTCAATGAACCCTTCAATTTGTAAGTTTTTCCAGATTGTGGGTCTAAGATTGAACCACCATCGTAATTCGTTCCACCTACATTTTTAAGACCCTTCACAATGGTTAAACCTTTTAAAGATTTCTTGTGATAAGGACCTTCACAGTTCGTACATGAATTTTCTTGACCCGGTGTGACAACACTCTGAATCGTTGCATTCAATGTTCCGTTTGGCTGTTCAGTGAATTTTACAAAAGCTTTAGCTTTTTTAGTTTTCTCATCAATCGTATTCCACACGGTACCATTGAGTGGATCTGCAGCATTTGCAAATACTGCTGAAGCGAGTAATCCTAACGCTAGTGCAATTTTTTTCATTGTTTTTCGTTTCCCTTGCTGAGTTGACTTTAATATTATTAAAAATTGATAACATTTAAGCAATTTTTGAATGTGACTATTTAGTGTACCATTGTAATGCTGTGTTCTGATAATAAACATAATTTCATTAATATGGAAAAACAATGAAGATCAATCCGGTTTTGAAACAATACATAACAGAGTCTTTTTTAAAAACGAGTCTTCGCTTTCCGAGTCGCTTTAATCTTCCCCCCACCGTACTTCGTGTTGCTTTAGAGCAGATGACGCGTGTTTTTCCACAGTCCAAAGATGTCAGTATTCGAAAATTAAGAATCGCAGGTATTCGTGCTGAAGAAATTTTGCCTCAGCCTGAAACGACTCAGCTCATTTTTCATATTCATGGTGGCGCATTCTTTTTAGGATCGTTAAATACACACCGTGCATTAATGACTGAAATGGCACTTCGCACTCAAATGCAAGTGCTACATATCGATTACCCTCTTTCACCTGAACAACGTTTCCCAGATCTCGGAGAAGCAATCTATGATGTGTACCAATTATTGGTAGAGCAAGGTGCTCAACCGAAAGATATTATTTTATCTGGCGATTCTTGTGGTGCCAATTTAGCACTTGCACTGGCTTTACGTTTAAAAGAAGAAAATCCAAAACTTCTTCCAAGTGGCTTGATTTTAATGTCACCCTTTCTTGACTTAACTTTGACCAGTGAATCTCTACGCTACAATCAAAAGCATGATGCTTTATTGTCAATTGAAGCTTTAGAAGCAGGCATAAATCATTATGTTCCTAAAGGTGTAGATGTCTCAATTCCCGAAATTTCCCCAATTTTTGGAGATCTCAAAGGATTGCCACCGACATTGGTTCAGGTGGGTTCAAAAGAAATTTTGTTAGACGACTCTACGCGATTTGAAGAAAAGGCTAAAGCAGCTGGAGTAGATGTTGAGTTTAAGTTATACACCGGTATGTGGCATAACTTCCAAATGTTTAGCGCTTGGTTTGATGAAGCAAAGCAAGCTTTGACCGATATTGCAGAGTTTGCCCATCGTTTGGATAAAGACTGATTGAATCAGAACTGAAGTAAACATAAAAAAAGAGTAGCTTACGCTACTCCTTTTTTTATTCATTTAGAATAAGTATGAGACACCAAATCCACCATGATAACTTCGATCGGATCCACTTAGGTCTACACCGATACTTGCATCTAACTGCGCACGATCATTCAACGCATAGATTAAACCAGATGCCAGTCCATACTCTCGCTCTTGGCTTTCTTTCTTGGTAAATACTGCTTCAGAATAGCCCGATAAATTACCCACGATTTTATACCCAATAGTAGGTACAGCAGTCACCGACCAGTCACTATTTTGAGCTGAATAGAACATTCCTATTCCTGTCGTTACAGTATCGTTATATTGATACTCAACAGATGAGCCCAAAGTGTAAATATCATCAACATAAGTAAAACGATCATTTCCTGTTGCGATTTTAGCTTGTGCCAAAATTGCCATTTTCAGTTGATCATCTTGTAAGTCAACGTGATGCTTAATCCCAACAGAAACATCACCTAAACCATCATGGTCATCAGTTCGATTTTGGATTCGGGTCCGCTCCCACGCTGGGCCATCCCAACCCAATTGAAGCTCAGTATTCTTACTCAATCCCGTACGCAACAGGACATCAGCATTGAGTCGCAATGATTTATTTTTAAAACCATTTTCAGTACTTTCAACATACTGTGCAGTTGGAAGTCCCTGCTCCCATGCCAATTGACCTACGGGCGTAATGCCTGTGCTGAAACTCGTACCAGGTCGATCGAAGGCAAAATCTGCAGCCATCGCACTTACACTCGCGGTTGAGCAAAGTATCAAGCTCAGTTGTTTTAATTTTGTCATGGGGCACCCAAATTAATTTAATTCTTTCGTCATTTTTGCGCCACGGCTACGTAATAACTCGAGTGTCTCACGTTCTTCCGGTAAAGCCTGTGACCAATCAATGGTATCAAAATCGCAGTCGAAAAATAAATCACTAATTGAACTCAGAATGGTATTCCCCTCTTCATCTTTGGTATTAGGATCAACTTGATGATCAAGTAAGCGTTGAACTGCTGGTACACAAGCAGCACTTGCAGCATCCCAAAGTGGGCCGTAACATTCCTCTGCATCCCATAAATGGAAATTAGCTTTCGCTGCAATCAGTGCATCTAGAATATCAAGATGTACTTGTAATTTCTGTTGTTTTTCTTCTGTTGAAAGCGCATTTCCTTGCTCATACGCTTCACAAATTTCTTCCCACCATTGAAATAAAGTATCTGACCACACTGAAACCGCAGGGCCTTTCTCTCCTGCGATAAAGTTTGGATCTAAACCTTCTGCTAACAGGCGCTGTACCTGTGCTAGGTCTAATTCTTCTAAGGCCTGTAAAAACACTTGTTGATGTGCTGTTAGCATTTACTTTCTCTACTATTTATCTATAACGACATTATGCCTAATAATGCAGATCATTATTCAATTAAATAAATCAAAACTGTTCATTCAAAATTTTATTCAAAAAAAAAAGCCCCGAAGGGCTTTTTGCTATTCCACATCCACTTCATCTTCTTTCAGTTGGATGGGCGCTCCACGAGGATTCTCTTTTTTCTCGAATACATGTTCAATACTACGCTTTAATCGGTCAATCGCACCATGAATCGCTGTGTCAATATTATGACCTCTGTGATTGACCACGACTGGCTTTAATCCAGCTGGGCGAGCTTCGATCATACATTGAATATCGTCTGCACCGCCTTTATGGGCATTTTCATCACTTAAATGAACCGAAAAATGGGTAATTCTTTCACTATGGCGTTGAAACTCTGTATTTAGTTCTGCACGTACATAATCAATTAATCGCTCACTGTTTTGAATATTCTTATCTGTACGGATTTCTATGTTCATAAATATCATCCTCACTCTTCTTCTGAATCATTTTTGTGCAAAACTTTTTATCTTGGCACGTTTGTAGCTTGCAATCTAATTGCATCGAACATATTCAATTGCTGTTTGGAATACGTCCCTCCACATTGAATGATGAACACTTTTGAGTCTGCAGAACCGTGTCCTTATACTTTGAATATCGGGCCTAACTCAAAAATATGCAAGTGGTATTTTAAAAAATTAATAAAAGGATTACTCATTGTGACAAGTACTTACTTACGCGGACAGGCGCTTATTGATTCGATTCAAAATGCACCTTATTCCAGAGACTTAAGAGGTTATGGGGCGAATCCACCTCATCCTTGTTGGCCTAATCAAGCGCGTATCGCAGTGCAATTTGTCTTAAATTATGAAGAAGGTGGTGAAAACCACATTGAGCACGGTGATCAAGGTTCAGAGCAATTTTTATCTGAAATCGTTGGTGCTGCCAGTTTTAATGCTAAGCATATGTCAATGGATTCTATGTATGAGTATGGGTCAAGAGTCGGTTTTTGGCGTATTCATAATGAGTTCAAGAAACGTCAATTACCCATGACTATTTTTGGTGTGGGAATGGCTTTGGCACGTCATCCAGATGTGGTCGAAGCAATTAAATCTGCGGATTACGATGTGGTATCTCATGGTCAACGTTGGTTGCATTATCAGAATATGGATATTGAGACCGAAAGGCAGCATATGGATCAAGCCATTAGTGTACTTGAAACGCTATTCGGACAAGCCCCAATCGGTTGGTACACAGGTCGAGATAGTCCCAACACACGTCAACTTTTAACTGAATTTCCTCAAATCAAATACGACTGTGATTATTACGGCGATGATTTACCTTTTTGGACACAGCTCACCCATCCCAATGGCGAGCAGCATCCGCATTTAATTATTCCTTATACTCTGGACACCAACGACATGAAGTTTAGTTCAACAGGTGGCTTCAATCATGGTGAACAATTTTATCAATATCTAAAGGATGCCTTTGATGTCTTGTATGCCGAAGGGGAAACTGCACCAAAAATGATGTCTATTGGGATGCACTGCCGTCTTTTAGGACGCCCAGGACGCTTCAAGGCACTACAACAGTTCTTAGACTATGTTCAATCTCATGAACATGTTTGGATTTGTCGTCGTGGAGATATTGCGCAACATTGGATCGATCATTTCGCACCATAATTTCACATTCATGAGAAAAAGAGTGCTTTATAAAGTGCTCTTTTGATCTTTTTCAGTCACTTTTTCCACCAAATCTACGTTGGCATTGTTATTGCAATTTAAGCCTAAAGTTTCAATGTATAGGTTTGAATTGTGTTGCTTTCAGAATTTAATCAAACATCTGTTGAACATCAGAAAGCATTTTTATTGCAATGTGTTCATATCCCACGATGGGGCGAGGAAATCATTCATCACGGTCCTTTTGACACACGAGAAGGACTATTAAAGTGTGCTGAACAACATGCCATTACATGGACATGGGATGAAATTTTAGCAGCCCTAAATACACACCCAAGGATTGGCGAAAGAAAAGCAAAACTTGAATTATCAGAACAAGAACAAACTTTTTCAAGGCGTGAACAAGCACGCATCACACATGATCAAGAAGTTCTAGATGCGTTATATAAAGGCAACTTGGCCTATGAAAAAAAATTCGGTTTTATTTTTCTGATTAAAGCTTCTGGTTTAAATAGCGAAGACATTCTGACTGCATTGGAATACCGCTTGCTAAACGATTTTGAGACTGAAAAAAGAATCGTCCATCGCCAACTTTTAGAAATTGCTTTACTGCGCCTCTCACAGGAAATTCAAGCATGATCAGCTCACATATTTTAGATACCCACCTTGGACGTCCTGCAAGTAGTGTTGAAGTTAAGCTTTTTTCTGCGTCTGGAGAGTTATTAGCGGTAGCCAAAACCAATTCTGATGGACGTGTGACAGCAGCAGATTTTGGACTCGATCAAATTGATGTCGCTGAATACAGCATCGAATTTATGACGCAAGCTTATTTCTCAGCGCAGAACATCCCAACTTTTTTTCCAAAAGCCGTCATTCATTTTTCAGTAACCGATGCTCACCAACATTATCACATTCCCTTGCTCATTAGCCCTTATGCCTACTCCACCTATCGTGGCAGCTGAGCACTCGCAAATTTAAAATATAGAGGGATTTATTATGACTGCACACGAACAACAACAATCACCCGAACATGAATATCTTGGTGCTGGTAAAAGTGCTGCTTATGGCTTACAACATGTTTTAACCATGTATGGTGGTATTATAGCGCCTCCTCTGATCGTGGGTACGGCTGCAGGCTTATCAGGTATGGAAATTGGGCTACTCATCGCTGCTGCTTTATTTGTCGGTGGCTTAGCGACAATTTTACAAACCATAGGCGTTAAACATATTGGCGCACAATTGCCCTTGGTTCAGGGTGTTTCTTTTGCTGGTGTAGCCACAATGGTCGCAATTGTCACCACAGGTGGCGGATTACAGGCAGTCTATGGTGCCGTCATTGTGGCATCACTTTTAGGGTTTTTCTTAGCGCCCTACTTCTCTAAAATTATTCGATTTTTTCCCCCAGTTGTTACAGGCTGTGTAATTACAATCATAGGCTTATCACTCCTGCCAGTTGCTGTGCGTTGGATGATGGGCGGCAATAAAAGTGCCCCTGATTGGGGAAGTGCTGAAAATATTTGTTTAGCGTTAGCGACGCTTGCAATCGTCATAATATTGAATATGGCTGGCAGTGCCACAATTCGACGCCTTTCAATTTTACTGGCAATTATTCTTGGCACTGTCTTAGCATTTATGTTTGGCTTTGGTGATTTTAGCAAAGTTGGGGAAGGTCATTGGTTACAGGTTCCTAGCTTCTTTGCATTTGGTATGCCGACCTTTGAGTTTACAGCAATACTTTCCATGATCATTGTTACCCTCGTGATTATGACTGAGACTACAGCTGATATCATTGCAGTCGGTGAAATTATCGGTACCGATGTAGATTCAAAACGTATTTCAGATGGTCTACGCGCAGATATGTTATCAAGTGCAGCAGCACCGATCTTTGGTTCATTTATGCAAAGTGCGTTTGCGCAAAACGTTGGTTTAGTTGCAATAACAGGGATTAAAAGTCGCTATGTTGTCGCTGCTGGCGGGATAATTCTGGTCGTACTTGGATTACTCCCAGTGATGGGGCGTTTTATTGCAGCGATTCCTGTGCCTGTACTTGGGGGGGCTGGCCTTGTTTTATTTGGTACAGTAGCCGCGAGTGGTATCCGTACACTGGCAAAAATTGATTATAACGATCAGAAAAACTTAATTATTGTCGCGACTTCAATTGCTGCAGGAATGGTACCCATTATTGACCATTCGTTCTATTCCGACTTCCCAAAATGGGTCCAAACCTTGTTCCATTCGGGTATTAGCTCAACCTGCTTAATGGCGATAGTCCTCAATATATTATTTAATCACTTAAAATTATTTGGACCGAAAATTAGTATTAAAAGTAAACAAATAATTGATTCTCATCATTAATTTAAACCATCTTTGTATCAATGCCTGCATACGTGGGCATTAATTTTTCCTTTCATCCACTTTTGGCTTTATTTTTGCAAAAGAATCGTTATTCTGTTACCGCTTTCTCTGGGGATTCTTTTATGAAACTTAATCAAATCGCAGCACTTTGCGCATTAGCTTCTACAGCAGCGTTTACTCAAGCAAGTCCAATTGTTTGGCAAGATTTCAGCCTAACTGGTCTTTATGGCGATAACTACCTAAACCCTTTCTCTCAACAAGAAGGTGAACGCTATACCATCACTGCTGAATATGCTGCAAAGCTTAAGTACTCGGATGTTTTCTTTTTCGTCGATCAACAATGGGGCGGAAAAGATGGCGATTCAACTTACCTTGAATTAGCTCCACGATTAAGTTTAAGTGAAGTTTCTGGCCAAAAACTAAGCGCTGGTCCAATCAAAGATGTATTGATTGCAACGACTTGGGAACACAACGCTGGTTATAACAACAATACTGAGTTCAATAACTTCTTGTATGGCGTAGGCTTTGCTTTAGATATTCCTTACACGCAATATGCAAATATTAACTTCTATCGAGTTGACAATGACTTGACTGAAGATGACTACCAAATGACGATCACTTACGCTGTTCCATTCAAGCTAGGCAATGAAGAATTCTTGGCAGATGCATTCCTTGATTGGTCTACAAATGAAGGTCCTGGTCATGCGAGTGAATTGAACTGGACAAGCCAATATAAATGGAATGTTGGTAAACATATCTCTCCAAAAACCAAATTGTATGTAGGTGTTGAACACTCTGTTTGGAACAATAAATTCGGTCAAAAAGGTCAAGACCAAAACGATGTAAGCGCATTGGTTAAATATCATTTCTAATTGATATTTATAATAAAAAAGCAAGACTAGTGTCTTGCTTTTTTTATGCTCAATAATCAAAATAAAGTTATAAATACTGACGATTAGAATAAAAAATGTCTTTTAAAATTCGTTTCGCAACTGAACAGGATTTAACTCAAATCCAAGATATTTACAACGATGAAATTCTGAATGGTTTTGCAACATGGAATGAGCAAGATCAAGACATTTATTATTATCAGAATTGGTATCGTCAGCATCTAATAGATCATTTCCCTATTTTTGTGGTTGAAAACGAACTCACCCAACAAATTGCGGGCTATGCTGAATATAGTACATTTAGAGCGATCAGTGGTTTTAGACAAACTGTCGAACACTCTGTGTATATTCATCCCAATTTTACACGTTTGGGTTTAGGCAAAGCTTTACTCCAACATTTAATTCAACACGCAAGCCAACATAAAATTCATGTCATGATCGCTGCTATAGATCATGAAAATTTTGCATCCATCAAATTACATGAATACTTTGGATTTAAACAAACAGGCTATTTACCAGAAGTCGGACAAAAATTTGGATCTTGGCGCAATCTCGTCTTATTCCAACTGAATCTAAATACTTAAAAAGGGCATTTAGCCCTTTTAGTTAAAATCTTTAATCCAAAGGATTTCCAACAATATTACTGATAATACCTTTCATAATATGAGGTCCTTGTTCTTTTCTTAAGTCCTCATACCATTCACGAGTAATCGATTCGTCTTTCATATGCGTCACATCACAACGTTTACGCGCTCTCAATACCATTTCAGCAGTGCGTTCATTACGTTTGTTTTGATAACGTCTTAAAGCATCCTGAATTCCCAGTGTATTAATCTGTAATGCCCGAGCCAAATAAATGGCATCTTCCATCGCTTGGCAACCGCCCTGCCCAATATCAGGTGTTGTACTATGTGCTGCATCGCCAACAATCACAACTCGCCCTTTATAAAAATCTGCAAATGGTTCTATATCATGGATTTCAACACGATTGGTTCGCTGTTCATCAATAGCATCAATCAATGTTTGTACTTGCGGACACCAACCGTCAAAATATTGTTTCAATAATTTTTTATATTGAGTACGATCATTTTCCAAACCTAATGCAAGTGGTACATCAAAGAAGAAATAAAAACGATTACCTGCGACTGGCATTAAAGAAGCTCGCTTCCCTTCTCCCACAAAGGTGGTCCACTGATCAGCAGGTGCCAGCGACTCAGAAATTTCGACCAACCCATTCCAATTCACATAACCGGCATAACGACGCTCAACTTGCTCACCTAAAACATAGGCACGCGTGATCGAATGAGTGCCATCCGCGCCGACCAATAAATCCGTGGTGATTTCTGTTCCGTCAGCAAAATGGATTTTTACGTCATCACCTTGATCCTCAAGTCCGATCATTTTTTTTGCAAGATGAATATCTTCACGTCCAAACTCGTCCATTAACATATTTTGTAATTCAGCGCGAGAAACAGGATAAGGCCGCTGCCCGACTTCTTCAATCAATGGATATAAACTAAATTGCGTCATGACATCACCCGTGAGCCCATCGACATAAGCAAGGTGATCCATTTTCCCACCAAGTTGAGCGACTTGATCCGTGAGTCCTAGATAGTTCAAACATTTCACACCATTTGACCACAATGAAATCGCAGCGCCCACGGGTAAAATTTTTTCAGTTTGTTCATATATTGAAACTTGATGACCAAATTTTTTCAGCGCAATTCCGGTCGTTAATCCTGCCATTCCGGCACCAATAATGGTGATATTCATTTTTACTTCCACAATTTTTTTTGCTTTAACCCACTGCTTAAAGCGAAAAACGTGCCATTTCCACCAATAGAGCGCTACATAAGTGCAAGGTTGGCACATGCTGTGCATTCTTTTTAAAGCCCTTGAGCAGATGCGACATAACAACGCATTACGATTCTAAGAATGCATTCTTTTGATAAGAATCAAGTTTTAAAGCAATAATGGAAGATGACATGGCAACACTATTGGCACCGGAATTTGAAATCCCTACTCCTTTACAGCAACTTACTAACCTTGCAGATGCCCGAATTGGTGCAAAAGTCACAACATGTTCTGATGATTTTTTTGCTGAAGCTCAACGTATGCTTCAGTTTGATGCGCCTATCTTTGTAGAAGGTAAATTTGATGATCATGGCAAGTGGATGGATGGATGGGAAACCCGTCGTAAGCGTCACAGTGGTTATGATTGGGCGATTGTTCAGTTAGGTGTTGCAGGTAAAATTAAAGCACTTGATATTGATACTACTTTTTTTAGTGGTAATTATCCCGCTTCTGCTTCAGTAGAAGGGTGTTATGCACCAAATGAAAACTTGGATGATGCTGAATGGCACCAAATTTTACCAAATAGTATATTGGGACCAAGTCAGCACCATGTCTTTGAAGTTTCAATGAATCAGATCTTTACCCATCTTCGTTTAAATATTTTTCCAGATGGGGGTATCGCACGATTCCGCGTATATGGTGAAGTCAGCGTTAAAATCCAAGATCAAAGCCAAACCCTCGACCTGCTTGCACTTGAAAATGGTGGACGTGTTATTGCCTATAGTGATGCACACTTCGGACATCCACGTAATCTGATCAATCCAGGACGTGGGGTTAATATGGGTGATGGTTGGGAAACCGCACGCCGTCGTGCACCCGGTTTCGACTGGTGTATTTTAGCTTTAGGGCAAGCTGGTCACATTGAAAAGATCGAGATTGATACAGCCCACTTTAAAGGAAATTATCCTGCTGAAGTGTCCATTCAAGCCATTTATATAGAAGATGCAACGGATCCTCAATTGATTCCACAAAGTATGTATTGGCCTTTTTTACTCGCACCTCAACCGATGCAAATGGATCACATTCATAACTTTGTAAATGAAGTGTTGGGACACGAAAAAATTTCTCATATTCGGGTGAATATGATTCCTGATGGTGGGATTAGTCGTATTCGCCTCTGGGGTAAAGTGAATCCTTAGTTGAGCATTTGTTACTTTTAAAGCGATCTTATTTTGACTGCATTTTCGACTCAATTCTAAATTGAAAATGCAGTATCTTTTTAGCGAATTTTTATGAAGCATACCATTACCCTACAACCTTTAACCTCCGAAAATTTTGCACCTTTTGGTGACGTCATTGCTTGCCAAGGAAATGATTATTTTCATATTAACGATGCGCATACAGAGCGCTATCATGCTTTAGTGACCACTGAAATTATTGGCGATGCCAAAGCCGGGATTAGTATTTTTCGAAATATTCAAAGTACCAATATTCCGTTCAAAATTTCAATGCTTGAACGTCATCCTCATGGATCACAAGCTTTCATCCCGATGCAGGGACAAAAGTTTTTAGTAGTGGTTGCACCAAACTTAAATGCGGATCAGCCCGATATTTCAAACCTACAAGCTTTTATAACCAATGGCTCTCAAGGTGTGAACTATCGGGCGGGGACTTGGCATCATCCACTTTTAACATTGGAAAGCCCGAGTGATTTTGCGGTGGTGGATCGGATTGGTGCTGGGAATAATTGTGATGTGTTTCAGTTTGATCAAATTGAAATATCACATTGAATCTGGTGCTTATGCATCTCAGTTATGCAGATCATGAGACCATCTAATTTTATGTCCATCTTTGACTATTATTTTACAACCAGGTAATCATTGTCATTCACCGATGTCGCATATTCTTCCATTCTTGAAATTAGTCCATTTTCAATGGTGTACTCTTGTACCCATTTTTGCTCAAATTCACCATCTTGACCATCAATCGTAAATTTTTCGCGTCCAAAAACCACCACTTTGTTACCTTCTTTGACCATACGTAAAATATCAAAGTATGCGACATGCATGGTTGTGAAATTGGTATTGAAGAACTGTTCTACACCCGTTTTTCCTTCAAATCGAATTGAAGGCAGTTTTTGTGAGCCATGGTGAATCCATACCGTATCCTCAGTTACTGTTGCAACAGCAGCCTGTAAATCTTGAGACCTAAATGCCTCAAACATTTGGTCTATGATTTGAAGTGAATTGATCATACTCATTTTATTTACTCTTTTTATCTTAGGATAAAAAGAGGTTAATGAAGGGAGAGTGAAAGATCACTATCAGCTGGTATAGCGATTTAAAGATTTTGCTAGAAACGATGAGTTCTATACGACTGCTTGATTTTGACAAGCTGACATCACATGTAACACCGCAGCAGTTCTCGTTTCCACAAACAGCTTCTCAAAAACGTGCTCTAAATGTTTATTGACGGTGCGTGGACTCAACTCCAAAATTTCTGCAATATCTCGGTTGGTTTTGCCAAGCGTTACCCAATGCATAACTTCAGCTTCACGTGGTGTTAAATTCGGACAAGCTTGAGCGATCTCTTCAACACTTGGCATGTGTGTTTGCTCTTTGATCTGAACCAAAACATGTTTAGGTAATTGTCCTTCTTTCAGCTTGGTCAATAAATTTAATTGTAATTGCTGATGCCCATGACCATATTGACCATGTAACATTTCTTCTTGATACGATTGCTGGAAAAGTGCTTTTAACCAATGATTTATACTCTTTCTAAAATGAGTAATATCAATTCCATGTTGCGTTAATAAACCTTGCACTACAGGTGTCTGCCAAATAATTTCCCCATCCATATTCATCGACAAAATTGCACTGCCTGTTGCATCGAGCATTTGTTTCTGTTGGTGCATTAAACGGGCTTGCAGTAAATGCGTTTTGACACGTGCTTGTACTTCATCGATATTCAGTGGCTTTGTCACATAATCTACGCCCCCGACTTGAAAGCCTTTTACAATATGTTCGGTTTCCGTCAAACCCGTCATAAATATGACAGGGATGTGCTCAGTCATTGGACTCGCTTTAAGCTGGATACAGGTTTCAAAACCATCAATCTCAGGCATACTCCCATCCAATAAAATCATATCTGGCTGTGAACGGTGCGCAATTTCAATAGCAGTAAAACCATTGGTAGCAACTAAGACCTGATAGCCTGCTTGATCAAGACTCTCATGTAATAAACTTAGATTTTCAGGAATATCATCCACAATTAAAATGCTTTCTAACATAGCTTAACTCCCTTCCAAATCAGATCTGATATCAGATAGGTGCTCGTGTAATCGTTGTAATGCACGTTGGGTATCGAAGCGTTGAATATCAAATTCTATGTGTTGCCATATAGAAGGATCACAGACATTACGTTTCTTGCAAATTTCGAGGATCTCTTTGGCTCCACGGATATAACCAATACTCAAATAATCTTCTAGTTTGATTAGCGCTTGTTCTGGTGCTACATCATCCTCATCAATCACGCTGACAGATAAAGCGTTACTATCATAGTGTAAGGGTTCAACCTGTTTTTGAGGTTCTTCTGCGACTTGAGTTGGCTCATTCTGATGAACCCAGTTCAAGCCTAATTTATCTCCAATTTTGTTCAGTAGCAGATTTAAGTCCACTGGTTTGACCAGAAAGTCTTCATTCAATACATCGGTTTCAGGGTTCTGCATTCGTTCATTGGCATCTGCGGAAATAATGATGATGGGAACATTGGTCATTTTATTATTTCTCAATAATTTCGCAGTTTCCCACCCTCCCATCAAAGGCATACTCAAATCCATTAAAATTAAATCTGGTCGAAATTCAGGGACTTTTCTTAGACATTGCAATCCCGATTCTGCTTCTTCAAGAATAAAGCCGAGAGGTTTAAGGAAATTTAAAACTAGTCCACGATCAGTTGCTTCATTGTCTACGACCAATATTTTACGGCGATGTCCCGTATAGCCAGATACTGTATTCGATGCGACATCAGCAATCGGATGAATGACCGACTTTGAAGGTAAATATAGTTTTATTTTAAAAATAGAACCGTTTTTTAACGTACTGCTGACCTTTAACTCCCCACCGAGAATATCCACCAATAGTTTAACAATTGATAAACCCAAACCTGTTCCAGCAAAGCTACCTTGTACGACATTTTGTCCGCGCTCAAAAGGCTGGAATATTCGCTCTAGATCTGCTTCAGCAATTCCGCATCCCGTATCATGAATTTCAAAATATGCCGTCTGAAAGCGATAATCCACTCGAAATTTCACCTCTCCTTCGAGCGTAAATTTCAAAGCATTTCCCATTAAATTGATAAGGATCTGTTCAAGTCTTTTTTTATCTATACGTACGTATTGTGGTATTTTTTCACTAATTTCGACCGTAAATTTCAGTTGTTTTTGTTGGAATTGTGGCTCAAACATATTCACGATTTGTTGGAGAAACTTCGGAAATTCAATATTCGACATTTCTAAAGAAATTTTACCTGTTTCAATCCTTGCAAGATCAAGTAAACCATCAATCAAGGACGTTAAATGCTGCCCACTACGACGAATCACGCCCAGCGCAGCTTTTCCTTGTTCAGAAAGTTGTTCTTGTTTATTGAGTAACTGGCTATATCCTAAAATACTATTTAGAGGTGTTCTCAGTTCATGACTAATCCCAACAACATAACGACTTTTGGCCTCATTGGCTTTTTCAGCTTGAGTTCGTGCATCTTGTAATTGCCGATCTGTAATTTTATGCGCTTCAATTTCGTCCATGAGCAGTTGTGTTTGCATATTACTTTCAAGCTGAGCTTGTCGGCGACTTTCATCATTGAGTACCAACCACCATGCTGCAACACATAACAGTAAAAATAATACGGCATAAATTTTCACAAATAGCATCAGCAACTCATGCTGTTGAGTTGATCCAAATACTGTGCCGAATTTACTCAGTTCTTGTAAATAAACCAGACTTAAACTGACTGCCAATACCACACTCAGAACAAAGATCATCAAAATATAAAGACTCAATCTAGTATTGATGTATCTCAACCATTGGCGCGGTAGAAACCAAACTGCAAAATGCTTAAGTTGTGCAGACCACCGTGCATGAGGCTTACATAAATCATGGCAACGAGCTTCTAAGGTACAGCACAAAGAACAAATAATATTGTTATAAGCAGGACAAGTCGCCATGTCAGCTGTTTCATACTCATGCTCACAAACCACACATCGTTGTGTCTCTATTGGTTTTAATGATTTATCTTCATGACGTGCGATGTAGTATTTGCCACGAGTAAAATAAGCAAGCATTGGGACACAGACGATAGCTGAACCTAAAGCAATAAATCCTGCTAAGGATTTTGCGATATCACCAAATAATCCCCAATAGCATAAAATCGACAACAAGGATGCAATACATAAACTGCCAACACCGACTGGATTAATGTCATAGAGATAGGCACGCCTAAACTCAATTCCTTTCGGGCTCAGCCCCAATGGCTTACAAATGATGAGATCAGCAACGATGGCTCCCACCCATGCCAAGGCCACATTACTATAAAGCCCCAATACACGCTCCACCGCATGGATGACGCCTAGCTCCATCAACAATAGCGCAATAAAAATATTGAACACTAACCAAACCACACGTCCGGGATGACTGTGTGTTAAGCGTGCAAAGAAATTAGACCACGCCAATGAGCCAGCATAAGCGTTGGTTACGTTGATCTTTAACTGTGCGATACACACAAACATGACTGTAAGAAATAATGCAGCACCAGGATGCTCAATCACTTGTTGGTAGGCGATCCAATATAGATAATTCGGATTGCTTAATTCATGATTCGGCACCATAAATTTAAGGGCGAGAACCATTAAAATCATTCCCATAAAAATTTTAATGAATCCCACCAATATCCATGCAGGACCGCCTAAAAATACCGCCCAGTTCCATGTCTTTTGAGCATGTTTTTTGTCTGGCAAAAATCTTAAATAATCAGCTTGTTCACCAATCTGCGTAATCAGCGCAAACAAAACAGTGCAAGATGCGCCAAAAAAAGCCAAATTGAATCCTGCACTTTGACTTTGCGCGCCTTCTATTAGGGCAACTTCAGAGAGCAGAGTCGGATGCTTCACCAAAACAAAGCACCATGGTAGTAATAATAAAAAAATCCATAATGGTTGGGTAAACGCTTGTACTTTATTAATAAACCCTATGCCTTTGATCACTAGGGGCAGAATAATAAGCGCAGAAATTAAATAACCTAGACTCAGCGGCACACCTAAACCAAGCTCAAGCGCCAAAGCCATGATAGCGGCTTCAAAAGCAAAGAAGATGAAAGTAAAACTGGCGTAAATGACTGAAGTTATAGATGAGCCGATATAGCCAAAGCCTGCGCCCCGCGTAAGTAGGTCAATATCAACATTGTATTTGGCCGCGTAATATCCAATAGGCCAACTGGTCAAAAAGATAATGATTGAAACGACCACTAAGGCCCAGAATGCATTGCTAAAGCCGTATTGCCATAACATGGTTGCACCAAGCGCTTCCATCGCTAGAAAACTGACTGCTGCAAGCGCTGTATTGGTCACCGTCCAAAGGGACCACCGTCTTACTGACCTCGGTGCGTAGCGTAGTGCATAGTCTTCAATACTCTCATCAACCACCCAAGTATTGTATTTACGGCGTGTATGAATCACCCGTTGCGGTGCTTGAGGAGTATTGCTAGATGAAACCATAAAGCTAGGCAATTTAAATAGACCCTTACAGTTAGCAAAATCTATGCCCAGCTTAACTTTCATCAAAAATCATTTTGAGGAACATCGATATACGTAAAGTGACGTATATGCTCATTTTTTAACACCCCTTAGGCTTAAGTCCATAGCAAGCGCAAACAATAAATCGCGCAATGGCCTTATCTACTTCATCAGGGGAACACCAATGACCTTAAAATCTAAAGTTAAAACATCTGGCTTACTCGCAGGACTACTCGCTGTTCCTTTTTTACTGGCACCTGTCTTGACCACTGCGAGTGCTCCAGCGACAGCAAAAGTAAATACAACCAAACTTAACGTAAATGATAAATTCGTCTATGTCGGTCAGCTTCATTCAGCGACAGGAACGATGGCAATCTCTGAAACAGGAGCCATCCAAGCAGAACGTTTAGCCATTGAGCAGATCAACAAACAAGGTGGTGTATTAGGTCGTCAGATTAAAATTGTTCAAGAAGATGGAGCATCTGACTGGCCAACTTTCGCTGAGAAAGCCCGAAAATTAACTGAAAAGGATCGTGTTGCAGCAATTTTTGGTTGCTGGACTTCAGCTTCTCGTAAAGCCGTATTACCTATTATTGAACGAAATAATTCACTTCTGTATTACCCAACATTCTATGAAGGTCTAGAACAATCTAAAAATGTGATTTATACCGGTCAAGAAGCTACACAACAGGTGCTTGAGTCTCTGAATTGGCTTGCACGTGAGAAAAAAGCCAAAACATTCTATTTGATCGGTTCTGACTATATTTGGCCACGTACTACCATGAAAATTGCCCGTACACACATTGAAAAAGTGTTGAAAGGTAAAGTCGTCGGTGAAGAATACTACCCGCTTGGACATACGCAATTTGGTTCTTTAATTAACAAAACCAAACTTCGTAAACCAGATGCAATTGTCGCTGCCGTGGTGGGTGGATCAAACGTTTCATTCTATAAGCAAATGAAAGCTGCAGGCGTGACCGGCGATAAGCAAACACTGCTCACCTTCTCTGTGACAGAAGATGAATTACTGGGGATTGGTGGCGAAAATATGAAGGGCTTCTACTCTTCAATGAAATATTTCCAAAGTCTAAATAATCCAAGTAACGCAGCTTTCGTAAAAGCATTTAAAGCGAAATACGGTCCTAAAGCAGTAATTGGTGATGTGACTCAAGCCGCTTATCTTGGTCCGTGGCTATGGAAAGCCGCAGTTGAAAAAGCTGGTAGTTTTGATGTTGCTAAAGTGACCAAAGCCTCTCCAGGCATCGAAATGAAAAATGCGCCTGAAGGTTACGTGAAAATTGATGCCAATCATCATTTATGGAGCAAATCACGTATTGCACAAGTGCAAACCAATGGTCAATTCAAAGTGGTCTACGAATCAAAAGGTTTAATCAAGCCTAATCCATTCCCTAAAGGCTACTAATCGACAGCACATGATCAGGAGAGACCTCTCCTGATCTTTTCATTTCAAACCTATTATTTAAAGCTTGGAGGATGAGGCGATGGATTTATCTTTAGCTGACTTCGGTGCAATATTTGCGATGCAAGGCTTTAATGGTCTTTCTGTTTTCTGTGTGCTGTTGTTAATGGCACTGGGCCTTGCAATTATTTTTGGGCAAATGGGTGTCATCAATATGGCACATGGTGAATTCCTCACAATAGGCGCGTATACCACATTTGTCATTTCAACCCTGACTGAAAGCTATTTTCCTCAATTGCTTCCCTATTATTTTATTGTAGCGATTGTGGCAGCTTTTCTGACAGCAGGCATTATCGGCTATATGGTCGAACGGCTCATGATTAGTCGGCTTTATCAGCGGCCACTCGATACTTTGCTTGCAACTTGGGGCTTGAGCTTAATCATGCAACAAGTGTTTCGCTCTACATTTGGTCCCAAAGAAGTGAGTCCAACACTACCTGATTGGCTTATGGGCTCTTATCAACCGACAGAGACGATTGATATTCCTATTAATGGCTTATTCCTTGTCGGTGTCACACTCACCGTGACTGCTTTCGTCTATTTCCTTATTTATCGTTCTCGCTGGGGCTTACAGCTTCGTGCGACAAACCAAAACCGTTTCATGAGTGGTGCCGTTGGTATTAATACAAAGCGTGTGGACAGTCTAACATTCGCGTTAGGTTGTGGTTTGGCAGGTATTGCTGGTGCGGCGTTTACGACAATTGGCTCAACTGGTCCAACTGCAGGCTCTCTCTATATCGTAGACACGTTCTTGGTTGTGGTGTTTGGTGGAGCTGCAAGTCTATTAGGCACTATCGCTTCGGCTTTCAGTATTGCACAAGCCCAATCAATCCTAGAGTTCTTCCTTTCAGGCTCTGTTGCCAAAGTCATTACCTTAGCGACGGTCATCATCATTTTGATGTTACGTCCTCAAGGTTTGTTCTCAATCAAAGTTCGTAAATAGGTATTCAGGAGAGATTGATATGAGTAATCCAATGAATGCCTTGTTAGGCGGTAAAGAAGGTGCGATTGGACTGGCTATATTGGCAGTACTGATCCTATTTGTAATGCCCATGTTTTTAGATGTTTTCCGTCTTAATTTAATGGGTAAATATCTTACGTTTGCTTTTGTTGCGATTGGTTTAGTGCTGTGCTGGGGTTACGGCGGCATTTTGAGTTTAGGTCAGGGTATTTTCTTTGGGATCGGTGGCTACTGTATGGCTATGTTCCTCAAACTTGAAGCTTCTGACATGCAATCCACAGCAGCTCAAACCACACCCGGTATTCCTGATTTTATGGACTGGAATCAAATTACCAGCCTACCAATGTTCTGGGAACCATTCCATAGTTTCACATTTACCCTATTCGCGATTGTAATTATTCCAATTTTATTGGCTTTTATTATTGGTTTTGCAATGTTTACTCGTCGTGTAGGAGACGTGTATTTCTCTATCATCATGCAAGCGATTGTGGCGATTTTGACAATTTTGATTATTGGTCAACAAGGCTTTACTGGCGGTATTAACGGTATTACTGATCTCAAGACATTACATGGCTGGGACATCCGTACGGATGAGGCAAAGTACGTTCTGTATTACATCAATGCATTGTTACTCATCGCAGTCATCATGATCAGTCGCTTTGTTCTCAGCTCAAAGTTAGGTCGCTTACTTTCTGCAATGCGTGAAAAAGAAGAACGTGTACGTTTTTCTGGTTATGACGTTTCAATGTACAAAGTCTTTATCTTCTGCTTTGCGGCAGTCGTTTCTTCCGTCGGTGGGGCAATGTTTACGCTGCAAGTCGGCTTCATGTCTCCAACGATTATTGGCATCGTCCCATCTATTGAAATGGTGATCTTAGCTGCAGTTGGCGGACGTTTATCACTGATTGGAGCTGTATATGGTGCAGTTTTAGTTAACCTCGGTAAAACTTACTTCTCTGAAGCATTCCCTGAAGTATGGTTGTACTTCCTTGGTGCATTGTTCATAGGCGTTGTGATGTTCTTACCGAATGGTTTAGCTGGCTTATATGAAAAATATGTTCGCCCACTTATCTTCAAAGATAAAAAAACAACGGCTTCGCCTCCCCCCCATCAACCCATGGAGTCCAATAAAGATAGCAATGTTGAAGTAGAAGGAGGTGTGAAATGAGTAAAGTCGGCGTAGAAATGGCAAAACCTGTACTTGTAATTGAAGATCTCACAGTCTCGTTTGACGGCTTTAAAGCCGTCAGCGATCTCAACTTCTATCTCGATAAAAACGAAGTTCACGTGGTGATCGGCCCTAATGGTGCAGGTAAAACAACAGTGTTGGATTTGATTTGCGGAAAAACTAAAGCAACTTCTGGCACGATCAAATTTAATGATATTGAACTGACTAAGCTCAAAGAGTTCGAAATCGTTCGTAAAGGTGTCGGTCGTAAATTTCAAAACCCTAATATTTACGAAAACCTTTCAGTCTATGACAACCTCGAAATGTCTTTCCCACGTGGTCGTAATGTGTTTGGGGCTTTGTTCTTTAAGCGAACCAAAGATGTCAAAGAACGTATCCAAGAAGTCGCTTCAAAAATTTTCCTCACTGATTTATTACACACCTCCGCAGGCCTATTGTCTCATGGACAAAAACAATGGCTTGAAATAGGGATGTTGCTTATGCAAGACCCCGAGTTGTTAATGCTGGATGAACCTGTGGCAGGCATGAGTGTTTCTGAGCGCGAACAGACAGCACAACTGCTTCGTGAAATCAGTAAAGGACGCTCAGTCCTCGTGATTGAGCACGATATGGAGTTCGTAAAAACCATTGCAGATAAAGTGACTGTATTGCATCAAGGGAAAATCCTCGCAGCAGGAAAAATGGATGATGTGCAAAGTGATCCAAAAGTCATTGAAGTCTATCTCGGACACTAAGGAGGCCTTATGAGCGGATTATTAGAAATTAGTTCTTTGTGTTCAGGTTATAAACAAAGCCAAGTCATTCATGATCTAGAACTTAAAATTCAACCCAAAGAAATTGTGGCGATTATGGGGCGGAACGGGATGGGTAAAACCACACTGTTTAAAACTCTTATCGGTGATATTAAAAATACTCAAGGCGAAATCAAGCTCGATGGTAAAAACTTAGAAAAGCTTGACCCGTATCAACGTGTGGAAAATGGTGTTGCCTATGTTCCTCAAGGTCGAATGATTTTCTCAACCATGTCTGTTCTAGAGAATATTCAAACGGGTCTCCCTGCGTCTGCACATGGAAAAGTACCTGACGATCTGTATGAGCTTTTCCCTGTACTTTGGGATATGCGTAAACGCAAAGGGGGAAATTTATCTGGTGGACAACAGCAACAATTGGCAATTGCACGTGCACTCGCCACTAACCCCAAAGTATTGCTGCTCGATGAACCTACCGAGGGAATCCAGCCCTCGATTATTAAAGATATTGCGAAAACGCTAAAAGAAATTCGCGATCAGCGAGATCTCACTATCGTGGTCTCCGAGCAAGTACTGAGCTTTACTATGGCGATGGCAGATCGCTTCTTGGTCATCGATAAAGGCCGTTTTGCTTATGAAGATGTCAGAGCGAATGTCGATGAAGCAACCATTAGTAAATATCTTTCAGTTTAAAGCACGTCATCTCATCAACTCTTAATTTGGCATTCCCCTCGATTTTTTCGGGGGATTTTTTTGACCATTTGTTGGAGTGGTATTGTTATTTCGATCTAAAAACTCATTCGAAATATCGCTTCATATACGCAATTCACCGTATTTTGCATCGATCAATTTCACGCGAAACTCCTTACATAGATTTTAATTTTAAAGATATGGGGAGTAATTTGAATGCGTCACGGTGATATCTCAAGTAGTCCTAATACAGTGGGTGTAGCAGTGGTGAATTATAAAATTCCACGCCTGCACACCAAAGCAGAAGTACTTGAGAATGCAAAAAAAATTGCTGAAATGTTGAAAGGGATTAAACAAGGTATTCCAGGTATGGATCTCATTGTTTTCCCTGAATACAGCACCATGGGCATTATGTATGATCATGATGAAATGATGGCAACTGCAGCCACAATCCCAGGTGATGAAACGGCAATTTTCTCTCAAGCTTGTATTGAAGCAAATGTTTGGGGCGTATTCTCAATTACTGGGGAACAACACGAAGAACACCCGCATAAAGTGCCATATAACACCTTAGTGCTCATCAATAACAAAGGTGAAATCGTTCAAAAATATCGCAAGATTATTCCATGGTGCCCAATTGAAGGCTGGTGCCCTGGAGATACGACTTATGTGACAGAAGGCCCTAAAGGCATCAAGATGTCACTCATTATCTGTGACGACGGCAATTACCCTGAAATTTGGCGCGACTGTGCGATGAAAGGTGCTGAACTTGTGGTGCGATGCCAGGGTTATATGTACCCGGCTGATGAACAGCAAATCAATATGGCCAAATGTATGGCTTGGGCAAATAACGTTTATGTCGCTGTTGCCAATTGTACTGGTTTTGATGGGGTGTATACCTACTTTGGACATTCGGCAGTGGTCGGCTTTGACGGACGTACATTAGGTGAATGTGGTACGGAAGAAAATGGTATCCAATACGCACAGTTATCACTCACAGAAATACGTGATGCACGTAAATACGATCAATCACAAAATCACTTGTTCAAGCTTCTACACCGTGGCTATACAGGCGTATACAACAATGGTGATGGTGATAAAGGGGTTGCCGATTGTCCATTCGACTTCTACAAGACATGGGTCTTAGACGCACAAAAAGCACAGGAAAATGTTGAGCAGTTTACGCGTTCAACCATTGGCGTTGCAGAGTGCCCAATTGGCAACTTACCTCACGAAGGGTTAGAGAAAGAAGCTTCTTAAAGAAGCTTCGTCCGACTTGATTTCAGGAGGTTTCGAACATGACATTTGCCAGTGACCGTATACATGCCAATCAGGAAAGTTTGGCAAAACAACGCTATGACATGCAAAGCAAGGAATGTATTGCACGTACTTCCCGATTCAGTTTTGAACCAGATGCCGTGATGACCCATCTACGTGAACATATTATTGGGCAAGAAGCCGCACTTGATGAAATTGAAAATATGCTCACCACAGTGAAAGCAGATTTTAACGCAGCTCATCGTCCTTTAAGTGTCACACTGATGTTAGGTCCTACCGGTGTAGGAAAAACTGAAACAGTCCGCCTCATTGCTGAAGCGATACACGGTAAAGCTGATGCATTCAGTCGAATTGATATGAATACATTGGCACAAGAGCATTATGCAGCCGCCCTGACAGGTGCCCCACCAGGCTATGTCGGCTCTAAAGAAGGAAATACTTTATTCGATGAAGCCCTGATTCAAGGGAGTTTCTCCAAACCTGGCATTGTTCTCTTTGATGAAATTGAAAAAGCCAGTACTGAAGTCATTCGAGGGCTACTCAATGTGCTTGAAACAGGAACTTTAAAATTAACTGCGGGTACAAAGGTTTTAGACTTTAAAAACTGCATGATTTTTATGACGAGTAATGTGGGTGCTAAAGATGCTCAAAAGCGCCTGAAACAACTTAGTCAATTACCGAAACCACTCCAGAAATTAGCCAAGCATTTGAAATTAGATGACAGTGAAATCACGACAAAAGCACTCGATAAAAAGTTTGATCCTGAGTTTCTAAATCGCATTGAGCGAATCTTACATTATCAGCCAGTTGAATCTGATTTTGCTGCAACCTTAGTCCAACTCGAAATTGACAAAATGAACCAACGTCTAAAAAAGCAAAGTCGAACCATTGCTTTGACCGATGCTGCCATTCGATTCCTGAGTTCAGGACATGATGTTCGATTTGGTGCTCGGGGTTTAAGCCGTCGTTTTAAAGTGTTAGTTGAACCTGCACTCGCGAAAGCTTTTCTAAACAACAAGCACATTAGTGAATTCATCATCGATTACGACAATACGAAGCTTCAAATTCAGATGATTGAGCCTGCAGTGAAACAACTTGATCCGTTACTGATACACGAAGCATCACAACAACACTGAGACCTAAACTTTATTTGACCTCAATACAGGGGATACATTATGCAACATATTAAAATCAAACCAGGAATTCCACTTGCGGAACAAGCCGAAATTGGTCACAACCGTTGGCACCCAGACCTACCTTTTCTAACATCAGTAAAACCTGGTGAAGAAATTCTGATTGAAAGCTTGGATTTCCTTGACGCACAAATTAAAGATACTGACGATATTTCTGATGTTAAAAATGTGGATTTAACACGTGCTCATCCTTTAACAGGTCCATTCTATGTTGAAGGTGCAGAACCAGGTGATTTGTTGGTCATTGATCTACTAGACATTCAACCGATTTCTGATGTGGCTTTTTCGGGTGTTTTTGCCAAGGAAAATGGTGGTGGCTTCTTGGCGGACTATTTCCCAGAAGCAGATAAAGCTATTTGGGATTTGAAAGGTTTATTTGCAACTTCACGTCATATCCCTGGTGTACGTATTGCAGGTTTAAAACATCCTGGCTTGATGGGAACCCTACCATCACATGATTTACTGAAAGAATGGAATCGCCGTGAAGCATTGCTCGTTCCTAAAGGTCAAGCAAACCCTCCTGATCCACGTACAGCCGTTCTGCGTGGTGTAAAAGGTCCCGAATTTGATCGTATGGCGGCTGAAGCTGCACGCACAGTTCCTCCACGTGAACATGGGGGTAACACAGACATTAAAGACCTTGCTGCAGGAAGCCGTATTTACTTCCCTGTTTATCAAAAAGGTGCTGGCTTCTCAATGGGCGACCTCCACTTCTCACAAGGTGATGGTGAAATTGGTTTCTGTGGTGCGATTGAAATGGATGGCGTTACACGTGTCGGTTTCGATTTAATCAAAGGTGGGATGGAAAAATACAATATTGATTCACCTATCTTTGTTCCAAGCAATGTACGTCCAAATTATGATCAATGGCTGACTTTCGAAGGGATCAGTGTTGAAGATGGTGTAAATCACTATCTCGATGCGACAGTGGCTTACCGCCAAGCATGTCTAAAAGCCATCAAGTATCTTGAAAATTTTGGCTTTACTGGGTCACAAGCCTACATGTTACTTACCGCTGCACCGGTTGAAGGTCGTATCGGAGGTATTGTAGATATTCCAAACTGTGCATGTACCGTCTCACTCCCAACCTCCATTTTTGAACAAAATATATTGCCGCAAGGTGCTTTAAATGACGATAAATTTTGGGGGCATAAGCGCTAATTAGCGCATTATTGTTGTTACAGGTTTCACCATTTTACGGGGTAGCTTGAGTAAGCATGCGAGCTACCTCCTTTTTAACTTTTAAACATGCACATGCTTAAAAATAAGTAGGAGCACGACCATGCCATTATACGATTTCCGCTGTGAGCACTGCGAAGGAATTTTTGAACAACGTGTGCCTATTTCTAGGATTGCAACTGACACTATCGAATGTAAATACTGTCAACAACCCACCTTAGCTAAACCAATGATTACTGGCAGACAACAAATCAACATGAAGACCAAATGGCGTCCAGGGTCAGGCGCAGAACAACTTGCAGGACCTTTAGTCGGCGGTCCAGGTACCAATAAAAATAGTGCACGCAGTTCAGTGCTACACAACTGTCGTGGTGTGAATTGTTCACTCTGTGAAGTATAAAAAAGCCCGCATCTGCGGGCTTTAATGCTCGTGTCTGCAGAAAATTAAACGACTAATTCAGCTAAGTTGCCTTTTTGTTCCAACCATTCTTTACGATCACTTGCGCGTTTCTTGGCTAATAATTTATCTAATAAACCTGAAGTAAAATGCACATCATCCAAATCTAGTTGCACCAAACGACGAGTATTGGGATCCAATGTTGTTTCACGGAGCTGACTTGCATTCATCTCACCCAAACCTTTAAATCGTGTGATTTGTGGGGATTTAGTTTTGGCTTTTTTCAATATGCCTTCTAATTCTGCTTCGTCAAGCGCGTAATGCACATCTTTACCGTCATCAATACGGAATAAAGGTGGCATCGCAACAAATAAGTGCCCTGCTTCAACTAGGCTTGGGAAGTGCTTCACAAATAATGCACACAGCAAAGTCGCAATATGTAATCCATCTGAGTCAGCATCGGCCAAGATACAGATCTTGCCATAGCGGAGTTCAGACAAATCATCAGAACCCGGATCGACTCCTATTGCGATTGCAATATTATGCACCTCTTGAGAAGCAAGTACTTCATCTGAAGATACTTCCCAAGTGTTTAAAATTTTTCCGCGGATCGGCATAATCGCTTGGAAATTCTTATCACGCGCCTGTTTGGCAGATCCTCCAGCAGAATCACCTTCCACAATAAATAGTTCTGACTCTTCCAAACTATGTCCCACACAATCAGATAATTTGCCTGGTAAAGTTGGACCTGAAACGATTTTTTTGCGCTCAACTTTCTTTGCAGCTTTTAAACGACGTCCCGCTTTTGAAATCGCCATTTCAGCCAATTGCATTGCAATTTCAGAGTTTTGATTCAACCATAAGGCAAAAGCATCTTTTGCGATGTTCTGCACAATCCCAGAGGCTTCACGACTTGAAAGACGCTCTTTGGTTTGACCTGAAAATTGTGGCTCTTGAAATTTCAAAGACAGAATATAGTTCACGCCATCCCACACATCTTCCGCTGAAAGCTTCATATTACGTGGTAAGAGATTACGTAACTCACAGAACTCACGGATCGCATCCGTCACACCTGAACGAAGACCATTCACATGTGTGCCACCTTGAGCCGTTGGAATCAAGTTCACATAAGATTCTTGAATGCTCTCTCCACCTTCAACATTCCAACAAATCGCAAACTCCGCACTGGCACGTTCCGCGTCACCTGTAGCGACAAATGCAGGCGTAGGGATGATTTCACGATCTTCTAATTCATCCATCAAATAATCGACGAGACCATTTTCAAACTGCCACGTGATTTTTTCGTCGTTAATTTCATCAACATAATTGATTTGTAAGCCAGCAGCTAATACCGCCTTCGCTTTTAAATTGTGTTTAAGTGCCTTTAATGCAAATTTAGGTGAATCAAAATATTTCGCTTCAGGCCAAAAGTGAACTGAGGTACCCGATGCACGTTTAGGTGCTTTACCTTCCAGAACTTCAAGTGGTGCCGTTGCTTCACCTTGCTCAAAGGCCATTTTGTATAAATTACCTTGGCGCTGAACTTGAACTTCCACACGTGTGGAAAGCGCATTTACAACAGAAATACCAACCCCGTGCAAACCACCAGAGAATTGATAATTATCTGTGCTGAATTTCCCGCCTGCATGCAGTTTAGTCAGAATAATTTCAATGCCGCTTTGACCATATTCAGGATGAATATCAACTGGCATACCACGCCCGTTATCTTCTACTGACAATGAACCATCTTTATACACAGTCACTGTAATTTTATTCGCGTGTCCTGCCAATGCTTCATCGACCGCATTATCAATGACCTCTTGCGCCAAATGGTTTGGACGTGTGGTATCGGTATACATGCCTGGACGACGGCGTACAGGATCTAAACCAGATAAGACTTCAAGGGATTGGGCCGTATATTGAGACACGTTGAATTGTTTCCTTATTTTAAGCTGTCAGCTAAAAACTGATATACCAAGGGTATTTTATCCGCGAAATCATCCATCGCGTGATTGCCATATGTTTCTGTAATGAGGAACGCTTGATGACCATCGCAATTATAATAACGTTCCGCTTCACGATAATCCAAAACTTCATCACCTTGTTGTAACAAGACCAAGATTTTGTCTGCATCTTGCACAAACGGAACTGCCATATGCTCCAATTGATCAAGCTGAGCTTCATCTAACGACCAATTCGCAGTGACTGGATAAGGAAACTGCGCCGTTGAAAACAAGTTTCTAAATAATTTCCATGGTTGCATAGCGGGATTAATCAGTACAGCTGCGACTCCATGTTTCGCGGCAAGCTGCGTCGCATAAAATCCACCTAAACTGCTCCCAATCAAAACGACATTCGACATAGACTCGATGAGTGCCGAAATCGAAGTAATGACCTGATCAGGCGGCATATTTAAATCGGGCAAATGCACTTGTACATGTTCATGTCTTTCAAAATACTGACGAATCAGTTGCCCTTTAATCGAAAAAGGACTACTTTGAAATCCATGTAGATAGATAATATTCATAAACTGATTAATTGCATTTTCCTCAAAATTGTTCTAATTTTTATTGTGAATCAGATCACATATTTGTTTCTCTTTTGTACGATAACAAATATTGTCAGACAAAAAAATTAGAGCCGACCTGAAATCAAAGTTATCTTAAAAATTGTTCGGGATGAACAACATAAGATAAATACAAGGAATTTTATACAGTGATCATTGCTAAAAATAAAGTGTCTTTAGATGATCATGCACTATCAGGATAAGACTAGATGCCGAGTTTAACGCCACTACATGAAACCTATTGTAAATGGGATCGATCTCCTCCGAGTCAGGCCGATGTGCTTGAAGGTTTGGCACAACTGGTCAGCACTCCAATTAACCACGCTGTTCAAAATCTCATTCAATCACTTCAACGTGAAGTGCTCTTAACCGTATTTGGTTTAAGTAAAAAAACATCAAAAGAATTTCAAAAGAAAACCTACGTTCGAAAGTTATATCAATTTTCATATGACACGCTTCTAAATTACGGAAATTATTTGGTCGCACCAGCCCTGCGCAAAATCATTGATCAATTTCCGAAACTCCATGATAAGCCCCTCACGCCAAAAATGATTTTTTTGGTCAGTGCTCTTAATGGCGTGATTGGCGACTATTTACTTAAAAATCAAAATCCGTTGGCGATTACCAGTAATCTGTATGATCACTATGGAGAGTTACAACAGGGTGACCTGTCAGGTCGTGTCGTGATCTTTTGCCATGGTCTGTGCATGAATCATCTTGATTGGACCAATCGCAACTATGGCGGTATTGGTGAAAAACTGCTTGCACAACGCGACAACAACACCATGCTTTATTTGCATTACAACACTGGTCGCAGAATTTCAGCGAATGGTCGTTCGTTGGCCAATATGCTTGAAGACTTGGTAAAGCGCAATCCACGTATCACCAGCCTTGATTTAATCGGTCACAGTATGGGTGGTTTGGTTTCTAGAAGTGCTTTGTTTTATGGTAAACAAAATCTCCATCAATGGTTTCACATGGCAGAGAATTTGGTCTGCTTAGGTTCTCCACATCATGGTGCGGTTCTAGAACGTATTGGCTTTGCCGTTCAAGAAAAAATTGGACACTTTCCCGTCATCAAGTTAGCCAGCCACATTGTGAATATTCGCAGTGATGGTATTTTGGATTTACGCCATGGTAGTGTCCGTGATGATGACTGGGAACACAATCACGCTCGTATTGGCATGATGGATGATAATCGTAAACCTGCACCGCTGCCTTCACATATCAATACATTCTTAGTAGCTGGAACAATTGAGTTTGAAAATCGTAAAAATCGTACACTCAAAGTCATTGGCGATTACTTAGTGAGTGTGCAAAGTGCTTTGGGTGAGCATCCAAATCCGCGATTCCAACTGAAATTGCCAGAATCACACAAAGCTGTGTTCTACGGGCTCAATCATATGGAGATTCAATACCATTCCAGTGTTGCTGAGCAAATCGTTAAATGGTTCTATCCACATCACGATGAATTAGCTGAAGAGCAAATCCGTAAATATTTAATCAAATTAGAAAGCATGGAAGGAATCGTAGAAACCTGACCATCTTCAATAAAAAAGCCAACTATTAGTTGGCTTTTTTATTTTAAGCAGGATACTTTCTGAATAACTGCCAAATCGAGATGATCAGCAAAATACTAAAAAATACCAAAGACCATACAGGTAAAGACTGACCTAGGAAAGTCCAGTCTACTACCGCACATTCGCCTGATCCTGACAGCACTTGTTGAAGCACTGTTTTAAGCGGCAAAGCATCTACCAAATAATCTAAACCAGGCCCACAACTTGGCACTTTATCTGGAGGTAAACTCTGCAGCCAGACATGACGTGCAGCAACACCCGCTGACCATAAAATCGATAATGTCCCTAGGAAAGCATATGCTCGTTTTAAACCATTACGGACGGGATTGTGTAGAACCGCAATAAAAGAAATCAGTCCCAGTCCGATCAGACCTAACCGTTGAAATACACACAATGGACAAGGCTCAAGTCCTTGGACATGTTCGAGATACAACGCGAAGGCCATTCCAATCACGCTGGCTACAAACAACAGACCACTCACCATGCGATAATTTTGCCACTGCATATACTTTCCTCAATATTTTTATCGATATGCTTTTAGATATTCTTTAAAGCTTAGACTAGACTCTGCTTCCAACTGTTGTTGCTGTTCAATTGATTGCACTGTGAGTTGTTCAAAATAGGTGACTTTATCCTGAGATAACACATAATTTTGATAATGATCAGCATGTTGATGCGCGAGCACACTACCTAAGCTCCAAGTACCACTATGTTTTACTGTATCATCTACTATTTTCGCAGAGAAGGTTTCATCCACTTCATCTACTCGTGATTGCATAATTTGCATTGCATCAGAATACAACGAGGTCGAGTGAGCTTGATCTAACGTTTCTGCTAAAGGCTGCATCTGTTTGAGATATTGATTTGCCCATGTCTCAATTTCAATTGATTGACCATTTTCAACAATGGCAGCATTTGGTGCACGCCCACGATTCACAACTTCTTGCTGGTTTTGTTCAATCACTTCAAGTTCATCATCTAGCAGTTCAGGACTGTCTTTTAATAAACAATAAAGCGCTAATACCTCAAGGAAGCCTGCAGTATCTTCATTGATACCAATTGGGCTGTATGGATTCACATCTACTGCGCGCAATTCTACATACCCTACACCACGGTTTGCTAATGCATCAGATGGTGTTTCACCAGACTGTGGTACTTGTTTAGGACGTACAAGACTGTAGTACTCGTTTTCAATTTGCAGTACGTGATCATTAATTTGGATCGGCTCACCCGCTTCGTCATCTAATCCCAAACGACTGAAAGCAGCATAAGACGTTTTCACCGCCTTTTGTAAACCTGCTAAATATCCTTTCAAATCATTGTAATGAATACCTAACTCTTTCTGCGCCGAATTTTGATATCCAAAGCGCCCCATACGCAATGCAGTGGCATATGGCAAATACAATGTTCCCTTAATTAAAGGCAATAAATGATGTTCACGACCCGTCATAAAACAACGACAGACCGATGGGCTTGCACCTATCAGGAACATAACCAATGGGGTTAAACGAATGAAATTTCGAATTAAAGCGAAATATCGATGGCTGCGATAATCCTGCAAACTGAGCTGTTTTAAAGCTTCATCTTGCTCGTTTGCTTGCAACTGCTGAAACAACGCATCAGGGAATGAAACATTGTAATGTACACCTGAAATCGTCTGCATACGACGACCATAACGTACACCTAAACCACGGCGGTATAAAGTTTTGAATTTACCGATATTGGATGAGCCATATTGCGCAAGACGAATGCTTTCTTCTTCATCATCCAACATACATGGCATCGACATTGGCCATAGCTTTTCACCATCTTCTAGGTGTCGATGGGTGAAAGCATGAATATCTTCTAAGTAGCTTAATGCTTCAGAAATTGAAGATTGAGGAGGGGTAATAAACTCAAGTAAGGCTTCAGAATAATCTGTCGTAATATGAGGATGAGTTAACGCAGAGCCTAAACCCTTAGGATGATCTTTCTGGGAGATAAAGCCATCACTTTGCATCCTTAGGCTTTCGCGCTCAATGCCTCGTAACATACCTTTAAACACCGTCGAATCCACCCAATTTGGTAAAATTGTTTCAGAGAGCGCTTCGGGTTGACTCATTACTTACTCGCTTATCTAGAAGAACGACTGAGATAAAAAATTATTGATTTATATCAAGTATACCGTGATTTATATTCGCAAATGCAGTTTGCATATACATTTCAGTTGGATAAACCTTTTATTTTGGCAAATTTTTAACACAATCTTAGTCTTTAAGACATCTGAAATTTGTGATTTTATTGCAGAATAAATGCTAACAAACTGTAAAGAATATGAATTATCACAACGTTATAGATTTTTGGTTCAGTGCTGAAACTCAACCGCATTGGTTTGCGAAAAGCGATGCTTTCGATCAACTTATTCAAGCGCAATTTGGTCACACCATCCAACAAGCTGCCGCAGGCGAACTATGGACATGGCGGGAAACTGCTTTAGGACGCTTAGCAGAAATCATTGTCTTGGATCAATTTTCCCGTAATGTTTATCGTGGCAAACCTGAATCTTTTGCCCAAGATCCATTAGCACTTGGGCTAGCTCAAGAAGCGGTTCGTCTTGGCTTAGATCTCGAACTGGAACCTGAACAACGTAGCTTCTTATATATGCCTTTCATGCATAGCGAATCAAAAATCATTCACACTCAAGCACTTCGTCTGTTTGAGGCATTAGGCAACCCTGTAAATTTAGACTTTGAGAAGAAGCATCAAGTCATCATTGAACGTTTCGGTCGCTATCCTCATCGTAATGAAATTTTAAATCGTCTCTCTACACCTGAGGAAATAGAATTTTTAAAACAGCCAAACAGTAGCTTCTAAATTGATATTGATACAACAGACTTCAGGAGAGCGAAATGAAGAACTTATGCATGATTTTGGGATTATCTGGCATGATCCTGCTGTCTGGTTGTGTCACGACGCCAAGTAAACCGCCTACATTTGATCAGCTTGGGCAATTCGCAACTATTCCCTTGAACCAATCAACGTATCGTATTAGTTTTCAAGGCTCATCCAACATGAGCTATGGTACAGCTGAAGAAATAACCTTACTTAAAGCTGCACAAACAACGGTCAAACAGGGCTTTCATTTTTTTAAAGTCCAAGATGATCCAAGCAATCGCACACAACAACCACCTCGTCAAGCTGTGGTTTATTCCAATCCTTACCCGTATGGTTATGGATATCGTAGACATCCTATGTTCTTTGATCCTTTTTATGATGTGCCACAGGTGGTCAGTTTAGAGCCAGTTCAAGTAGCCTATACCATCACCTGTTTTAAAGATCAAAAAACAGCACCTCAAGATGCTTTTGATGCACGTTTAATTTTACAGGCCTTAGGGTCTAAATATGGTTTAAGTGCTACAGGCGACGTACTGCCTGTACAAACACAGCCTTCTCTATCACAATAAAATAATATTAATACAACAGCTTACATAGGAATTATGCATGAGTGCATCACCAACAATGACTACCCCTAGTCTGGATCGAAGCAAACGATTTGCCATGATCGCACTGGTTGTCGCTGTATTGGCTTGGATATCGCTCATGGTGGCTGCCAAAATTTTTCCAGAATATGTTTGGCTTATTCATATTTTAATGTTGTCTGCTGAAGCAGGTGTGGTTGGTGGTTTAGCAGATTGGTATGCCATTACGGTTTTGTTTCGGAACCCATTCGGTCGTATCCCTATTCCTAAGTTTTTAAAAGATCACACCGAAATTATTCCACGTAACAAAGCGCGTATTGCAGAATCCATGGGACGTTTTGTTCAAGAAAACTTCCTATCGCCACAAATTGTGGCAAAAAGCTTGAGTCAAACAGATGTGAGTTTGGCAGTAGGACAATGGCTAGCCAATCCAGATAACAATCGTCAAGTGACTCAAGTGATTCAACAGACAGTGCCTAAAGTTTTTGAGTTTGTTGGACAAGAACAAGTCGGTAGGTTTATTCAAACTAACAGTGTGCAATGGGTAAAGAACACTCAAATCAATACCCTGGCCAGTGAAATGATTCGTGCCGTATTAGAAAATGACTTCCACCAAGATGTTTTACAACGTGGTCTCGATGTTGCGCACGGTTGGGTGACTTCACATCCTGAACAAACTCGGGAGCTAACCCGCACCCTATTTAAAGAACTCGGAGTGTGGCGTTTAGCCAAAGGCGCAAGTTGGATCGGTATCGATGTTCAACAAAGAACGATTGACTCTTTAATAGAGCGTGTCGAGTCAATGTTGGCAGATCCAGAGCACCCATGGCGTCAAAAAATTGAGAGTATTGCACAGCATTTAATGACTGAACTGGCAAATCCTGAAAGTCAGGCGAGTCTTAAATTAAATGAAACTAAAAATGCATTGTTAGATAGTCCTCAAGTTTTAAATTTTATTACTGGTGCCGTCGTCATTCTGTGCAACGCCATTCGTGAAGATTTGGAGAAAGCAGATTCAGGTATAGCTGAAAATTTACGTGTTGCGATTCAACAAGTCGGTCAAAACATCATTTCCAATCCTGCATTACGCCAATTATTAAATGAAAAAATGAGTTCAATGGCAGTCAATCTCAGTGATCAATACAGCGAAAAAGTCATTTTATTTATCAGTGAACGCATTCACGAATGGGACTCACGAGAAATGATTGATAAGATTGAAAGTGAAGTGGGTGGTGACCTACATATGATCCGCGTCAACGGTGTTGTCGTTGGTGCATTTATCGGTTTGGTATTAGGGATCATCCGAGCAGCAGTTGAATTTTTGATTTAACTTAGAAATGAAATTTAAATTTGGTCGCTGACTAAAATTTAATTCATTGTGAATTGACCTCATAAAAAAGCCCATTTCTGCATGAATGGGCTGTATTTATTATTCTTAGTCATTCAAATAACTAAGCTCTCACTAGAGTCATTTCTATCTGCTTTATCTTATATAAACTACAATAATATTATGAAGTTATATCACTTTTTTACGATTTAAATGTGAAATAATATCTTGATAAGAGTCTACTTTACAAAAATAAGCTGGAGAGTTCTTTCTCACTTCTTCTGAAGGTTGAAATAAAAAACCATAATCAACTAAATGCAACATCGAAAAATCATTAAATGCATCACCGATCGCAATACTATTGGTCATTGAAACGTTTTCTTTTTGGAACTTTACAATAATTTCATGTTTCCCTTTATCTCGAGTATATAGAACATTTTCTATAAATCCATCTGGTCCAATCTCTAAGTGATGACAATATGTATTTTTAACAGGAAGATTTAATTTTTCAAAAAAGGGAAATAAAAACTCATAAAAGCAATCTGAAATAATTTTAACTTCAAAATTTTCAGCCTTTTGCAAATATTCTAAAAACTCCTTAGCATCTGGAATAACATCCAGTTCTTTAATGTCATTGATTAATTGTTTTAAAGGAATTTTATTTTCTTTCAGTAAATTAATTCTAAATTCCATCAGAGACTTATAGTCTGCGACTTCTCGAGTTGTAATCGCCAACTCTGGGATATTGTATACATTTGAAAAGTGTTTCCATATTTCAGGGACAAGAACACCTTCCATGTCGATAAAAGCCATCTTTTTCATATTGCTACCCTATTACTGAAATTTAGCAAACAGAAGTGCTATCCCTAGCAGACATAATACAGTCCCAATCACTCTGTTAATCTGTACTTGCTTAGCTAACATTTTCTGTCTTAAAACAATCGATGAAAAAAGCAAAGCCACCAATCCAAACCATAAAAAATGAGCAAAAGACATAAATAGCCCATAACCGACCAGAATCGCTTTAGGCGTACTCACACTGATGATTTGAGTGTATGTACTAATCACAAATAAAGTCGTTTTAGGATTAAGTGCATTGGTGAAAAAGCCATATTTCACTGCTTGAAAAGGATTAATTGCAGCAGTTGATGACGTCTCGACAACCGAACTTTGTACAAAAGTTTTATAACCGATATAGATGAGATAGATCGCTCCAATATACTTCACAATATTTAGAATTTGAGGTGTATACGCCATGACAAATGCGACAGCAATGAGCGTATAAGTCACATGAATCAACACACCTAAAGAGATTCCCAGTGAAGTGAGAACACCTATCCTTCTACCATATAAGTAACTGTTTTTTGTCACGATAGCGAAATCAGCACCAGGACTCACAACAGCAAGTATGGTGATGAGAATAACTGCTATAAACTCACCCATTCATTATGCCTTTTTAAACGTGATCACTAATACATCTCTTAATCCAATATCACCCAACGTAAAATCATTGACTTTGATTTCCGTTACGCTGTGATAGACCTGATGATCATCCACAAGTGCGATATCTAAAAAATTTTCAAGCATAAATTCTGCTTTCAAATTCTTATTTAAGTCATAAATTCGGGTCATTCCACCCTGAACATTTTGACGGTTGATCATGGCCATTAAAACGAAATCCACCCCATCGCGATGTATCCCTTCAGGGGTTGGCTTACCACTATCGTTAAATTTTGCTTCAATGCGAAATTGATGCGCTTCGATAAACCAATTTTCAGTTTCAATTTCTGAAAAGGTGAGATATGCGAATTGTAGTAAATTTCTAAAAATTGGATTTTCAATTGTATTTTTATCAATCTCTGAAAAATATCTCGCAATTCCACCATTCAAAGTGTTGTATTCAATCGTCTGAAAATGAGGAATATAAGAATTTTTCAGTAAAATTTTATGCTTATCATTAATAGTAAAAGTTGCATGTTTTCTTGTTCGATATTTACCTTTATCCGACATAAATTGATCTAAATCTAGAGCGTTCCAACTGTCTATAAAATCACTGACATCTTGCTCATTAACATCGTGAAAATTATTATTTTTCTGTATTTCTTGGAATGTATTTAAATCAATAAACGCATAACCCTTTTTGATTATCTCTTTTGAATATGTGTATTCATCGAGATGCTGCTTGTTAAATGGACTGAATTTTAATATATTTTCCATTGTATTAGCTTTATTTTGCTTTTGGTAATCTTCATTTTGAACAAAAGTTAAAAAAATAAAATCAATAAAATCGACTAAAAATATATGAGTTTTTGGAATGATAGAGAAAATATCTTTGAATTCACTGAAGTTTTTTTATTTTGTCGCTAAATACAGCAGTGTCACGATTGCAGCAAAGAAATTATTTGTTACGCAAAGTGCCGTCAGTAAGCAAATTTACAATCTCGAAGAAATATTAAATATCACATTATTTGAACGGCGAAATAAAACCTTGATACTCACCAAAGAAGGAGAAACTCTTTTTCATTGCGCTCAGAATATTTTCAATCAATTGGATGATTGTTTAATTGGACTAACTCAAAATAAAACTGAAAACAAACAATTGGTACTGTCCTGTGAACCAACCATTTCGATGAAGTGGTTAATTCCACGACTTGTTGAATTTAAAAAACTTGGACATGATTTTGAAGTGGTTTTGCTCACAGGTGGTGGTGTAGTCGACTTTGAAAAAGATAATATCGATATCGCAATACGAAGAAATGATTTTGAATGGGGATCGCATCTGTTTAGTGAGAAAATTGGCGATGAATATATTGTGGCAGTCCAAGCATCTCACCACCCTAAAACCAAAGAATTGTTAATTTCTAAATCACGCCCTTATTTTTCAAAAAAATTACACCAATTGGATGAACTCAAAGATATTTTGAAGAAACATTCCAAAATAGAATTAGAGCATTTTTACTTATGTTTAGAAGGCTGCTTGGCTGGCCTAGGAAAGACGATCATTTCTATCTACATGATTGAAAAAGAATTAGAGCTCAAGTCTGTAAAAAAAATAACACCAATTCTTCAGGATGGTTCTGCCTATTATCTACTGTCCCATACTAGATTTATTGAAGATCCTCGGAAGATTATTTTTTTAAATTGGTTAAAAAATGAAATGAAGCAAAGTCAGATCAATCATTTTTAACATGAGATCACATAGATCATCTAAGGTTTTAAACTTAATTGAAGATCATTAGAATCTTATGAAAATTAAAACGAATATGTCGCAGATATTTGTATTTAGTGCAGGCATTTCAACTGCTAAACTACGAAGAAACGGGCTAAATATTACTATCCAGCATGATTAAAATTGAATCTAAATTACCAGACTTAGGTGTCACTATTTTTAGCGTGATGTCAGCACTCGCCCAAAAGTTGAACGCGTTAAATCTTTCTCAAGGTTTTCCTGATTTTCCACCTCCTCCTGAATTAATTGCAGCTTTAGCTCAAGCCACACAACAAGGCTATAACCAATATCCACCTGGTGACGGTCTGCTGAGTTTAAGACAAAAAATTGCAGCCCAATTCTGCCAACGAGACCAAGTCGATTTAGACCCGATCAGCGAAATCACCATTACACCTGGTGCAACGACTGCAATTTTGTGTGCGATTCAAGCTGTTGTAAATGCTGGAGATGAAGTAATTATTTTCGATCCTGCTTATGATAGTTATGCACCTGCAGTGAAACTCGCTGGGGCGCAAGCGATCCATATCAACTTGGTACATCCAGACTTCCATGTTGACTGGAATGTGGTGAAAGATCGAATAAATGAACGAACGCGATTAATCATTGTAAATACACCACATAATCCCTCAGGTGCAATTTGGTCCAAGCAAGATTGGCAACAACTGATCGAGTTGATTCAGGATAAAAACATTTGTGTACTATCTGACGAGGTCTATGAACATTTAGTGTTTGATGGTCAACAACATTATTCTGCGCTTAGTTTTCCTGAACTTCGAGATCGTAGTTTTGTGATTGGTTCATTCGGAAAAACGTTTCATGTTACTGGTTGGAAAACTGGATATTGCGTTGCACCTCAGGCACTGATGAAAGTATTTCGTCAAATTTATCAATTTGCCAATTTCTGTGGTGTCCATCCGATTCAAATCGCGCTTAATCAATTCATCGAACAACATCCTGAACATATTTTAGATCTCCCCAATTTTTATCAAGCTAAACGTGACTTATTCATCCATGGAATTCAACATTCAAAATTTCAATATGTGCCGTCACCAGGAACTTATTTTCAAAACTTAGATTTCAGTACACTAAGACCTGAGCTCACAGATATAGAAATGTGCCAATATCTTGCAGAACAACACAAACTGGTAGCGATTCCTATATCAGTGTTTTATCAACAGCCACCTCAAGATCTGAAGCTCATTCGGGTCTGTTTTGCAAAACGAGAGGAAACCTTGCATCTTGCAGGAGAAATTTTAACGAAGGTTCAATCACAATAACGAAAAGAGACGAGACGGATTACTTTATTACTAAAGCAATTTGAATGATAAGGTGCTAAGGTCAATCCGTTGATATAGAAAACAATAATGGATAAGACTTATATATGGCGAGAACCTTACGGCCGATTGATGAACCTGGTTTCTGGAAAGTTTTTTTAGTTTTTTTAGTTCCGCTGATTGCAACCAATATCCTGCAAAATTTATCCGGCACAATTAATACGATCTTCGTCGGGCAAATGATGGGCGTTCAAGCAATTGCTGCTGTTTCCGTCTTCTTCCCAATTTTGTTCTGTCTCTTGGCTTTTGTAATTGGGCTTTCGGCTGGCTCGACGGTATTGGTTGGTCAAGCGTGGGGAGCACAAAATTTAGAAAAAGTAAGAGCGGTTGTCGGCTCTACTATTTTTATGACATTGATCGGCGGGACGATTATTGCCATTTTAGGTGTTCTATCTGCACGCCACATTCTTGAGGCCTTGGGCACAGACCCAAGTGTCATGCATTTATCTTTGCCTTATGTTCAATGGATGTTAGCAGGTAGCCCACTCCTTTTTATTTATATTATTTATACCTCTATCTTACGTGGTGTCGGTGATAGCATTACACCTCTCATCGCTTTGGGAATGACCAGTTTAATTGGGCTCTTTATTACCCCTGTTCTCATCGCTGGATATTTTGGATTTCCTCAATTGGGTATCATTGCACCTGCCATCGCCACGATTGTGGGTTATCTGGCCGTGCTTATTTTTCTGTACGTTTATTTAAATAAAAAAAATCATCCATTACGTCCAGATTTAGCAATGTGTAAACATGTACGCCACAATCCTGAACTGAGCAAAATTATTCTCAGACTTGGCGTTCCTACAGGCATTCAAATGGTCACGACCTCTGTGGCAGGATTAGTCATTGTCGGCTTGGTCAATCGCTATGGTTCAGAAGCAACAGCTGCTTATGGCGCAGTTAATCAGGTTTTGAACTACATCCAATTCCCTGCTCTGTCTATCGCAATTGCTGCCTCTATTTTTGGGGCTCAAGCGATCGGTGCAGGTAAAGCGGATTCTTTATCACGTGTAACTAAAACAGCACTGGGGATGAATTTTGTCTTTACAGGCGGGCTCGTAATCTTGGCTTATTTGTTCTCAAAATATCTCATGGCATTATTTATTACAGATGAAAAAGTCGTGATACTCGGGCAACAATTATTGTTTATTGTGCTGTGGTCAATTTTATTTTTTGGCGCGAGTGCTATTTTCGCCTCAATTATGCGTGCAAGTGGCACTGTGACTATGCCAATGATCATCAATATTGTAGCCATACTCTGTATAGAACTCCCAGCAGCTTATCTATTTAGCGCATGGTGGGGGCTGGCGGGAATCTGGTACGCTTATGCTTTGGCTTTCGTTTGCTTATGTGTGATGCAAGGTTTGTATTATCAATTTGTTTGGAAAAAGAAAACTGTTCAAGTACTGATTTAAATTAGAAATCAAGAAAATAAAAAACCCGCATGACGCGGGTTTTTTTAACGATTATTTAGAATCGAAACGTTTACTCATTTTAGTCGCAAATGCAGTCACTTTTTGATAGCCCGTTGGCATCACACGTTGCATCAAATCAATCACTTTCGCATCGTTGCCAATCAGTAAACGACGGCGATCTTTTTGTACTGCTTCTAGAATTTGACGCGCTGCTTCTTCAGGTGGACAACGTAATAACTTATCAAATGTCTGTGCAGATTTCTGTGGATTCATGCCCAAAGATTTTAAACTGTCATTCATTTTTGCAGCTTTCGCAATATTGGTACGAATGCCACCTGGATGTACGCACAGCGCGCTCACACCCACATTTTCAATATCTAGCTCTTGACGAAGAGATTCAGTGAAACCACGTACAGCAAATTTAGTTGCATTATAAGCAGACTGAGTGGGTTGCGCAGTTAAACCGAATAAACTTGAAATGTTGATAATGTGTCCATCACCTGTTTTTTTAATATACGGTAAAAATTCTTTAGTGCCGTACACGACACCCCAAAAGTTAATATTAACAATCCATTCCAACTCTTCGTATGTTGCGCCTTCAACGGTCGAACCCAATGCCACCCCAGCATTGTTGAAAATCATGTTCACTGAACCATGATTCTGTACAGTTTCAGCCGCCCATGCTTTAACTTCGTCACGATTCGCAACATCTACTTTCTTGGTTGTGACTCGTACATTTGCATTCTTCGTCAGTTCAACTGTTTCTGCTAAGCCCTTTTCATTTACGTCACTTAAAGACAAATGACAACCTTGCTTAGCCAGTAACACTGCAAGTTGTTGACCAATACCAGAACCTGCACCTGTGATTGCAGCCACTTTGTTTTTAAAATTTTTCATTGTGAATCCTTTTTTTGATTTTTATGCACCACAGCGTTGATCTGGGTCATTCATGTTCACTATAATTTTGACAATTATTATTGTCAATGTAACTATCGACCATTTTTATTGTTACTATAGGCCAATTTAGTATCTTTAGCTGATCAGTACTCTATACTGACCGCAGCATAACACTTTTATAAAAAGACTCGAATTGCTATGAACCCAGAGAACCTCACTCCATCAGAACACGAGCAAGCGATTGAAAAGCCTCCCGCAAAAGAGCGTCAATTTAAAGGGATGTCCTTAACTGAACGCAAACAAGCACGCCGTGAGAAACTTATTGAAGCGGGTATTGAAGCATATGGAACTCATGGTTTTTTCTCAGTAACCGTTAAAGATATTTGCACACAAGCGAAATTAACTGAACGTTACTTTTATGAATCTTTTAAGAAAAGTGAAAACTTATTCCAAACGATCTTTTTAGAACTGATTGAGAAGCTTCAACAAACATTAATGCAAGCTATTATGAAAGCCTCTCCTGAGCCTCTAAACATGATTGATGGAGGTCTAAATGCGTTCTTTAGTTTTTTAGAAGATGATCCGCGTACCGCTCGGATTATTTATATTGATGCAATGCTCGTCCAAGAACTTCATAATCATGCAACCATTCAAGAAACAATGGGCCGTTTCGACCGAATGATTCATGCCTTTGTCACATTAATGATGCCACATACCCATCTCACTGAAAAAGAGATCTCCTTGATTGCAACTGGTCTAAATGGCTATGTCACTCAAGTTGCTGTTCGCTGGGTAGTAGGTGGTTTTAAACTTCCACGTGCTGAGGTCGTTCAGGCATGTAAAACCGTTTTTCTCGCCCTATTGAATGATCTAATGAAAAAGTAGCATCAAATTAAGATGAAGAAATTGTGACAAATCGTAAGTAAATTTAAGATATTGATTTAATTTCAGATTAATAAATATCAATGAGACAAAATATCAGCTTAATTGTCACAAAACATTGCTATATTTAACTTCGATTTCCATCTTGCAATGATACTGTCATAATTAATCTTTGTAATAAGCCTGTCATAAATATAAAACGGTTCACCGTTCATCATAGGATATTGCGTTGTGAAAGATGACTACATTTTAATTGTCGACGACGAGCTCCCAATTCGGGAAATGATCCATACTTCTTTAGATATGGCAGGCTTTCAATGCTTGGAAGCAGAAGATGCGAAACAAGCACATCAAATGATTGTTGATCAACGTCCAGCGCTTATCCTACTCGACTGGATGTTACCGGGTGGCGTGAGTGGCGTAGATTTGTGTCGTCGCCTTAAGCGTGATGAAACACTTTCAGAAATTCCAGTCATTATGTTGACTGCGCGTGGCGAAGAAGACCATAAAGTTCAAGGTCTTGATGCTGGTGCAGATGACTATATGACGAAACCATTTTCAACACGTGAGTTGGTATCCCGTATTAAAGCGGTGTTAAGACGTGCAAATGCGTTAAATGGCGAAAAAACCATTGATGCAAATGGCTTAATTCTTGACCCAGTAAGCCAACGTGTCAGCTATAATCAAAATATTCTTGATATGGGGCCAACAGAATATCGTCTATTGGCATTCTTTATGACTCATCCAGAACGTGCCTATACCCGTGCTCAATTACTTGATCAGGTATGGGGTGGAAATGTGTATATTGAAGACAGAACCATCGACGTCCATATCCGTCGCTTACGTAAAGTGCTCGAACCTTATGGTGCAGACCGTTATGTTCAAACTGTGCGTGGTACTGGCTATCGTTTTTCAACACGAGCTGATGTTGCTTTAGGTTAATTTAGATTTTATGTACGAACCCTACCCCGTCCCAGAATTGGCACGTGAACATCAAAAGTTTCTATATAGCAGTTTATGGACTTTTGCCAAGCAAGACTTACGTTTACTGGTATTTCTACTGATTATTGCGGGCTGTATCGGGTTAGGGATTGGCTATCTTTGGATATGCTTAGGCATTGCCTGTCTCATATTTTTTGGTATCCAATTACGCTCATTATATTTAGTCAATGATTGGATTTCGAATCGTCCTTACGATGTACCACCAAATTTAAATGGAATCTGGGGGGCATTACTGTTCAATGTATATCGGTCTCAACGCCAAGAACGTATTGTACAGTCTGAAATGGTTGGACTGATCGATCGGACCCAATCTTCTCTTGTGGCTTTATCAGAGGCGATTATTCTTACGGATGATTCCCATCAAATCGAATGGTGGAATCCTGCTGCGGAAAAGTTATTTGGCATTCAAGCTGTTGATCGTGGCCGCAACCTGCTCACGATTATTCGCCAACCTGATTTTATTGAATATTTTCATAATACCCATCAAGCACCAGATGGTGTAAAAATTAAATTGGTGAATCATGATAATAAGTATGCGCAAATCAAACTGACTCGCTTTGGCAATGAAAGTCGCCTCTTAGTTGCGCACGACATTACCCGTATGAAAAATCTCGAGCAAATGCGTTCAGATTTTGTTGATAATATTTCACATGAATTAAGAACACCACTCACAGTGTTAAGTGGGTATATCGAAACATTCACAGATCAAGAAGATATCAATCCGCGCTGGAAACGTGCCTTTGAGCAAATGCAATCGCAAACTAAACGCATGAATGCATTGGTCAATGATCTTTTGCTTTTGTCTCGTTTAGAAAATGAAAAACAAATTGCGAAAAATCAAATTATCGAAATGCCAAGTTTAATGAACCATCTTTTCGATGATGCGCAAGCTTACAATATTGATTATGGTCATACACTTAACCTTGATATAGACAGCCACTGTGACTTAATTGGTTCAGATATGGAATTGGCGAGTGCGTTTAGTAACTTAATTACCAATGCCATAAAGTACACCCCGAAAGGTGGCACCATCACCATCGGCTGGCATGATGATGGGGAACGTGGCTATTTTTCTGTTCAGGATACTGGTATTGGAATTGATCCAAAACACTTACCGCGTTTAACTGAGCGTTTTTATCGTGTGGATAGTGCACGCAGTCGTCAAACAGGTGGTACTGGTTTAGGCCTTGCCATCGTTAAGCACGTACTTATGCAACATGGCGCACATATTGAAATCGAGTCGAAAGAAAACGAAGGCTCTACATTTATTGCCGTGTTTCCCAAAGAACGCTTGTATAAAATGCACGAATAAAAAAAAGCGCCTAAGGCGCTTTTTTTAGTCAGAAGATACACTCAAATAAGATGACCTAACGCTTCACCCATTACTACAGTTGAGTTCGCCTTAAATGCTTGGTCCCATTGCATTTTATCTTTCTCAAACAAAACTACAGCCGTTGAACCCAAATAAAAACGTCCGAGCTCATCACCTTTTTCAAGTTTCATCGCATGATGGTTCAGCTCTAAGCGACCCGTTGGTTTTACTTTACCTGTCGCAACAGTTTCAATTCCAGCAACAATCATTGCGCCAACTAAAACAACAGCCATACGACCAACATCAGTATCGAATAAACATACCATTCGTTCATTACGTGCAAACAAACCCGGAATATTTTCAGCTGTAGTTTGGTTGACTGAAAATAATTCACCTGGAATATATAAAGTTTCAGTCAATGTACCAGAATAAGGCATATGCACACGATGATAATCACGCGGTGATAAGTACACTGTTGCAAATTCACCATTTTTGAATGGTGCTGCCAATTGAGGATCACCAATTAACTTTTCAACTGAAAAGCTTTGACCTTTTGCCTGAAAAATATCGCCCTCATTGATTTTACCCAATTGTGAAATTGCACCGTCTGCAGGTGACACGACACTTTTAGGATTAGGATCAATTGAACGAACGCCTGTTTTCAAAGAGCGAGTGAAAAACTCATTAAAGGATTTAAATTTCAAGGCATTTTGTTGCTCAGCAATTGACATATCAATGCCATATTTTGCTTTAAATGCTTGAATGACAACATTCTTTAATACTGGGTTTTCACTGGCTGCGACTTTACCTACCAAACGGCTGAGTTTTTGTTGCGGGACGATTTGCTGCGCTTGAATAAATAGTTTCTTTTTTAAATTTGTCAGACTCACTCAGGTGACTCTCCAGTAATGATTGGACTGTCGAGGCGGTTGCCCCACTCGCTCCACGCACCATCATAAGCTTGGATATCCCAACCCAGTAATCGACCAATAATGTAAGCTAAACCTGAACGGTGATGAGACTGACAATATACGACGACTGGCTGATCAAATTGAAAGCCCAATTGTTCTAAACGTTGTTGCGTGCGTTCTAAGGGGTGCAATTTTAAATGATTTTGACGATTAAGTGCAGTACTCCACTCAAAATGTCTAGCCGTTGGAATATGTCCACCACGACGTGCCGCGAGACGTTGCCCGGTATACTCCTCAGCCGTTCGGCAGTCCCATACTTGGCAAGTTTTATTTTCAATTTTTTTTATTAAAGTTGAATAATCAATACGGTGTTGATCAACATTGGATGTCTTAACTTGAAAAAGACATGTGACTGGCTGAACCTCTTCAACTTCTGAAGAAGTAGGATAGTTGGCGCCTAACCATGCATGAATACCACCATTTAATAAACTGGTGTTATAAAAACCCATACAGTGTAGATTCCAGATCAGTCGACCAGCCCATGCCCCACCTTCATCATCATAGACCACGACATGATGCTCAGGTGATATGTTTAATATCTGTACTAGCTGCTGAAGCCCTTCATCATCAGGCAATAAACCCGTAGCTTGTTCCTCTTGGCGCACTAAAAATTTTGGCTTCAGATGTATAGCATGCGGAATATGTAATTGCTCATAGACCGAACTTCGGGTCAAATCAACAATACGTAACTTTTCACTTCCTAAATGAGGAACAAGTTGTTCTGCTTCAATGAGCAGCCCGAAATCAAAAGCGTTAGTGGTCATATTTATTGAATAGTTCTATTGGCCTTGTTCAAATCTTAGCACAAGACTTTTTCAAAATTATTCTGATTTTTTGCATGGTATTAGCAAAAAATCAGAAAAGGGAAATTATGCTTGAGGAGACTCAACATCAAATACCTGACGCAAATATGCGAGGAAGGTATCATTATCAGTCATGGTTTTTCCTGGACTATCAGAGAGTTTAGCTACTGATTGACCATTGCACTCGACTAACTTTAAAACAATATTCAAAGCAGTTTGTCCCATATCATTGGTGAGGTTAGTACCAATCCCGAAACTGACTTGGAAACGATCTTTAAAATATTGATGCAAATCCCATGCCTTCTCTAAGTTTAGACCATCACTGAAAGTGAGCATTTTAGTTTTGCTGTCAATTTTTAATTTTTTATAATGTGCGTAGGCTTTATCGCCCCACGTATATGGATCACCACTGTCATGTCGTAGACCATCAAACAATTTGGCAAAATACAAATCAAAGTCTCTTAGGAATGCATCCATACCAACAACATCTGTCAGTGCAATGCCTAAATCTCCGCGATATTCCTGCACCCAAGTTTCAAGTGCAGCTTTTTGGAAATCACGTAAGCGAACATCCAGTGCTTGGAAAGCTTGTAAAAATTCATGTGCCATCGTACCAATTGGTGTAATACCCAACTGCTTTGCCAATAAAACATTACTTGTGCCACGAAAAATATGTGGTGCAGCCTTATTAAACTCTTCTACCACATGTTTTTGCCAGTCAAAACTATAGCGACGGCGTGTTCCAAAATCGGAAACAAGAAATGGTGGATCATTCGGTTGTTGACTACTTTCATAGTGTTTCAACAATTCAATTTTAGCTTTAAGACGGCGCTCTCCTTCTGCCAATACCTGCTCATCGCGAATACGACGAAAATAGAGTTCATTGACAATTGCAAGTACGAAAATTTCAAACATCATTGCTTGAACCATAGGTCCTTCGATACGGATATCTAAACGGCCTTGATCATCGATACTGGCTTTAATAAAGCGGCGCTTAAGTTGAAATAATTCTAAATAGTCTACAAAATCACTTTTAATAAAGCGCAAACTTCTTAAATATTGTAATTCGTCTTCTTTAAATTTGAGCTGACACAGTAAATCTAACTGTTCGTTCAGTTCCTCTAATATATCCACGAGTGGATAGGCTGTATCTTCAAGGTTACGACAACGAAATTGATAGACACTATCCGTTTGAGGAAATTGATGTAATACCACTTGTAACATCGTGAATTTATACAAGTCAGTATCAAGTAAGGATTGAATAATGGCAGACATATTATTTTTCAGTTTTTAGCAACTTATTGCATTAAAGCACATTTTGTTGCGATTCATAGCTCGTTTTAGTAATTGTCGAAGATTATTCGACTAATTACTAAAACTTAAACTGATTATTTTTTTGCATTGTCTTGACTATATGACTCAGTCAAAGCTTTCAATGCTTTATCTTGCCCAATAACTTTTGCGAATTCTTCTGTGGTCTTGTGTCCTGTCTGTTTCGCTTGAGCATCACAATCGACCTGACTCAATTGTTTGGCAATCGACCATTCAAGCTTAAAGATAGCACCCATCAAAGCTGTATTACCCTTATTATCACGAGCACAGCGGTCTGCGCCGTTTTCCAATAGAGTCGTTACAATATCTTGATGACCATAGTAGGTCGCCATCATTAATGGTGTAAAACCAGCATGGTTTTTAATATTGACTGGAAAACCATGTTTCAAAAATTCATGAATAACTTCTTTGTTTCCTGTTTTCGCTGCTGCAAAAAATAAGTCAATCACTTCTTTCTGATCTGATTGTTGTGAGCTACTGACAGACGTCGTTTGAGCGTGAAGCATTACTGAACTTAAACTCAGTAAAGCGATTAATAAACTATATACAATATTTTTCATTCTTCCCTCACCTGAGTTTAAATTCGATAACGAATGCCTGTAAAACTCCCCTAGGGTTGCAGGAAAGGAATTGAGTTTTACAGGACTTTTTTGAGGTGACACCTTATACCCTAATCACCAATTTAAGGACTAATCTTGATTAGTCTTTTAAAGCTGCCGCTTTCGCTTTAACAGTCGCTAAGTTACCGTTTACAGCTTTAGTCATACGTGTGCCGTAATCCGCATCTGCTTTATAGAAATAAGACAACATGATGTGTTTAGTTTCTGAATCTTTTACGTTACCAAGATCAGCTGCTAAGTTCATAATGAGGTCAGATTTCTCTTTAGCAGAGTATGAACGGTATAAATCACCCGCTTGCTTAAAGTTTTGCTCTTTCACAGCACGTTGTTGAACAGTGCCAGAAAGTGGAGTTTCAACAGCACGTGCTTTAGGAGTCGACGGTTTTGGCTCCATACGGCTTGGTTCATAGTTCACGTTAGATGAAGTTGCACCAACATTCATATAACCATCTTGGTTATTGTTGTTCACATTTACCAATGGACGGTTTACTGGAATTTGCTGGTGATTTGCACCCAAACGGTACATTTGTGTATCAGAGTAAGAGAAGATACGACCTTGAAGTAAGCGGTCTTCTGATGGCTCGATACCTGGTACTAAATTACCTGGTGCTAAAGCAACTTGTTCCGTTTCTTGGAAGAAATTCTTCGGCATACGATTTAATGTCAAAGTACCCACTTTTGTTTCTGGTACTAAATCAGTAGGCCAGATTTTAGTTGGATCAAGTGGATCGAAATCGAAGCTATTCAAATCTTTAGGATCCAACACTTGGATATAAAGATCCCATTTCGGGAAATTGCCCGCATTGATGTTCTTATAAAGATCATTCGTTAAGTGGTTGAAGTCTTTACCTTGTAATTCAGCAGCTTCTTTAACGTTTAGACCTTTAACACCTTGCTTAGAACGGAAGTTAAATTTAACGTATTTATATTCGCCCTTGTCGTTGTACAATTTAAATGCATGTACACCGAAACCGTCTTGTTCACGGTAGCTCGTAGGAACACCTTGGTTACCATATACATAAGTCAACATATTTGTTGCCCATGGCTGGCTAGACAAGAAGTCAAATACGCGATTAGCGTCTTGAACGTTGTCAATTGGGCTTGGTTTCATTGCGTGGATGAAGTCTGGGAACTTGATCGCATCACGAATGAAGAATACAGGCGTTTGGTTACCAACTAAATCCCAGTTACCTTCTTGAGTATAAAACTTAATTGCGAAGCCATGTGGGTCACGTAAAGTTTCTGGAGAATGCTTACCATGAATTACTGTAGAGAAGCGTAAGAATACTGGAGTTTTCGTACCTGCTTTGAAAAGTGAAGCAATAGTAAGATCTGATAAATCTTTAGTTGCAACGAATTCACCATAAGCTCCCGTACCACGTGCGTGTACAACACGCTCAGGGATACGCTCACGACCGAAACGTTGAAGTTTTTGAATCAACTGTACATCTTGTAATAATACAGAACCATTTGGACCTGCAGTGATTGAGTTTTGGTTATCACCCACTGGTGCGCCGTTATCTTTTGTTAATGGTGCAGCTGATGCTGCTGTCGCAGTTGCAAGCATTGCAACCAACATTGAACGCTTAAACATCGTTTTCTCTCTCAAATTTACCTTTCCTGCACGCGTAAATTACCTCCTTTAACAAAATTGGTAAAAAGGTTAATTTTTATCATTTCAATCGCTTTATTAGATTAAAAGTATATACTCTGATTAATTATTTTTTTATCAATAACTTATGACGATAGATGACGACTTTATCCCTTTTCTTTTTTTTAATTTGATACAATTCATTTGAATTAAAAAACATCAAACTTGGTTGAATTATGCGTGCTTTACTCCAACGCGTCCTTGAAGCGAAAGTCGTTGTGGATGGTGAGATTACTGGTCAAATCGAAAAAGGAATTTTAGTTTTTATTGGTATTGGCAAAGAAGATAACTTTGAAAAAGGTAAGAAGCTCATCGATAAGATTTTAAAATACCGTTTTTTTGATGATGACCAAGGAAAAATGGGTTGGAATCTTAGCCAAGCAGGAGGCGGATTATTATTAGTCTCGCAATTTACCCTGATGGCACAAACCCAAAAAGGTTTGCGTCCTGACTTCGGCCCTGCAATGCCGCCTCTCGAAGCAAAAGAACTGTATGAACAGTTAGTTGAATACGCAAAATCTCAGTTTGAACATGTACAAACAGGAATCTTTGCAGCGGATATGAAAGTGCATCTCATCAATGATGGTCCGGTAACCTTTAATCTTGAAGTTGAATGACAAAAAAAGCCCGCTTATGAGGGCTTTTTCTCTTGCATTTCAATACTCATCTCTAGAATCAAAACGAGAAAAGTCCGTATGTAGGTGATGTATTACTTACCTGTCTTTTCTTTAATAAATTGACGAGCAAATTGTATTTTTTCTTTTACAGGTTTAGGAATTTTTGGTGGAATTAATTTAGCGACTTGGTTAAACCATACCAATAAGCTGAAATCACCTTCCATTTTAATACTGCCATTTTGCATACCCGTCATGAATGCAGTTGGATCACCTTTCATCAGGGTTTTAACACCTTGCTCGCTATCAGCAAACTGAAGTACGAAATCTGCTTTCTCTGCATCACCTGAAACAGAATCAATCTGACCATTGTTGACTAAAATCTGACGTGCAACACCTAGATCTGTACCAATTTGAATACGGAACTGACGATCATGAATTAACTCAATAAATTTTGGACTCGTACGTGACAATTGTTTCATACGCAACGCCAAACCTAACACCAAAAGGTCTAGTGGATCTGTGCTTGCATCAACGATAGGTAATTTCACAACAGGTATTGAAGATAGTTTCATGACAATTTAAGTCCGTTTTTTTAATATCAAAAATAATTGATTCATCCTAGCATATCTTATAAGTAAGGAAATGCAGCTTTGTTTAACAAAACGTATAGGCAAAAAAAAGGTATATCATTTTGATACACCTTTAAATATAAAATTGTTACTACGCAGTTTTGGTCTACATCTCATCTGTCATGCGCAGGATTTAATCGTCCTCATATACAGGAGTATGTTCAATATAACGACGATTTTCTAAAGCCTTTTGCGCACGACTATCTTCGCGAAGTAAGAAAGCCGTTAAAGCCACCATGGCTAAGCTAATCGCTGTTAAATAACTATATGCCAAGGACATGTCAAAGACGTGTTGAACACTATAACGAATACCTTCAAGTAAACCCCAGAAGACCATACCCGCCAACATAAACCCTAGCCAATGACGATAAGGTGAAAAGAATACGGCCGCCAATGCTACAGCGATCAGAGCAAATCCGAGTATCGTTGCAAAAGTTAAAGTGACCATAAAAATCTCCGTCAAAATTTAGATGTTTCAAATACTGCCTAATGGTGTTTCACAACAAATTAAATAACGCTTCACTTTCTTCAATGGTCTTGTTGGCGTCTATGAAAGCATTATGGTGAGTTTTTTTCAGAAAAAAAGACCTGATGCTTTTGTAAGCGACACATATTGTCGCAACATTCTTTTGTCATTACATTTTTTAAGATTAGACATTTTTCATAGAGTCAGAATCAGTCAAACTTGGCGTGTCATTACAAAAAAATACCTCGTAATTTTTTGTCAAAACATCTTTTTTTCGATGATGACCATCTGTTTTTTCGTCTGAACTTAGCTGATTAAAATTTGTCTAAGAATGATTCACTTAGATTAAAAAAAGCGACCATTTGGTCGCCTTTTTAATGCGCTTTTTTGATTTTAAGCTCGGCTTAAATCTTTATCATGTACACCTAATAGGTACAGAACACCATCCAAACCAACACTAGAGATGGCTTGATTTGCATTTTGGCGTACCAGTGGTTTGGCCCGGAATGCAACGCCCAAGCCCGCTATAGAGAGCATTGGCAAATCATTCGCACCATCACCTACTGCAATCGTTTGCTCAAGTGAAATGCCCATTTCATCCGCAATTTGGCCTAATAAAAATGCTTTACGAGCGCCATCCACAATATGCCCTTTAACTTCGCCAGTGACCTGCCCATCTTGAACATCCAAAATATTGGCATGAACTTCATCAATCCCTAGTTTTGCTTGTAAATATTCAGCGAAGTATTGGAAGCCACCAGATAAAATAGCCGTACGATAACCCAAAGATTTCAGGGTTGAAATAAGACGTTCTGCACCTTCAGTAATCGTTAAACGTTCTGCAATTTTAGGCAATACAGAAGCATCCATGCCTTTCAGTAGTGCCACACGCGCACGGAAACTGCTCTGAAAGTCCAGCTCACCTTGCATAGCACGCTCAGTAATTTCTGCGACTTGTTCACCGACACCTGCTTCAATTGCCAGCTCATCAATTACTTCTTGTTCGATAAGGGTTGAGTCCATATCAAAACAAACTAAACGACGATTACGACGGTACGGCGTGTCTTCTTGTACTGCAACATCGACACTTAATTCATTTGATAAACTTAAACATGCCGCTCGCATTGCTGCAGCATCTAACATTTGACCGCTCAAACCAAATTGCACACAAGCACGTTTTGGTTCATTTTCAAAATGATTTAACGTTGGTCGTCCAGACAAACGGGTGACTGTTTCAATATTAAAGCCTTGACTCGAAACAATATTAGTCACTGCTTGCAAATGTGCTGCAGTAAGTTCAGGTGCCAATGCTGTCACAATATATCGTGTACGCCCACCTTCTTTCACCCATTGCTCATAATCTTCTGAATTGATTGGTTTAAAGCGCACAGTAAGACCAATATCATGTGCTAAAATCAGAATATCCTTCATGGCCAAAGCTGTTGCTGTCTGGTCTTCGGAGGCAACCACGATGCCGAGAGTCAATTGGTTATGGATAACTGCTTGTCCTACATCTAAAATTTGCAAAGAATGTACGGACAACACCTGCATCAATCGAGTAAACTGATTCGGTTGGTCAGGTCCTAAAAATGAAATAAGAATGATTTCTCGCATGAATTGACTCGGGTCTGAGCTACGAATATTGTAAGAATCATAATCGAAATTGAATTAATTTTCTTTGGAAGTTTACGTTGAATGCGCCTAGACAAGGGCTATTTGCTAGCCTGCTGATTGTAAGTTTTGCCTTGCATACCTTTTTATTGGTTATTGCAACGACACATCAATTAAATGAAAACCGTGCAAGCCAAGGTTTGCTAATGACGACTCAACTGGTCGCAGATAGCTTAACTGAACTTGAACCTGCCAATACTGTATCTCTTGCATTATTAGCCAATCGCTATGCAACGAATCCAAGTGTTGCATATATACGTATTCTTGGCACAGGAGACCAAGTTCTCGCAACTGCAGGCTTGTCTAAGACGCGTCAGGGTGAAATCTTCGTTCGAGATGCACTACAAAATGAAAAGAAAATTGGCAGTGTGGAAATCACATTGGTTAAACCAAGTATCGGCGAAATATTAAGAACACAATGGCTGGCGATCCTCTCGTCACTCTTTATTCATGGCTTATTATGGTTGGCTTATCGTGCCATTGCTCGCCCTACGCGTAGCGAATATCTTGCGAGATTAAATAATGAGTCCCGTTTACGTCATGAGATCAAGCTGCTCACTGAAGCATTAGAACTGGAAAAGAGTCAGCCTAAACAACCTCATACGCCAGAGCAAAATAAAGAACAAGCTGCAATTACGCCAAAAGTACCGACTCTGCAGTTAAATCAGGATGCTTTATCACTGAATATCCAATTTTATGATCCGAAACAATTAATTAATACGGTCAACAAATCTGTCTCTTTACCTTATTTTAATTTATGTCAAATTTTCTTAAATAAGAGTATCGAACTGTGTACAGCGCATTATCATTTGAATGTTGATGATATCGTTGTGAATCGTAGTTTTGATCAACAAGGTGCTGTCATTAGTATTTCTTCACTCAAGAATAATTCGATTGCTTGCATCTTAATGATTGGTTCGGTTTTTCAATTATTGTCAGAAGTACTCTATAAACGTTACCGTGAGGATAAACGGTTCGTATTGCAAACACGTTGTGCTGTAACCGCACCAGTGGAGGCAATGCAACTCGATTCAGTACAAGCAGCGGAAAGACTCACACATCACCTGATTGCGAAAGAAATGGCGCTATATTTGACCCACGATCAGTTAAAGCATATTGGTGAATGCTATCAATTGGTTCCGATGCCGAATCCGACCAGTGTGTTAACTCGTCACGCTTTTATGATTAATGGTATGAACGAAGCCTGTGCCGAACTCGCACAAAATATCCGTACTGAAATTTTGAAAGGCAAAGCCCAAAGCTCCTCGATGGATCGTACAATCACCTCTTAATTAGATTAAATTTTAATAAGCAAACCAGATTTGATGCTAAGTTAAATCTGGTTTTTCTTTTTTAAAGCTTACAGGCGTGAAAAGTTAGACTAAGCGTCTAGTTTGTATACAAAATTGCTCTTTTGGTAATTTTATCTCTCTTTTCAATGTGCTATGAAGGTGTATGTTGGACTGTATTGAATGGTACAGTCATAAGCATAGGCAAACTGACTAAAAAAGCGTTAGACTATGGCGCAACAAATTTATTCAAATGTCAGAATGACATAACAAAAAGGTGAAGGTTGATGTCGCTCAATACTGTAGAAGAACTTGTAGCAGATATCCGTGCAGGAAAAATGGTCATCCTGATGGATGATGAAGATCGTGAAAATGAAGGCGACCTCGTTATTGCTGCAACGCACGTACGACCTGAAGACATTAATTTCATGATCACACATGCTCGTGGCTTAGTTTGTTTAACCTTAAGCCGTGAACGCTGCAAACAATTAAATTTACCGTTAATGGTTGATGCGAATGGCGCTCAACACGGGACAAACTTCACACTTTCTATTGAAGCTGCAAATGGCATTTCTACAGGTATTTCTCCAGCAGAACGTGCACACACGATTCAAACAGCAGTTGCGGCACATGCAAAACCAGCAGATATCGTTCAGCCAGGCCATATTTTTCCACTCATGGCACAACCAGGTGGTGTGCTCCATCGTGCAGGTCATACCGAAGCAGGTTGTGATTTAGCTCGTCTTGCAGGTCTTGAACCAGCTTCTGTGATTTGTGAAATTATCAATGAAGACGGAACTATGGCCCGTCGTGCTGACCTTGAAATTTTTGCTAAAAAACACGGTCTAAAAATTGGTACAATTGCTGATCTTATTCACTACCGTATGACCAATGAACAAACGGTAGAGCGTTTGGATCAACAAAAACTCGATACCGAGTATGGTACTTTTGATCTTTACCGTTATCGTGAAGTCGGGAATCCTGATATTCATTTGGCATTGGTTAAAGGTCAACCTGAAGAGGGTGTGACGACTGTTCGCGTTCATGGCTTCAATCCGGCGCGAGACTTATTAAAGCTTAATAAGCAAGATGGTGAAGCAGCTTGGAATTTAGATCGTGCTTTAAAAGAAATTGCACAAAGCGATCGTGGTGTCTTGGTATGGATTGGACAACGTCAGCCGTCTGATTTAGGTCCAGCATTAGAGGCATTAACTGCGCCAAAACCAGCCAAGTCAAATGCTGCCTTATCGCAGCAATACCAAACCATTGGTGTGGGTGCACAAATTTTACGTGATTTAGGCGTACAGAAAATGAAGCTCCTGAGCTCACCTTTACGCTTCAATGCATTGTCTGGCTTTAATTTAGAAGTGGTCGAATACATCACAGCTGATCAGAGCTCTCATTCATAACTCTTATTAAATATCGAGGTTGCTATGGCGATTCGCCGTATTGAAGGTTTATTACATCTCGCGAGCGAAGATCGTTACGCGATTCTAGTTGGTCGTTTTAACAGCTTTGTTGTTGAACATTTATTAGAAGGTGCAATTGATACATTGCATCGACATGGTGTTAAAGACGATAATATCACTGTCGTTCACGCGCCAGGCGCTTGGGAACTTCCGGTTGTGGCGAAAAAACTCGCAAATTCTGGTAAGTTTGATGCGGTAATTGCACTTGGTGCAGTTATTCGCGGTAGCACTCCTCACTTTGACTTTGTTGCTGGTGAATGTGCAAAAGGCCTTGGTGTTGTTGGTTTAGAAGCTGGTTTACCTGTGATCAATGGCGTATTGACCACAGACAGCATTGAACAAGCCATCGAGCGTTCAGGTACAAAAGCAGGTAATAAAGGTGGCGAAGCTGCCTTGACTGCAATTGAAATGGTTAACTTGCTAAAGGCGATCTAAAGCATGTCGCAGACACTCCAAGCTACTTATGCAGCTAAACGCAAAGCACGTCGTTTTGCTGTACAAGGGATTTATGAATGGCAAATGAGCCACAACCCTGTGCATGAAATTGAAGCACGTACACGTGCTGAAAATGCCATGCACAAAGTGGATCTCAGCTATTATCACGAGTTGCTCACACAAGTGATTGCAAATCATGAAGCATTGGATGCGTTATTAATTCCAGTACTAGATCGTGAGATCTCGGCACTGGACGGCGTTGAATTAGCTACTTTGCGTCTTGGCGCGTATGAATTGAAAGAGCATCTTGAAATTCCATATCGCGTCGTTCTCGATGAAGCAATTGAATTGGCTAAACACTTCGGCGGTGCAGATAGTCACAAATACATCAATGGTGTATTAGACCGTTTGGCACAAAGCCTACGTGAAGCAGAAAAACAACAAGCAAAATAAGTTGTTGTTGAAATGGCTGAGTTTTCTATTATTGACACCTATTTCAATCGACCGAGTTATTCTTCAGTCGATCTAGGTGTCGGTGATGACTCAGCCCTGCTCACCCCGCCTCTACAGCAACAATTGGTCATTTGTGCCGATACCCTCGTTGCTGGTCGACATTTCCCCATCGATACAGATCCCCATGCGATTGGATGGAAATCTGTAGCTGTGAATCTTTCAGACATTGCAGCCATGGGTGCAAAACCTCAAAGCATTCTCTTGGCATTGAGCCTACCCCAAATTGATCATCACTGGCTAAAAGGGTTTAGTCAGGGTTTGTATGATTGTTGCGATCAATTTGGAGTAAGTTTAATTGGCGGCGACACAACGCAAAGCCCACATCTCACATTATCAGTTACCGCTCTAGGCTGGGTGGATATTGGGAAAGCCGTGCCACGTTCTGGTGCTCAAGCAGGTGATTTAATCTGTGTATCAGGCACTGTCGGTGATGCTGCATTCGGATTAAAATATCCCGATCATGCTTTAAAAAAACGTCTCGATTATCCCACTCCACGTTGTGAACTCGGTCAAGCGCTTAAAGGATTGGCGCATAGTATGATTGACGTATCCGATGGTTTAGCACAAGATTTAGGACATATTCTCAAAGCATCTCATGTTGGTGCCGACCTACACTTAGATCAACTTCCACTTAGTCCTGCCTTACAAGCATTGCCCAATCAACAAAAATGGCAATTGGCTTTAGCAGGTGGTGATGATTATGAATTGTGTTTTACCATTCCTTCACCTGCCTTGGATGAATTAAAAGCTCGACACTGCGATACACCGATCACGGTGATTGGTGTCGTAAAAGAGACTCAGCAATTAGATTTTTATCATCATCAACAACCACAAGAACTAGAATTACAGGGATATCAGCACTTTGCCAAAACAACCAATTAATTTTAAAGCGATGACTTGGTCTGAACGTTTCATTGTTTTTTGTGGCGTTGGATTCGGTTCTGGTTTAGCGCCAAAAGCACCTGGTACTTTTGGTTCAGCTTTTGCCTTGTTGTTTATTCCTGCTTTCATGGCAATAGGTTTTTTGTATAGCACGATTGCCATAATCGTTATGTCATTGATTGGGATATATATTTGTGGAAGAGCCGCTGATATAATGCGCGTCCATGATGACGGACGAATTGTGTGGGATGAATTTGCGGGTCAATCGATCACGTTTCTCCCTTTAATCTACCTAGGTCTGATGAATTGGGTATGGCTTTTTATTGGTTTTGCACTTTTCCGTCTCTTTGATGTTTGGAAACCTTGGCCGATTCGCGTCATTGATCGTCAAGTCGACGGTGGTTTCGGCATTATGCTTGATGACCTGATCGCAGGTTTGTGGGCAGCACTTTGTATTATAATTTATCTCTATATTGATATGGCTTAAGCCAAGCTCCAAAGAAAGGATGTTGTATGTCAACCACAGTTGTTATTCTTGCTGCAGGTAAAGGGACGCGAATGCGTTCAAAACTACCAAAAGTATTACAGCCTTTAGCAGGACGTCCACTCTTAGGGCATGTCATTGAAACCGCAAAAAAAATACAAGCTGAAAATATTATTACTATTTTCGGTCACGGCGGCGCTCTAGTTAAACAAGCATTTTCGACAGAAAATATTGACTGGGTTGAACAAGCTGAACAACTTGGTACAGGTCACGCTGTTCAAATGACCTTACCTGTATTACCCAAAGATGGTATTTCCTTAATTTTATCCGGCGATGTCCCTTGTATTACAGCCGATACATTACAAAAATTACTTGAAGCAACACAATCTAAAGGTATTGGCTTAGTCACACTTACACTAGACGATGCTTCAGGTTACGGTCGTATCGTGAGAGAAAATGGTAAAATCCAAGCCATTGTTGAACATAAAGATGCTTCAGAAGCGCAACGTTTAATTCAAGAAATTAATACTGGCATTTATGCAGTAAACAATTCCAAATTGCACGAGTGGTTGCCACGTCTGAATAATAATAATGCGCAAGGCGAATATTATTTAACAGATATCGTAGCAATGGCTATTGACGATGGACTCGAAATTGCTTCAGTTGAACCTGCTTTAGCTTTCGAAGTTGAAGGTGTAAATGATCGTGTGCAATTGGCAGCATTGGAAAGAGAATACCAAACCTACCAAGCGAAATTACTGATGCAGCAAGGTGTACATTTGATCGACCCGAGTCGTTTCGATCTCCGAGGTTCACTCAAGGTTGGTCAAGATGTACGTATCGATATCAATGTCATTATCGAGGGCGAATGTGAACTTGGTGACAATGTCGAAATCGGTGCAGGATGTGTAATTAAAAACTCCAAAATTGCTGCAGGCACGAAAGTTCAACCGTATAGCGTATTTGATTCAGCCATTGTGGGTGAGCAGGCTCAAATTGGACCATTCGCACGTTTGCGCCCTGGTGCTAAATTGGCAAATGAAGTACACATTGGCAACTTTGTTGAAGTGAAAAACACCACCATTGGTTTAGGCTCTAAAGCCAATCATTTTACGTACTTAGGTGATGCTGAAGTGGGTGAGGGTTCAAATATCGGCGCGGGTACGATCACATGTAATTACGATGGTGCCAACAAGTTTAAAACGATCATTGGTGACCAAGCCTTTATAGGTTCAAACAGCTCTTTAGTCGCGCCGGTTAAAATTGGTAATGGTGCAACAGTTGGTGCTGGATCGACGATTACTCGTGATGTGGATGATCATAGTTTAGCCGTAGAACGCTCTAAACAATTTGTGAAAGACAATTATCCACGTCCACAAAAGATTAAGAATTAAGGGGATTACAATATGTGTGGTATCGTCGGCGGTGTAGCAGAACGAAGCATAACGAATATTCTAATTGAAGGCTTAAAGCGTCTTGAATACCGTGGTTATGACTCAGCGGGATTAGCTTTAATTAATGCAGGTCAAGTTTTACGTGAACGTCGTGTCGGTAAAGTTATCAACCTTGAAGAAGCGGTTTCAGAAGCAGCGATCACTGGCGCGCTTGGTATCGCACATACACGTTGGGCTACTCATGGCAAACCTACAGAAAATAATGCACATCCGCATATTTCTGGTCAAGTCGCTGTGGTTCATAACGGTATTATTGAAAATTACCAAGAGCTTAAAGATGATCTTGAAGCATTAGGGTATGTGTTTACATCCCAAACAGATACTGAAGTTGTTGCACACTTAGTTCATGATGCACTGAAGTCTGCTCCTAACCTGCTTAAAGCCGTTGAACAAGTTGTGCCTCAACTCAAAGGTGCATTTGCACTCGGTATCGTACATACAGATTACCCAAATGAATTGATCACTGTTCGTGAAGGTTCACCGCTCGTGATCGGTGTGGGAATTGGTGAGAACTTTATCAGTTCTGATCAATTGGCCCTATTACCGATTACCAATCGTTTTATATACCTTGAAGAAGGTGATATTGCGCGTTTAACACGTGATACGATCGAAGTCTATGTACAAGGTGAGCGCGTTGAACGCCCTGTCAAAGAACTTGATGCGACAGTGAGTAATGCTTCAAAAGGTGAATATAAGCATTACATGCTGAAAGAAATTTATGAGCAACCTGAAGCGATCAAGCAAACCATCTCTCAAGCCTTAAATGCCGATCACTTACGTGATGATTTTCTTGCAAATGCTGTAGAAGATTTTTCTCATATTCAGCAAGTTCAAATCATCGCTTGCGGTACCAGCTACCATGCAGGCATGATCGCAAAATATTGGTTTGAACAACTGATTGATGTACCTTGCCAAGTTGAAATTGCAAGTGAGTTCCGCTATCGCACTCCAGTCATCGTGAACAATACGCTCTATGTGTGTATTTCTCAATCAGGTGAAACTGCCGACACATTGGCTGCTCTTCGTGATACACAAAAACGTGCCAAAGCGAAAAATATTAATATCACCACTATGACGATCTGTAACGTTGCAACATCTTCCATGGTGCGTGAAACAGATTACAGCTTATTGACATTAGCGGGTCCAGAAATTGGGGTTGCGTCGACCAAAGCATTCACCACACAACTTGCTGCCCTGATGCTGCTCGTGCTTAAGTTCGGTCAAGTTAAACAAACGATTTCTAATGAACAAGTAACAGAAATCATTACTGGATTGTGGCATACACCTAAAGTGATTCTTGACACATTACAATGTGATAAAGAAATTTTACGCCTATCTGAATTGTTTGTTGAAAAACAACATTGCCTATTTTTAGGTCGTGGAACACAGTTCCCAATCGCGCTTGAAGGAGCGCTTAAACTGAAAGAAATTTCATATATTCATGCTGAAGGTTATGCAGCTGGTGAGTTGAAACACGGCCCATTGGCCTTAGTTGATAATGATATGCCTGTTGTCATTCTTGCTCCTCAGGATGACATGCTTGATAAGCTCAAATCAAATATGGAAGAGGTTCAAGCACGTGGTGGTGAGCTGTTTGTATTTGCAGATGAAAATAGTGGCATTAAGGAAAAAGAGCGCCAACACGTTGTTCAAGTTCCGAGCGTTTCAGCACTATTATCACCAATCGTATACAGTATTCCTGTGCAGCTTTTGTCCTATCACGTCGCTGTACTACGCGGTACCGATGTAGATCAGCCGCGTAACTTAGCTAAGTCAGTTACGGTTGAATAATTCAATTTGATCTACACTTAAAAAGTGTATGAGAGTAATAAAGTTTCATACTAAGTAATAAAGTTTCATACTGAGTAATAAAGTGTAATACTGAATTGCTCAAAAAATCCACACAAGCTATGCTCTAAACAGCATGATGTGTGGATTTTTTTATGGCCAACTTTAACAACACACAAAATCATGAACTCAAAATTCAAAAATGGATTAAAGAAGGACGAGGACAGGGTTTTGGAAATAACTATAAGCCTTGGCTCACAATTCGAGATGTGAGTTCAGAAGGACGATCTCACCGAATTTTTGGTCATAAAAGCCAAAGAACTCATCACCTTCTCTCTGATATAGAACTTTCTACTTTTCTATTACTAGAATGGCATTCAACGACTATCGATATTCGAGAGCAATATCCCTTAGACCTAGAACAGACTCTAGAAATTGCGGAGAAAATTGGAATCCCTCACCCTAGATTTGGGAAACACTATCAAATCATGACAAGTGATTTTTTAGTGGATACAAATAGTTCAATAACACCTAAATTTGTAGTCCAAGTTAAATATTCAAATGCTCTCAATGACCCACGCACAATAGAAAAAATAGAAATCGAAAGACAGTATTGGAAACAGCAAAATATCCCTTTTTATATTTTTACCGAGCACCAAGTTCCTAAAACTGTCAGCCAAAACATCCAATGGTTATACAGTTCAATAAATACTATGCAACTGAGTGAACAAAATACGCTAGATAAACTTCACTTTTATGCAGATATTTTCATTAAAAATAAATCTCAAAAGATTAATGAATTAGCGAGAATTATTGATCAAAAATATCATTTTGAGTTAGGACAATCGCTAAGAGAAATTAGAGACTTGCTTGCTCAAAGGTATTTCATATTTGATCTGAATATTTCTTTTAAGGATTTGAATACAGATCATATTCGATTGGGCGAGCTTAATATTTGGAATGAGGTACTTCATGCTGAAAATCAATGAAGTATTAAGTTTTGAAAGCTCTTTATTTAGGATTTTAACGATCCTACCTTACTCTGTGATTTGGATTCGTCTTGACCTTGAAAATGCTTTTCCAATCGAGCTTAGTAGAACAGAAATATTAAAAGGTTTGGAAGATGGCAATATTGAAAGAGCAATAGACCCACATGAGTCACTTGCTTTCATTCAGACTGAGAAGGAATCTATACAAGAAATAAAACGTGACCAAAATTATGCTCTTATTTATCCCCTGATCTCTCATGAATTCTTTTATATCCCAGCTCAAAGAGGAAAAATAGTGAGTGAAATCATGAATCAACATGAAGTCACCAAACAAACTATTTATCGCTTAGCTCGTAGATATTGGCAAAGAGGACAAACTCCTAATGCATTACTTCCTGATTACAGAAATAGTGGAGCTAAAGGTCAAAAAAGAACGGCTAAAGACAAAAAATTAGGTCGGCCTCGTATCTATAATAGTGAACAAGGAATTAATGTTAATGAAGACATTGAAAAACTTTTTTATCGCACCATTAAATTATTCTTTTTAAAAGACAATAAACATTCACTTCCATTTGTATATCGGAAATTTCAAACCACTTATAAAAATCTCTACCCAGATATAGCAGAATCAGATATTCCGACAATATGGCAGTTTAAGTATTACTACGAAAAAGAATTCAAAAAAATTGAAAGTATAAAAGCTCGTATTGGTACCTCAAACTACCGTAAGGACTATCGCCCTTTGCAATCAACGTCTAACGCTCAAGCCTTAGGTCCTGGAGCACGTTATGAAATTGATGCCACGATTGCCGATATTTATCTAGTTTCAAACTCAAATCCTGAAAGTATTGTTGGTAGACCCACTATTTACTTCGTGATTGACGTCTTCAGTCGTTTAGTCGCAGGATTTTATATAGGTTTTGAATCACCTTCATATTTAGCTGCAATACAAGCATTGAATATAGCGATGACCGATAAGGTTAAGTATTGTGCTGAGTACGGAATCTCAATTCAGCCAGAAGATTGGCCAGCAGTCGGTCTACCTGATGCTTTACTCGCGGATCGAGGAGAATTATTAGGCTATCAAATAGAAGCCTTAGAAAAAACATTCGCTGTAAGACTCGAAAATGCACCAGCGAGACGTGGTGATGCTAAAGGCATAGTGGAACAGGCTTTCAATACGTATCAAGCTTATTTCAAAAAAGAAGGTAAAGGAAAAGGTGTTGTTGACGGCAGCACTGTAAAAAAATTTGGTGGTCGTGATTATCGTCAAGATGCGACATTAAATATTCACCAATTTACTGAAATCATTCTTGCCTGCATCATTTCACATAATCAATTTCATGTTTTAAAAACATATGACCGTGAAGCAGATATGCCTAATGATTTACCAACCATTCCCTTACATTTATGGAATTGGGGTATTCAAAATAGAACTGGAAAATTGAGAAATGTTCCAGAGGAAGCTCTCAGAATCGCATTATTACCACGTACTAAAATCACAATATCAGACTTAGGCATCAAAGCATTTGGGCTTTATTACCTAGCGAGAGAAGTACTTGATCTTGGTTGGTTGCATCGTAAAACAGGAAGTTCTCGTCCTCAAAACCTTGAAGCTGCATATGATCCTTACTCAATGAATAAAATTTATATTTTTCCTAAAGATAATAGTCTCGAATATTGGATAGGAGCTCTCTCCGATCGATCGAGAGAATTTAAAGATTGTACTTTGTGGGAAATCAAAGACAAACAAAAAGCCCAAAAAGAAAGCCTTGTACAGCATGAACTAGAGGCTTCAAAAAAACGAAGAGAGCTTGAAGCTTTTATCAGTGAGAAACTTAAAACTAAGCTTCCGAAGAGTCCAATTAAACCATCTCAACGAATCGCTGAAATAACTGAAAATAAAGCAAAAGAAAAAAATATTGAACGTAAAGCTAAGGTAAAACAGCAAGAAATAGTGGATACCAATATTATTCCAATGCCTAAACTGAAAACCTCAATTAAGCCTCAAGATGCTGAAGCGGTTCATTATCCAGACTTAACAGACGAATTATTTGGTGAGGATGACTAAATGACTTTGCCATTAAATTTTATTCAAGCACGTTACACGCCTAGTTTTGGTGAATATAAAGACAATCCATTTATTGAAGCTCTACCACCAATCATGCAAGAAATTGCAGATATCAAAGCTAATCTGATTGGTAAAGTGGACTTTAACCCTGAAGATATTCTGAGATCTAAGAACGAAAGAATTCATCTTTCATCTCAACTGCTTCATCAATTTTTTCAACCCATTACTCGGCATATTTCACTAGAGCAAAAAATTGCAATATTAATTCGTCAAGGCTATGTCGGGCGCAATATTGCTGATGGTAAATTGCACCAACACTTGCAAAATGGTTATGAGCGTATTATGTCGGGAGACATCAATGCCTTTCGTTTTGATGCACCAAAATCTACAGCTTTAAGCTATTCACTGATCGGTTGTTCAGGCAGTGGTAAAAGTACAACGTTACAGCGCATCCTAAACCTTTATCCTCAAGTGATTTACCATGAAAAATACAACTTCACTCAACTCGTTTATCTCAAAATTGACTGCCCTCATGACGGCTCATTAAAAAATCTATGTTTGCATTTTTTTAAAGCGATTGATGTTGCTTTAGGAACAGATTTTGAAAGAAAAGTAGCCTTAAAAAGATTAGGAATCGAAGCTCTACTCAACTATATGCGTCAAATTACCAATACCTACGCTATTGGTGTTCTCGTTATAGATGAAATTCAGCATTTGAGCGTTAAGAATTCAGGTGGTGCTGACAAAATGCTGAATTTCTTTGTCACCTTAATTAATGTTGTAGGTTTACCAGTAGTTATGGTCGGCACACCTAAAGCCAGATTTATCTTTGATAAAGATCTACGTTCAGCACGTCGTGGGGCTGGTTTTGGGGCTGTTATATGGGAACCCATGAAGAATACTCCTCCATTATCAGATACCGCGACGAGAACAGAATGGATGGCTTTCACCAATGCCCTTTGGAAATACCAATGGCTAACGAATAAAGAACAACTGAGTGAAGAAATTCGAGACTGTTGGTATGAACTCTCTCAAGGAGTACTGGATATAGTCGTCAAACTTTTTGTTTTGGCTCAATGTCGAGCGATCATGACCGGACTAGAAAGAATAACTCCTAGTTTGCTTAGACAAGTCTATGAGGATGAACTCAAATTTGTCCACCCAATGATAGAAGCGCTCAAGTCTGGAGATCCTAATCGCATCGCACTTTATTCCGACTTAACTATTCCATATGTGGACAAAACCTTACTTCTACTTCAGAAAAAAATAGAAGAAGAACAAGAAAAAGTTGAACAATATAATGGAAATATACATGCGCAAAGATTGCATAACCTACTTATCGCCACTGGATATCCAGAATCTAAAGTAATCGCTGTAATCAAAAAAGCTTTTGTCGAATTTCCTCATCTTAATATGCAAGAACTCATGCCTATTGTTTCGAATTGGCTCACTGAAGTTGAGGCAGATAAAGAAACTAAACCTGAAAAAATTAATCTCAAAAAAATAAAGCAGAGCGAATGGATGACCTTACCGTCAGATGATTTAAGGTTTAAGTTTTCGCAAAAGCAAAAATCTCAAAATTTTTATGACGTTATTCAATCAAGTGATTTAATTTTTGATACTCAAACTTGGGTTCGATCAATGTAATAGTTGAATTGGTATGTTGAATTTTCCTACACCATATCCCAATGAGTTAATTTACAGCACGATAGCAAGAGCTGGAATTCACCATGCTATTACAAGCCCGAAGCAATTACTTGAAGAAGTATTTGCTAATCGTAAAGTTATTGCCACGATTGATTTACCTAGCCATCTAATATGTCTTTCAAAGCATTTACCACCACACCATGCGCTCGAAAACCTTGCTTATAAACATACACTTTTTCCAATCCATGCATTATTTTCTCCAGAAAACACACGTTTGAAATGCCTTCAATGGATGGGGAGTCAATCAAAAGGTTCTATCCATTTAGCATTAGGAGTTGTAGCATCCAAAGTTAAGCAGATATCAAAGCATCGATATTGTCATCATTGTCTAGAAGACCAATATCAACAATATGGAGAATTCTTTTGGTCAAGAGTTTGGTACATCCAAGGCGCAAATTGTTGTAGCAAACATAAAGTTAAATTGTCAGAATTTTTACCACCAGCCCATTTCAATGGACGACATCAATTTATTCCTGCAAGTTTCATCCTAGATCTCAAGCAACCTAATAACCCTGCTCATAAATTAGATCTAATCGTGAGTAGGCATGTTGATGAGTTGTTAGAACTTCTACCAACAACATCACCTACATTTCATCAATGGAGTCAATTTTATCAACGTATTGCAAAGCGATTAGGTTTTAACAAAGGTTCTAAACACATTGATCATTCGAAAATTCATGCAGCAGTTATAAAAACATGGGATTTAAAATGGCTACAGCAACATCACCTAGATGAACTGAAGTCTGAAACAAGTTGGTTTAAAGCTATCTTTAGAAAGCATCGTAAGTCATTCAGTTATCTTGAACATATTATTGTCTTAGAGACGTTTTTCCCTAAAGGCTGGACATGGACAGCCATTCTGAGTGAAATTCATCAATTACCTGCTAATTACTCTAATACTGATACACCTAGTGAAAGAACAAAGTGCAAAGACATATTGATGCTCAAAGAAAAACGTAATGAATGGATGTCTTTGATTAAAAATTTTGGAATAAAACCTTCTAGAGCCAAAAATGCTGCTTTGTATGCATGGCTTTATCGCAATGATAAAACTTGGTTACTCACAAAAAATAAAAGCTTTCATGCTTGGCCCGCAAGTATTCCAAAGAAAGTAGATTGGCCCCTTAGGGATTGGTACATGGTGAGGCAATTATTCAAAATATTCTATCAATCATTAGACGATTTGAGTTTACCTAGGCAATCTAGAAACTGGTATCTCAAGCAACTACCGCAACACTCCACTGTAGAGAAAAACCTATATCAGCTGCCCTTAACACATAAATTTTTGAGTACTTTTTCAGAAGATATTAGCTCTTATCAAATCCGAAGAATCACTCGAACAATTATTCAATTTCAAAAAACTAATCAACGCCAAGCGAGTTGGCAATTATTACGACATTCAGGATTAAGTGAAGAACGATTAACAGATGAAGCACTCAAATTCCTAAATCAAATTAAAAGGATTAATCATGGCTAAGATCAGTCATATCGCTAAGAACATGAAAATAAAAAAGATTGGTTCTTTGTTTAAAAAACATAACTCAGGCAGTTGGGCAATAAATCTAGCTTTGGAAAATGAAAATAAAATACCTGAGACCACTTCCACTAATTTTTCTAATGCAAAGTTATTAAGAAAAAATAGTCACATTAACCCCACTCAAGAATATCCCAAAGGCTACAACCTACGCTTTAAAATTAGTTCAACTCAAAATTGGCTATCTTCTGTCCACAATTCAAACTTACCTATAGGCAAGTTTGTTGAACATTATTTCTTATTTGATGCAGTCCGTGTGGATCAATTCGGTCAACCAATGTCCGAAACAATCAAAGTTCGTCTACCACAATTTGAACTTGCTCGATCTCTGTTTTTCTATACGCCATATTTAGCAAGGTCAGCAATTATAGAGAATAGTTTGAGTATCGATTTCGATATTGTTTCAAATCGAGATCATTATCTCATCAATATTTTACCAGCCTGCTCATACCCTATTTCTCATTTCAATGATTCAGGTATACGACGCATTTTATCTTGGATTCTTCTTGATCCTGATATTCGACAATCTTTTGAAAGTATCAGTCAGTTTTGTACCAAATATGGCTATGACGTTGACCAATACCGTATATGGAGTTTTTGTTTTAAACCGCCCCTACTCAATGGTGTAATCTTTGATACATATGGCTATTACAGAGCTGAAACTTCTGAGTTTTTTGTCAATGAAATATCAGGTTTCGAAAGAATCTCAAGCCGAATTTCTAAAGAAGTTGAGTTCTATAGCGATAAATTCATTGAGTCTAAATCAGGAGGGAAAGGTGAAAACTCTTCAGGAACTAAAAATAATGGAAAAGAGCCAACCATTAAAGATGATGAGGATGGCAATAGCGATGATGTTCAAATCATTGATGTTGTACCGACACACTTCGACTTCCTAGAAGCCATTGAAACAAGGAAAACCACTAAGAAATCACGACTTAGAAATCATGGTACAAAAGATCAAGATTTACCATCTACAAATCCATCATCTGGAGTTAGTACCAACGAACCTATTTCTGAAGGCTCAGTCCCCTCTGCTGAATTTAATGGTATTGAAGATGAAACTGAAGATCTTCATCTGTATCTTGATCGTTTCTCTGCATTTCAACAAATGATTGATTTGTTTTGCAAAGAAAATTCAGTTCAAAATTTTACTTTTCAACTTCACAAATTACCGAACATTCAAGGCCACTCTAAGCATGTTAAAACTGATGGTAATCCTAGATGTGTGGCAGAAGTCAGCTTCCAATTCAATGGTCAAAATATTGTGATCTTAGAGGTTGATACTTCTGATAATAAAAAGCCTCTTTCAACTCGTGTTTTGTTACTTAAAGATGTGAATCAATGGAACCTAACTGATCGAACTAAAGTACTTGAGCTTGTTGTCACTCAATGCTTACGTTGGCCAAAAGGAATCTTTAAGCACATTTGCTATAAAAATAGTACATTAAATCACCCTAGGATGAATTCAAGGAATCAGGAAATATCTGATCTAGAATTAATTGGTTGGGCGAATCGTATGTTTAAGATTTTACTTTAAATAGAGTTTTATGGTATTCACAGCTATGGCATGTATCTTTTCACGAGTAAAATCTTATAATAGGAAAAATCTGTGATTCACACTTCAAGAGAATTTCTGTAAATGCTTAATGATGTTAATAATCAAAAACTAACATACATAGATCTCTTCTCGGGTTGCGGTGGATTGTCTCTTGGGCTTGGCAAAGCTGGATGGCAAGGTATTTTAGCTGTTGAAAAAGACTCTATGGCTTTTGCTACTTTCAAATATAATTTAATTGATAGTGAAAATTCACATTTCTACTGGCCGACTTGGCTACCTAAAAAAGAAACAACCATTCAAGAGTTGCTTAAAAACTATTCTGAAGAACTAAATGATTTAAAAGGAAAAGTAGATCTAATCGCTGGTGGGCCGCCATGTCAGGGGTTTTCTTTGGCTGGACAGAGAAATGAAAATGACCCTCGAAATAAACTTTCTGAAGAATACATTAAGATGGTTGAAGTCATATCACCGAAATATTTACTGTTGGAAAATGTGAGAGGATTTAACTCATCTTTCAAGAACAAAGAGAATGGTAAAACTAAGAAACCATATTCACTAGTCGTAAAAGCTAAGCTAGAGAAACTGGGCTATAAAGTTTTCCATAATTTTGTTTGCAGTGCTGATTTTGGTGTTCCACAAAAAAGAACTCGATTCATCATGATCGGCATTAAAAAAGAGTTATTATCTTCAAAAAAATTTGCCCCCTTCTCTCAATTAATCGGATCTAGAAAAAAATTCTTGGATTCTAAAAATTTACCTTTCCGACATATAACGACTGAAGAAGCAATCGGAGACTTACTTGTTAAAAATAATGGTGTTAAATACCATTCAGGAAATGAAATCAGTGGATTTAAGCAAATCGATTATAAACCTGGACCTACACCTACTGAATACCAAAATGTAATACGAGAAGGTATTAATGACTTAGTACCTAATAGTTTGAGACTTGCTAGACATAAAGAATCAACTATTAAAAAATTTAAAGAAATTCAAAAAATCTGTAAACCAGGCACGAGTCTCAATGATGAAATGAGAGCTCATATTGGTACTAGAAAACAGGCGATCACAGTTTTAGATGCATCTCAGCCATCGAGAACCTTGACTACTTTACCTGATGATTTATTACATTATTCAGAGCCTCGTATTCTGACTGTTAGAGAAATGGCCCGTATTCAATCATTTCCTGATACGTTTAAAATCTTAGGAAAATACACTACTGGTGGTGATCGTAGAACAAGTGAATGTCCACGTTATACTCAAATTGGTAATGCTGTCCCTCCTTTCTTAGCTGAAGCATTAGGTTTATTAATCAAAGAAATAGAAGATCATTATGCAAAATGAAGAAAATCTAAACATAGATGATGATAATGAGTTACAAGTTAACTTTATAGCTAATGCTGGTATCAAAGATATTGTCGGTAGGGGTTTAATTTATAATGATAATGTCGCAATCATTGAATTAATTAAAAATTCTAAAGATGCCAACTCTCCCAAAGTAATATTAGAATTCAATGATATTTCTACACAAACCAGTCCTCTTGTTTCTGAAGGGAAAATTATTATTAAAGATTTCGGTCATGGTATGACTAAATCAGATATTAAAGATAAATGGTTAAATATTGCTTATTCTGAAAAGAAATATAGTCGAAATAAAGAATATGCAGGAAATAAAGGTGTAGGACGATTCAGTTGTGATCGCTTAGGTAGCTTTTTAGAACTTTATACTAAATCAAAAAATGATGAATATTTAAAATTATCAATAAATTGGGAGAATTTTGAAAATAGAGGAAAATCTGAGGTTATTTCAGATATTATTTTAGAAATCGAAATTTTAGAAGAAGGCCTATTCTTAAAAAATATTAATGAACAAAAATTCGACCAAGGTACTGTTTTAATCATTAGTAAACTTAGAAATGATTGGTCAGAACAAAAGTTAAAAAAATTAATTGCTGAAATTGAAAAGTTCTCACCTTCATTAGATGATGATTTTCAAGTAATTTTTAAATCTAATATCAAGTTTGAAGATAGAGAATTAGCGCAAATAAATAATAACAAAATTACTAATAATATTTTAGAAAAATTAGCTTTTAAAACTACTTATATAAAATCATTTATTGATTCTACAGGAGATTTTATTGAAACTTTTTTATATTTTCAGGGAGAATTAGTTTATAAATATAAAGCTAAAAACCCCTATCAGCTATTAAAAAATATTAAAGTAGAAATTCATTATTTAGATCCTTTATCTAAATCTTACTTCACAAAAAACTTTGGTATCAAGCCTAATAATTATGGCTCTGTTTTTCTTTTCTATAATAATTTTAGAATATCACCTTATGGAAATGAAAAAAATGACTGGTTAGGACTAGATCAACGAAAATCACAAGGGACTTCTCGTAATCTAGGAACTCGTGAAATTATAGGTCGAATTGATGTTATAGATCAGGATGATACCTTTGCTGTAATTACTAGTCGTGAAGGTCTAGCTCACAATAAAGCATATTATGAATTAATAGCCTTCGACCAAGAAGAAAAAGCTTTATTAAAGAATGGAAAAAAAGAATATGGTTTTGTTACAACTATAATAAGACAATTAGAAAATTTTGTAGTTAAAGGTACTGATTGGAATAGGTTAGAAGATAGATGGGGTAAACTACTATCAGTTTCTTCTGATGATGTTTTAAAGAATCCAGACCGCTTTTATACAAAAGATTTATCTGTTGAAAATATACAAAAAGAAATTTTTAGAATTAAAGACTCTGTTTTTGACCTTATTGATTTCGAAATAGATAATAATTTAATTAATAAAATTCAATTAATAAATCAGGAAAAATATTTAGGTTTTTTAGAAGATTTTATTGAAAATACACAAAATAAATCTTTAGAAGAATTATCATCCAAAGAAAAAGGTGTGATAAAGACCATTATTAATACCAGCAAAAAAATGGTGAGTGAAGCTCAATCAGAAACAAAAAAAGCTAAAGAAGAAACAAAAAAAATTATTAAAACTTTAGAAGTTGAAAAGAAAAAACACGCATATCTTCTTGCTACTAGAAAGACACTTAGTAAAGATGCTGATGGCTTAATTCATACTATTAAAATAAATAATTCAGAAATAAATAATGGAATTGACAATCTAATTGATAGTATTGAATATGATGATATTGATAATAATGAGATTATTAAAAAGCTAAATAATATTAGACTTTATGCTTTGAAAACACTTAAGATGGCAGAACTTGCAATTAGATCTGATTTTGATAAAGATATAGATATTAAAAACATAAATATAGTTCAATATATTTACGAGTACCTAGAAACTTATAAAGAGACCTTTGGTAATCACAGTATAAAGTTTATATATAATAATAATTATAATTTTATCCGTAGTCTGAGTGTACTTAATTTATCAATAGTCTTAGACAATATTATTTCAAATTCTGTAAAATGGGGAGCTTCAAGTATAGAATTCTCCCCTTCTTTAGTTGAAAATAAACTAATTATTTTAATCTCAGATGATGGTATAGGTTTATCAGATTTATTTATAGATCAACCTGAAGAAATTTTTAGCTTAGGAGTACGTGATACTCCCCCTGAGGAAATATCAGGTTCTGGTATTGGACTCTTTTATTCAAGACAGCTTCTTGAAGAAATGAACGCTGAAATTAGATTTAAAGGTAATAATGAATTATTATCTGGAGCATGCTTTGAGGTAACTTTCAAATGACTCTTAGAAAGATTTTAATGCTAGATGATGGTAATATTTCTGAATCAATTGAAGGTATTACAAGAAAATTAAGAAGAGAAGGGATTGAAATTAAAATAGAAATTATCAATCCTCAAGACCATAAGTTTAAAACAGAAACACCTTCTGGAAGTTTTGAAATTGATTTTGATAAAATTAAAAATGAAATTAATGAGCACCACAAAGCTGTCAAATACGATGTAGTTGCTTGTGATTTTAATTTTGCCAGCAATACTTTAAATGGCTATGAGCTTATTCGCTGGCTCATAAACCATTCAAATTCACAACATTTTCTATTTAGAAAGGCCAAATTTGTATGCTACTCTTCGGAAGAAAATAAATTTAAGGATCATATTCTTGATAATGATGAATTGTTTAAGTTAATTAAGTTAAATATTCATGCCTTTTATCATAGAAAGAATTTAGTTGATGATATTACTGCATTAGTAAAAAAAATTAACTCTAACTTTTCGATGTCAGATTATTTAAAAATTCGACTAGAAGAAATGCCTGAGTTAGAGTTTAAGAATGTTTATCCTCCATTTAAAGGCAAAAATCTTCAATATATTTCTGAACAAATTAATCACGACTCTCACCATGCTAAAGAGTTCCAGAAATATTTTATTGATCTAACATACGCTCATATATTGGATTTAAATGAATAATATGTATTATCTAATTTATCCAAATGATCCAACTATTTACTTTATGAATAAAGTTATTAAAAATTTAAGTAATTTTATTGCAGATGGTTCAATAGTTCTTATTAGTTGTGAAGCAAATCATGAGTCCTATCAAGAGGCGGTTAAACAAATAAATGAAATTTCTGAAAACTCTAGAGTTATCTTTATAGGGCATAGTACATCTGCAACCTTATATGGAGGACAAAGTAGTGAATTTCAAAAAAAACCTTTACTAGAACTATCACAAATGTCTATTTTTAAAAATATAGAACTATTTTTAATTTCCTGCTTTTCTGAGAAGTTATTAAGAAGCTCAAGAAATCATAGAAACTACTCAAAATGCTTAGGTTTCGGTCTTCTTCCTTCAGAACTAAATGAACTAGCAGCTCATCCTGCCATGAAAAAATTAAATCTTAACCAAACAGATATTAATATTTTTAAATTTCACTTAGCTGATATTTTCTCTTGTGTACTTAGATTTATGATTTCTAATAGTACTTCATTGGAGGAAGCATATAACTATTTTAAAGTTATTACTCACAAGAAGACTAATTATCTTATTTTAGAAGAAAATAATGAAAAAGTAGCTGAACTTTTTTTTTATGTTGCTCAAGAATCTTTGCTAGATTGAAATTATGGCAATAAATCTTTTGAACTAACACCTAATTGATCTGCTAGTTCATAAATTTTCTCCAATGTAGGATTTACCTCTCCTCTTTCAATCCGCCCTAAATAACTCCGATCCATGTTACAAAGCAATGCCAATTGTTCTTGTGACATGCTTTTTTCTTTTCTGTATTTTCGAACCAATTGCCCAAATTGAATAGTAAGTTCTGACATAAACATTCAAATGCTTAAAAAACAGAACTATCACTATTTGAGGACTATATATCCACGGACTATAATCCTCTTTTTTTTGAGTTTTATAGTTTTTCATCATGAAACAAATAGCTTCACCTATCTTTCAATCTTTTCTATTACTTCTATCCCACAATCAAATTGATGGATGGACATCAAACAAAATTTGGAAAAACTTGAATCTTTCAAAAGATGAAAAGCAACGAATCAACCAACAGCAGCTTTATAGACTTCTAAGAAAACTTGTTAAACAAGGGCACTTGGCCAAAAATATTCATTCTGACAATCCAAGACTTTCAACATTCGTTGAAACAGAAAGCATGCTCGAGTTTAGAAAACAATTTAATCTAATAGCTGTCAAAAATGATTTTAAAAAACTTACTTTCAAAACAAGTGAATTAAAAGAAAAGCAAATGATTTACGAAAACCAAATCAAAGCTTCTGAACAAGCCCTTATAGACTTTCCAGAACTAAAAACTGAAATATTAAGAAAGAAAAACCAATTACTTCAAGATATTGAAAAACTGAAAGCTTATACTGACTTTCTAACATCACTGATATAATATCAAAGTAGATTCACCGAGCCTAAAGTTTCATTTCAGTATGAAACTTTATTACTCGATTAAAAGTTAAAGTAGAAGAAAAGATAAAGCTGAGTATGAAACTTTATTTTTTCTTCCATTTATTGCTAAGTCGAAATATCAATGAGATAAGGCTCAATCAGTATGAAACTTTATTACTCTCATACAAAAAGACCGATAATGAAAATTATCGGTCTTTTTTTTATCAAATGAAATATCTTATCAGTGCATGTTTAGTCGGACATCCAGTTCGCTACGATGGTCAACATTGCCTTCAACAAAAAATTAAAATGCTCATTGATACCGATCAGGCCGTCGTAACCTGCCCTGAAATTTCTGGAGGACTTAGCACTCCCAGAGCCCCTGCTGAAATTCAAAAAGGAACAGGCTCCGATGTTTTGAGTGGTCATGCAAAAGTGATTGATCTTTCGGGAAAAGATGTTACCAAAGCATTTATTTTAGGAGCAAAACAGACATTAGCTTTTGCGAAAAAACATGAGATTACTCATGCGATTTTGAAAGCTAAAAGTCCATCATGTGGTTTTGGTCAGATTTATGATGGCTCTTTTTCGGGTACAAAAATAAATGCGGACGGTGTTACAGCAGCGCTTTTAAAGCAACATGGTATCCACATCATGACTGAAAAAGAATTTCTAGATCAGTTAATGAAATAAAATCAGCTACTTAATCACATCATCGTCATATTCATGTTTTTTAAGGTGAGCTTTGTCACGCGTCGCCCAATAACTTGCCAAGACGGGTCCAGAAATATTGTGCCACAAACTAAAAATTGCACTTGGAAGTGCTGTAATGGGGGTTGCCGCAAAATGAACCGCAGCTAAAGCAACGCCTAAGCCAGAATTTTGCATCCCTACTTCTATCGAAACTGCTTTAGCATCTGCTTGATTGAGCTGCAATAATTTTGCAGCCCAATAACCTATAAAATATCCTAATCCATTATGTAAAATTACAACAGCAAGGATCAGTAAACCTGACTGTAAAATTTGCACTTTACTTCCAGCAATAATCGCAGCCACAATCAATACAATCGCGATGACTGAAACCATAGGCATCATTGCGATATATCGATCTATTTTTTGCTTAAATAGGCCGCTCACGATCACCCCTAAAATGATAGGGAACAAAATCACTTGCATTACCGATACAAGCATTGCTACCGCATCTATATCGATCCACTGACTCGCTAAGAGATAAAAAATCAATGGTGTCAGCAAAGGTGCTAACATCGTTGAAACTGAGGTACACGCGACGGACAAAGCCACATTTGCCTTTGCCATATAAGCAATGACGTTAGATGCTGTTCCTCCGGGACAACATCCAACAAGGAGTACGCCAACGGCAATTTCAGCGGGTAATCGAAATGCTATGCACAATCCCCATGCCAATAATGGCATCACTATAAATTGAGCACTCACGCCAACGGCAACCGCCTTAGGCTGGCTGAGAACACTTTTAAAATCTTCCCACGACAGGGTCATTCCCATGCCAAACATGATAATCCCGAGCATCCAAGTGATATAAGACTTAAGCCAAATAAAAGCTTCTGGCATATACATGGCAATTCCTGCAAATAGGAGTACCCACAGCGCAAAGGTTTTCTGCACGAATTGATTGATAGCTTTCATTTAGAAGTTCACTTGTTGGATTAACGACGTATGATCTTGAGCCATGCCTTTAAATGGTCTGCGCTGAGTGTCTGAGAGTCATCAGTTCTTTGGCGTAAATTCGTTTCACACCTTGTGCAAGCATTTCTTGCCATGCATGTTGCAACGAACCATTTAAATCGATGCCTTTAGTCGCATCTGACACGACATAACTGTTAAAACCTAATTTTGCAGCATCAATTGCCGTCCAAGCCACACAAAAATCAGTGGCGATCCCGACAATGAAGATGTCACGAATTCCACGCTCACGCAGATAACCTGCTAAGCCAGTCGATGTTCGATGATCAGCTTCTAAAAAGGCAGAATAACTATCAATATGTGGATGAAAACCTTTACGAATGACCAACTGCGCTTTGGGTATATTCAACTCTGGATGGAAATCTGCATCATGTGTACCCTGTACACAATGTGAAGGCCATAACACCTGACGACCATAAGCTAATTCAATCGTCTCGTAAGCAGACTTTCCAGGATGATTTTCAAAAAATGAAATATGGTCTTGAGGATGCCAATCTTGGGTAAGGACAACATTTTCAAAATGCTGAGCAAGTGAATTAATGGTTGGAATAATTTGATCTGAATTCGCTACCGCCAAATTTCCCCCAGGGGTAAATCCATTCTGAACATCAACAACGATAAGTGCACTTTGTTGTGGTTGGAACATCCTTTTCAGCTCCCAATATTTTTAAAATTGTTAGGGACTATTGCATAGGATCATGAGAACTACAATTGCTTGAGTTGAAAATTTGATATCAAAATTCTATAAAAAAAGCCTGCATCAAGCAGGCTTTAATCTATGTTTTTGTCTTAATTTTGGATACGACGTACCAACATTAACATGAAGATTGCAGAAATAATAATACAAGGGATTGCTGCAGAGATTACTCCTGCTGCACCAAATCCAGCCGTTAACAATGATCCTGCAATTGCTGGCCCAAGCATAGCACCGATACGACCTACTGCTGATGCCACACCAACACCTGTACCACGTACTTCTGTTGGGTACACAATACCGCCAAATGCGTAAAGCACACCTTGACAGCCAATCACGAAAGCACCAACCAATGCTGAAGCCAAATACATTTGTGTGAGTGAGCTTGCTGCATTCAATGCAAGAAGACCAGCCAAAATACCACCGTACATTAACAAGATCACATAAGCTTTTTTCCAGCGATCAGTTAATACACCTAAAATCACAGTACCTACAGTTGCACTTACCATGAAGTAGAATTGCGCTGTTGCACCTTCTTTTCTTGAGAAACCTAATTCCTGGAATAGAGAAGGTAACCAGCTGAGCATGATGTAAACCACCATGAGCGTGAAGAAATAGCTACACCAGATGAACATCGTACGAAGAAGATTCTGTGAATTAAACAAATCTTTAAACGAACCTTGTGGAGCTTCTGCAATTTCAGCTTCAGTTCTATTTTGCGTTTTCAAGAATTCTTTAGATTCAGGTAAGAACTTCATCATCACTGGAATAACAATTAATGGTAATAAACCACCAAGATAGAAAATATTTTTCCAGTTAGCACCGAAATCTGTACTTGCAATTAAAGATAAGATCGCAGCACCGACAGGCATACCGCAATACATTAGCCCTACAGCACGACCACGATTTTGTGGGGTTACAGCTTCAGAAGCCAAAGTGATGAGAATTGGCATTGCTGCACCTAGTCCTGCACCTGCAAGGAAACGTACAGCCAATAAACTGTTAAAACTATTTACCCATACCGTACATAAAGTGAATACAGCGAAAACAGCAACAGACCAAATTAAAACTGTTTTACGACCAATACGGTCCGCAATACGCCCACCTACCAGTGCCCCAGGTAACAGACCTAAAATACCGGCACTAAAAAACACACCTAATTGTGAACTATCTAAACCAAAATGTTCACGGATACCCGCAGCTGCAATACCTGCAGCCTGAATATCTAAGCCTTCAATTACTGCAATGAGGAAGCAGATACCTACCGTCAAAATTGCATGTTTGTTACTTACTGATTCTTGCATTGAACTTCCCTCACTCATCAGCATTTGAGTCCGATGCCCGATTATCTATGTAAGTCAATGAAAGTGAGAGTTATCAAATGGTGTAATAAAATGTAATCAAAATAAGATTAAATTTCATACCTCTTGCCAACCAAAATAAATTCTAGTCTTCAAAACGATTAATTATTTTTTTTATTTAGGAAAAAACCAAGAAAAATCTATTATAAAATCTATAAGTATTAGAATAATTTAACCTTTAAGTAAAAAAATTAAGACGTTTTATAAATTATAATAATCACATAATTTAAAAATTATTAGTCTATTCACCTGTACATACATACATCTTAAATCTGATGTAAGTGATATAAGCTATTAATTCAGGGTAAATTGGTCAGATTTTAGTTCGAATTTTCATTTTTATCCGCAATACTTTCATAGACGAACATCTATCTTCCCTGTTATTTAAATGCCTAACCATAAGGTCTTAAAATTGCTTTTTTTAAAAAAAGTTACTTGTTTTAACTAAACTTTTTTTTGACTGAAGTGAATTCATATTGTTCTTATTGGTAGCTTAGTTCATAATTTGCATACGCATTATCCAGTATGCAGGCATATTGGATCGTGATATAAATCAAAATACATACCCATCCAAACTTCGCTTCTCAACCTTCACTGGATGGAAAAATAGGATCGTGTTTTAAAATGACTACTCAGCAAGCTCAGGTAATTCAAGGCTCAATCGTCGCAATCGTCACTCCAATGTTTGAAGATGGAACTGTTGATTGGAAGGGTCTCGAGAAGCTTGTTGAATGGCACATTGAACAAGGTACAAATAGTATCGTTGCCGTGGGAACAACAGGTGAAGCTTCGACCTTAAGCATGGCTGAACACACTCAAGTGATTAAAGAAATCATTCGTGTAGCCAATAAACGCATTCCAATTATTGCCGGCACAGGCGCAAACTCAACGCATGAAGCGATTGAGCTTACCAAAGAAGCTAAAGAGCTTGGTGCAGATGCTGCACTTTTAGTAACGCCATATTATAACAAACCGACTCAAGAAGGCTTGTATCAGCATTACAAAGCAATTGCTGAAGCTGTTGATTTACCGCAAATTCTTTATAACGTACCTGGCCGTACTGGCGTTGATATGAGCAATGAAACTGTAGTTCGTCTTGCTGATATTCCTCAAATCGTAGGTATTAAAGATGCAACAGGTGATGTTCCTCGCGGTGCTGAGCTTTTAAAAGCACTTGAAGGCAAAGATATGGTGGTCTATTCAGGTGATGACGCAACAGCATATCAACTGATTGAGCATGGTGCGAAAGGTAATATTTCTGTGACCGCTAACGTTGCTCCAAAGCAAATGAGCCAAGTGTGTGCCGCTGGTTTAGTGGGTGATGCAGCTCAAGCAAAAGCAATTAATGATCAAGTTGCAAATTTACACGAAATTCTATTTTGTGAATCAAACCCAATTCCTGTGAAATGGGCACTTCATGAAATGGGATTAATTGGTACAGGTATCCGTTTACCACTTACTCCATTAGCAGAACAATATCGAGCTTCACTGCGTGATGCATTAAAAGCTGCGAGCATTATTTAAAGAAGAGTTTAACAACTATGCAACTACGTTTTGGTTTACCCCTTGCCCTTTCAGCCCTCAGCATGGTCGGTTGTAGTACGATTGGTATCGATAATGGTTCACTCGATTATAAAAAATCTACTGCACAAACCCCGCTTAAATTTCCTGAAGGTTCAATGGTTAGACCAGCAACACCGCTTTATCCAGCGCCTGTTGTTGAACAGCTTGCAATAGACAATGCGCCACAAATGGTTAATAAGCGAGGTAATCGTTTCGAGCTACCTCGTCCTAATGTGGCACCAACCGTTTCTAATCCTGTTGAGAGTGAACAATCAACTGCTGTCGGTCGTCCACAACTTTTAACTGATGGAAATGGCAATCCGTTGATCAAAATTGACGGAAATTCTGCTACAATTTGGCAATACACAATCGCCACCCTCAGTAGCCTCAACTACAACTTTGTCAATCAACCTAAGAATCCCCATTCCGCGACAATTCAAGTGGATGGTGAAAGTTTAGTGCTTAAACTGACATCTGTAGGTTCGAGTCATACCTTGGCCGTGTTTACCCCAACTAACGCGTTTGCAGACAAACAAAAAGCTGCGAGCCTGTTAACCCAGATTTATCAAAACTGGCCAGCCTAGTCGTTCTAGGCATATTTTTTCTGAAAAAGGTTCCACCATGTTAAAACAAACCTTGCTCTATACTGGTAAAGCTAAATCCGTTTATGAAACCGATAGTGCAGACCACCTGATTTTAGTCTTTCGTGATGATGCCTCAGCATTTAATGGCGAAAAAATCGAACAGCTAGATCGCAAAGGTAAGGTGAACAACCGTTTTAACGCCTTTATCATGGAAAAACTTGCAGCTGCAGGTATCGAAACTCATTTCGAAAAACTTTTAACGCCAAACGAAGTTTTGGTTAAAAAGTTAAACATGATTCCAGTTGAATGTGTAATCCGTAACTATGCAGCTGGTTCGCTTTGCCGTCGTTTGGGTGTTGAAGAAGGTTTAGAACTTACACCACCTACATTTGAATTATTTTTCAAAGATGACGCTTTGGGCGACCCAATGGTGAATGAATCTCAAGCAATTGCTTTAGGTTGGGCTACTGCTGAACAACTTGAGCGTATGAAAGAGTTAACTCACCAAGTAAACGTGGTTTTAAAAGATCTTTTTGCTCAAGGCAACATGCTTTTAGTTGATTTTAAACTTGAATTTGGTGTGTTCCATGACCGTATCGTTCTTGGTGATGAGTTCTCTCCAGATGGTTGCCGTCTATGGGACAAAGATACCAAGAAAAAATTAGATAAAGACCGTTTCCGCCAAGGTTTAGGTGGTGTGGTTGAAGCTTATGAAGAAGTTGCAACACGTATTGGTGTTGACCTTTCTGATATCTAAATCAAAATTTAGATAAAATAAAGCCGAGTCATATGACTCGGCTTTTTTGTATCTGGTGATATTATTTTTATATTTTCAAATTATTGTTATACATTCATTATTTTTGTTAAGTAGCATTACCAATGCTCTCTCCTCATTGGTAATGCTATTAATTTATCGAATCGATATTTAAATAAGATGACAAATCTGGGTCATTGATCATTAAAAAACTCAATTGTTGTTTTTGTTTTTAAATTTACCCCCATTAATCGAATAAATTAATGTTATTTATTAAAATGATCGTTTTTACAATATTACTAAGTTCAACTAATATATTTTTATACCAGGCAACTACAGGAGTTGGTGGCTCAAGAGAGAGACTGTAGTTGCCGACCAAATGAATCGCTTTTCGCCCAGCTTCCCATAGAACTGGGCTTTTTTTATTGTTGTTGCTGCTCTTGCTGCCAGCGTCGCTGCTGTAAACGCTCTGCTTCGACTTCACGCTTATTACGAGCTGATTCGTACAATTTGGTGCCTTTCAGCTCTGGAGGCATATAATCCTGCAACACGAAATGTTCTGGATAGTGATGTGGATATAAATAATCTACACCATATCCCTGCTCTTTCATTAACTTGGTCGGAGCATTTCTTAAATGTAATGGAACTGGAAGATTTGACGTACGTTCAGCCAACTCTAATGCTTTATTGATTGCTAAGTAAGTGCTGTTACTTTTCGCGCTTGTGGCCAAATACACTGCACATTGGCCTAAAATAATACGGCATTCTGGCATTCCAACCGCTTGAACGGATCTAAAACACTCCCCAGCCAATAACAACGCATTAGGATTAGAATTTCCAATATCTTCCGAAGCGGCAATCAACATCCGACGTGCAATAAAGACGGGATCTTCTCCCCCCTTTAACATTCTCGCCATCCAATATAGTGCAGCGTCAGGATCACTTCCACGAATTGATTTAATGAAAGCTGAGACTAAATCATAGTGCTGCTCACCAGATTTGTCATATCGCGCGATATTTTGTTGAGCTACTTTTACCACGATGGCATTAGTGACCATATTTTCAACATCTGCTTCAAATGTGCTCGCAATGAGATCCAATAAATTGAGTGCTTTACGAGCATCACCTGCGGCAAATTGAATTAATGCATCATATTCTTCGATGTGAATATGACGGTCTTTCAGAAATTGGTCATGCTTGAGTGCACGTTCAATTAAATGTTGAATATCATGCTCAGATAATGCATTCAGCGTATACACCTGACAGCGCGACAACAAAGCATTATTAACTTCAAAAGAAGGATTTTCTGTGGTTGCACCAACCAGAGTAATCTTGCCTTTTTCTACTGCGCTCAGTAAGGCATCTTGTTGAGATTTATTAAAGCGATGAATTTCATCAATAAAAACCACTGGCACAATGAGATCGCCACTTTCCCCAATGATTTCTCGAAGCTCTTTAACACCAGTGTTGAGTGCAGACAAGCTAATAAAAGTACGATCTACAGCTTGAGCTAACAACAGCGCAATAGTGGTCTTGCCGACCCCTGGAGGCCCCCAAAAAATAATCGAAGGTAAATGTCCTTGGTCAATCATTTGACGTAAAGGCGCGTCTTCACCAAGTAAATGATCTTGTCCGATAATCTCAGACAAATCACGTGGACGTAAGCGTTCAGGTAGCGGAATTTGTGTATCGGACATATTTTTTATAGATCTCAAAGTGCTGTTGACTAGTCTACTATGTAATAGTCAAATTCCAATATTAATAGTCAAAACAACCATCACTATTCAACATTTTTCATTTTACTCAGATTCGAGTTTTGCTTTTAATTTGAATAAATAAGCTTGCGGTCCATCTTCTATTCCCCAAATTGTGCCATCCTTCGCTTCATGCAAGTCTCGTACTCGAACCCCCATATCCAAGCGCTGAATTTCTCGTACAGGTTCAGATTGTGGATCTACCACAATAATGGCTTTCGATGATAATCCACCGATTAAGGCTTTGTTCTTCCATTGTGGAAAATAGTTAGATTTATAAAAAATCAGACTCGAGGGTGAAATCACTGGAGACCAATCAAGTTTAGGGGCTATAAATTCAGGTCGCGTTTCATGATTCGGAATCTGTTTCCCATCATAGTGATCACCATTAGATACAATTGGATAGCCATAATTCTTACCTTTTTCAATAAGATTGAACTCATCGCCACCTTTAGGGCCCATTTCTGCCACCCACAAACGATTTTGATGATCAAATGCCATACCTAAAGGATTACGATGACCTAAACTCCAAATCTGCGCTGAGACACCACCTTGTTTGGCAAATGGATTAGATTCTTGAGCACGACCATCATCATACAAATATACAATTTTACCTAGATTAGACTGCATATCCTGTGCAGGCTGAAACTTCTGCCGTTCCCCTGAACTAATCCATAAATTCGCTTGCTGGTCAAACACTATACGATGTGCATAATGCCCCTGACCCGACACTTTAGGGACTTGCTCCCATATGCGTTCGATATCCGTTAGTTTCGGTGCTTCGATATTCGATAAATCCAATTTCGCTCGGATTACCACTGCACCAAACAATCCATTTTTTTCTTCGGCATAACTGAGATATAACCAAGCGTTATTATTGAAATTAGGATGAATTGAAACATCACCTAACCCACCTTGTCCGCCATAAGCAACTTGAGGCACACCAGCCACGTTAAAACTACGTTTTGATTGTGGGTCAAACAACTTAAGTATGCCTGACTTTTCTGTAATTAACAGTTGACCATTTGGTAAAGTTGCAATCGCCCATGGTTCATTAAATAGAGCAATTTTTTCAACTTGATATCGTTGTTCTTGAGCTTTTGAATTTTCGTTTTTGACTGTTGATTCCTGCGGATTCTGTGCTTCAGTGGCTTTATTTTGATTGGCATGACACGCCATTATGATTCCGCTCAAACCAACAATCCAAATCAGTTTTGCAGCTTTTAACATGCCTTTCCCTTTTTAAATCCTTGAATATCAGTCTCAAGGATTAAACGGCAATGATCATTTTAAAAGTGTTTTTATATTACAAAATATGTGCAGTCTAGCAATTGAATGTACTAGCGTACCCACCGCACGATGTATTCATCTATTTCATTTTCATTAACAAGCTGTTCAGATATACAACGACCTGCTACAGATTTTCGAGCACTAATCACACTTTGTGTATTGCCTGTCACCAAGTGATGCCAATTCGGTAGCTTTTTACCTTCATTAATACGTCGATATGCACAACTCGAAGGTAGCCATCGTATTTGTTGTAATTTTTCAGGCGTTAACTGAATACAGTCAGGTACATGCACCTGACGATTTTCATAATCTGAACAATGCCCCGTCTGACAATCTAGAAGTTTGCAAGCAACTTTGGTATATGCGATTTCTTCGGTTTCATCATCTTCTAATTTAACCAAACAACACATACCACAACCATCACACAGTGCCTCCCACTCTGCTTGGTTCATTTCAAACAGTGAATAATGTTTCCAAAATTCAGGGCGTAAAGATGTGCTCATGATTCAGCTAAATATCAAAAATTTGAGTCAGTATATCACTAATAATTCTCATAAAATTTCATCAATCTCAGTTACAGTTGATTAACTAAAGAATATCAATACTCTACGTTAAAATACCCTTTGTATACATTTTGCTCAGTTTATTTTCTTATACTGAATGAACATTAATAAAAATTTATGGAGAATCAAAATGTTCCGTTGGGCGATTATTTTTGCAGTGATTGCATTGATAGCAAGTTTGCTAGGGTTTGGTGGTGTAGCAGGCTTATCTAAAGATTTCGCAATTATCTTACTTGTGATTGCAGTGATTCTCGCAATTGTAGGCTTTATTTCAAGAGGCAAAGTCTAGTGTTATAAATCACTAGATTAAATTGAAAACACAAGATTGATGAAAAGAAGAAGGTACTCCTTCTTCTTTTTTATTTCTTTTTATCCGTTCATTGATACGCGTTTTACATATTCTAATCTTTCATAAATTCTCACATTTGATTTTACTTTCTTATTGCAAATTCATCACTTCGGAAAACATTTATGCTTTAATCTTTGCTGATTTTCATAAACGAAAGGACTTTCAATAATGACTTCAGCAATTCAAACAAGAGAAATTCAGTATAAAGCGGCAGATGGTACACAATTGATTGGTTATTTTGCCGCACCTGAAAACTCTTCAGGAGCTGCGGGTATTATTGTAGCCCCAGAGTGGTGGGGTCGTAATGAATATACAGAACAACGTGCTCGAGAACTTGCAGAACAAGGATATGCTGCTTTTGCCATTGATATGTACGGCGACAAAAAGGTAACCACTGAAGCTTCTCAAGCAAATGAGTGGATGATGCAAACTTTCGCACAGCCTGAAACAATTGTACAACGCGCTACAGCTGCGTTAGACACTTTATCTGCACAGCCTGAAGTTGACGCAACTCGATTAGCTGCGATTGGTTTTTGTTACGGCGGAAAAGTTGTTTTAGATCTTGCTCGCTCTGGTGCGAACTTAAAAGCAGTTGCTACCTTCCATGCTAATTTATCTGCGCAAACACCTGCTCAACAAGGTCAAGTAAAAGCTGAAATTCTGGTTTTGCATGGTGAGCTAGATAGCATGGTCACGCTAGATGATGTGGCACAATTTAAAGAAGAAATGTTTGCAGCTCAGGTACCACATGAGGTCATTATCTTTGAGGATGCAAAACATGGTTTTAGCAATCCACAAGCTGATGAACGGGCAAAAGCCAATGATGTAGATCTCGGTTATAACGCTGAAGCTGAGGAAAAAAGCTTAGCTGCGATGTATGAGTTACTGTCGCGTCACTTAGATTAATTACTTTCAAAGTTTATTAGCGCTAAGATTATTGAAGAAAGAAGATAAAATATAAGAGGAATATAAGGATGAGTGAACAATGTACTTATTGCAATCACGATGAATATGATGTGATTGATAAAAATGAATTCGGTGTGATTTTGCCAGAACAGCAGCCGTTGACTAAAGGACATTCCGTTATTATTCCTTTACGTCATGTGAGTTCTTTTTTTGAAATTACCGATAAAGAGCGTAAAAGTTTACAGTCATTGTTAGAACTGGCACGTAACGAGTTAAAAATCCGTCATCATCCGGAAGGCTTTCATATCGCTTTTAATGATGGCAAAGTTTTTGGCGATGAAGAGTCGGAACATTTACACATCCATATTATTCCTCGTTACAAAAACCAACCGCTTAAATTAGATAGTCGTTGGGGCATTATTCAAGAGTAATGTTGATTTTACAAAAAGGCGCAATATGCGCCTTTTTTCATGCTTTTTTAAAAGGTCTTTGCCTAGATTGGTTATACTGAGCACAGATTGTATTAATGGTATTTTCATGTTTTCTTTTTCAACTGCGTTACTGGATTGGTTTGATGTACATGGTCGACATGACCTGCCATGGCAAGTCGCAGATGATCCTTACAAAGTTTGGGTCTCTGAAATTATGTTGCAGCAAACCCAAGTGAAAACTGTTCTGAAATACTATGATCGTTTTATTGAGCGCTTTCCGACGGTCACCGATTTAGGTCGTGCTACTTGGGATGAAGTTGCTCCTTACTGGGCAGGTCTAGGCTATTATGCGCGTGCTCGCAACCTGCATAAAGCAGCCACAATCGTAAGTCAAAATGGACATTTTCCAGAGACTTTAGAAGCTTGGATGGCCCTGCCAGGAATAGGTAGATCAACTGCTGGTGCATTGATGTCACTTGGATTACGCAAATACGGCGTGATAATGGATGGAAATGTTAAGCGTGTTTTAGCACGTTTCTTTGCCATTGAAGATGATTTATCGAAGCCTGTCCATGAACGTGCAATGTGGGAATTAGCCGAGCAACTCTGTCCTGAACAACGCAACCATGATTACACGCAAGCCATTATGGATTTGGGTGCAACAATTTGTACTCCTAAAAAACCACTTTGCCTGTACTGTCCAATGCAGTCAGAATGCCAAGCTTTAAAGCAGGGTCTGACACAAGAGTTACCATTTAAAAAGCCAAAAAAAGCAGTGCCTATAAAGACTGCGGATGTTTTATTACTGCGAAGTACTGAAAATACATGGTTATGGCAACAACGTCCGCATTCAGGCTTATGGGGTGGTTTATGGACCTTACCCATCATTGATGAAACTTCAGAATTTAGTCAATTGACTCAGCAATATGGTTTGGTGAGTAATCAATTACCAACTCAAATTTCACACAGTTTCACCCACTTTACCTGGTTACTGAATGCACATATTTTCCATGTTGATCTCGACCAGATGGAATACCTCCAAACAGAATTAGGAGGTGAATGGCTCGCTCCACAAGTTGTAACAGAAATGGGCATTCCAACTGCGATGAAAAAATTGATCTCAGCCGTGAATTTGTGACATAGTCGATTCAAATAAGTGTGGCTGTATCATATCAAGGAGTTCGAGTGACTAAGTATTTGCGACATTACATCATCCTAAGTGTAGCTATTTTACTTGTCGCCTGCAGTAGCCAACCTCCAAAACAAACGCCGCTTGATCCAACCCTCGTTGCTCGCTTACATATGCTTCCTTTGGATCGAAAATTACCTATCCCAGTACAAGGTGTAAAAGCGCGACAACTGACAGACACTTGGGGTGCATCACGAAGTCACGGTCGAACACATGAAGGCATTGATATCTTGGCGGCTCGTGGTACAAAAGTTTATAGTGCAACTGATGGAATTGTTCGCAGTATGCGCGATAATAAGCTGGGTGGGAAAGTCATTTGGATTTTAGGACCCGCTGGTTCTTGGCATTATTATGCGCATTTAGATCAGCATAAAAAAGGTCTCAATGAGGGTGACTTCGTGCGACGAGGTGACCATATTGGTTATGTCGGCAATACGGGTAATGCTCGACATACTGCCCCTCATTTACATTATGGAATTTACTTAGATGGTCGCGGTCGAGGCCCTGTCAATCCATACCCTTATTTACGTTAAATTAAAGTTTTTATTTTTAGGAAGTTTTCATGTCAGAAGCCTTGATTAATCGTCTAGTTGAATTTGCAGAATCTGGCAATCAACAACGTATTGTCTTAAATGGACAAAGCCATCAGGGCTGGATTATGGAAATTACCGAAGAAGCTCTGTTGATTAGCACTGGTTTTGCAAATAAAGCAGGTAAAGATTTCTGGATTAATTTTTCGGATTTAGAACAAGCAGAGTTGTTCTTTTGGGACAATCAAAACGATCAGTGGGTTGCTTTTACCATTTGATCACTTCGGAGCATTCGCATGACGATTCAACGCTGTAGCTGGTGCTCCGATGAGCAGATTTATATTGATTATCACGATCAAGAATGGGGTGTTCCTGTATATGATGAACACACCTTATTTGAAATGCTCTGTTTAGAAGGTCAGCAAGCAGGACTCGCTTGGATTATTGTTTTAAAAAAACGCGAGCGATATCGACATCATTTCTTTCAATACACCATTGAAGAAATTGCGACTTTTACAGATGAACATTTAATCGAAATAACACAAGATCCGGGCATAATTCGTCATTTAGGTAAACTAAAGGCGATTCGAGATAATGCTCGAGCATGGTTGAATATGCGCCAAATCATGCCTGATATGGTCAAATGGTTATGGAGTTTTGTAGGGCATCAACCCAAAGTTCATTCTGTGCCAGACTATCGCTTAGCACCAACACAAAGCGAATTAAGCCTGCAACTGTCTAAAACTCTAAAAAAGAATGGTTTTAAATTCGTGGGTCCAACCATTATCTATTCTTATCTGCAAGCGGTAGGAATGATTGATGATCATGAAAATCACTGCTTTAAAAAGCTTAGTTTAGCGCCATAATCCTTTTAAGAAGGTGCTTGGGATGATGACCTCATTTTTTGTTTCACCCAATCCGCTAAAAACACGATGGAGTCATGAATTTCATGAGTCAGTTCATGCCCTGCATTTAAGCGAATATAATTTTTATAACGGCGCTCTTCTCCAAAAACATCTCCGGGAACAATGTTAATACCATGTTGACGTGCGGCATAATAGAGTTCTAAACCATCAATATGTGTCGGCAATTGCAGCCATAAAACATAGCCACCATCTGGCTGACTTAAACCAATGTCAATCCCGTGAAAAGCGCTTAATATCGTTTGTCGATATTCATCAACTTGATGATTTAATTTTGGTTTTAATCGGAGTAGATGCTCACGATAGGCTCTACTATACATCAGGTCAGCCAAAGCCAATTGCAAAGGTGTATTCACACTGACATTTTGAATGACAATTTGACGATGTAAATGTTTAAGCCTTGGCGGTAAACAAAACCAACCTACTCGATATGCGCTGGACAATGATTTTGATATTGAACTGCATAAAATGACATAGCCTGCTTCATCCCAATGTTTGATCGGTAAAGGTCGTTGTAAATTAAAACTACATTCAGCATAAATATCATCTTCAATCACATAGCATTGATACTGTTCAGCCAATTGCACAATCTTCTGCTTATCATGATTTGAAAGCTCAAATCCTAGTGGATTTTGATAATTCACAGTCAATAGACAGGCTTTGGTATCGGGGTGCTGCATAGCTCTTTCTAGACGTTCTAAATCAAAACCATCCACATTTGCAGGTATCTCAATCAACTTGCGTTTCAGTGTCCCTAACAACTGTAATTGACCATTAAAATTTGGGGTTGGAATCACAATGCCATCCCCTTCCTTGGTCAAGAGCTGAACCACGAGTGATAACGCAGCCATACAGCCATTGGTGATATAAATCTCGTCTGGATTGATATAAAACCCATCTTCAGCCCAATGGTCTGATAAAGCTTGTCTCAATCTCAAATGCCCTTGTCGATTACTATAAAGGAAATCTTCTGGTTGACTGTGTTTTAAAGCACGTTGAATTGACTTTCGGATTGCATCTACAGGCACGTGATTTGGAGAGATTTGTACTGCACCTAAATGAATTGATCGATTATTGGTTGAAGACTCCTGTATTTCAATTTGCAAATCTAAGTTAGTGATATCCTTTGCTTCAGCATCAAATTCACGATGATAAGGCAACACTGGCGGATCGTTTCTGGATTTCAAATGTTGAACAAAATAACCCGATTTATTTTTAACAGTAATGAGCCCTTCCGATTCCAATAATGTATAACAATTTTTTGCTGTATTTAAACTGACGGCATGTAATGCTGAAAATTGTCGAAGGGAAATGAGCTTCTGTCCTGAACAAAGTTCTCCACTCAAAATTTTCTGTTTGATATGTTTGGCTAAGATTTGATACTGAAACATGAACTGTGCTCATTTTTATAAAATTTGTGTATCTGTATCTATAAACCTAGCAAATTTATGATGGTCTTACAGTTAAAAAGACACAGGAGGCCACATGAACAACGATAAATTATATTTGATATTACCCTTGGTAACACTTTTGACAGCTTGCCAACCAGAGCATGCGATCGATCAAGCTGCACTTGAGCAAAAATTTATTTGTACATCCTTAATTGATGGATTCTTAAAAGTGACGCACAACAGTCATTATCGTTTTACAAAAAGTATTGAATCTCCAGATCAGCAGAAAATTTACCTTTACACCGTGTCTTCTGATCATGCAGTCAAGCTCAATAGTCCCACACAAAAAAATTTAAATTTTCAATGTGATGATTCCAAAAAACAGACCTACCAAGTTTTTCTATTGGATCAGGCATCTAAGACAAAGCAACCAATTTTGAGTTTTCATTTGCCTCAAGCAGCAGAGTTAAAGCAATTTACAGCTTACACTTTGAAAAATGATTAAATGCCTAATTTAAACTCATTATTTCAAAATATCTGGTAACGGTATCTGCGCAGATTGAGATTTTGCTAATTCAGTTTTCATTTTTTGCAACATTTGATAAGGCTGCTGTTGTACAAACATATTGGTCACACTTTGTGGAATTGCACCTTCTGGATCCGCATATCCTGAAGTACTGACCTTCACCTTATTCGGTCCAATCTGTTCAAAGCTCCAGTCTCCAACATAGTGTTGCAGCCGAATATACTGAGGATTCTTCGATTTTCCCGTTTGCGAAGCTTTATTCTTAATATGAATAATACCTTTTGAGTCCTTATACATTTTCCCTTGCACAATCAGGTCTCGATCTTTCAAAGGAAATGGAAAATCTAACACCATGTAGAGTTTAAATTCACCTTGCTTCAAATCTTGAGAAATCACCTGTGCTGAACCGACATTGGGTACCCATGATTTTGCATTTTCTACATCTAAAACAATTGCAACTGCTCTTTCGAGTGAAGCATCCACTACTGTTTCAGCACGATAGGACAACACAGGATGATCAGGATTTTGTATCGTCCACACCTTAATATTGTTTTTGTTAATGGTGAGTCGTGAGGCTTCATTGGCTTGAACTTGGCTTGTCAGGCCAATGGCACTGACAAGCAAGCAGATCATAGAAATTTTCTTCATTTTTATTCTTCATATTTAACATTATTATTTAGATGATCACGCAGTTTTTTTAAACTTAAACTTTGATATCGTTGAAGCCTAAAACGTCTTTCATGTCATATTTTTTCGGTGCTTTACCTACAACCCAAGCAGCTGCACGTACTGCACCTGCAGCAAAATTCATGCGATTCGTGGCTTTATGTGTGATTTCTACACGTTCACCTTCACCAATAAACATTACCGTATGTTCACCCACAATATCGCCACCACGAATGGTTTGGAAACCAATGCTTTGACGTTCACGAGGACCAGTATGTCCTTCACGGTGATACACAGCATCTTGCTTCAAATCACGACCTAATGCATCAGCAATCGCCTCACCCATCATTAAAGCAGTACCTGATGGCGCATCAACTTTATGACGATGATGTGCTTCGATCACTTCAATATCGACACTGTCACCAAAGACTTTAGATGCTAATTCTAAAAGTTTAATGGATACGTTCACGCCTACGGAGTAGTTTGCTGCGTACACTACAGGAGCAATCGTTGCACTTTCATCTAAAAATGCTTTTTGCTCATCGTTCATTCCCGTCGTACCGATCACTAATGCAACACCAGCCTCACGGCACAGTTTCAAATGCTGTTCAGTTGCAACTGGTGCAGTAAAATCAATAAATACATCGCAATCATTTAAAACATCTTGGATATCACCCACGACTTTCACACCAAGTGTACCAATACCCGCTAATTCGCCTGCATCAGCGCCAATAAGGCTACTGCCTGGACGCTCTACCGCTGCTGCTAATTGATAACCGGCATCTTGAACTGCTTGAATCAATGTACGACCCATACGGCCACCAGCACCTAAAATCCCAATACGCGGAGCGACAGACATAACCTATTCCTAGTGTTGCTTTAAAATTGTTCTTACTATAACAAAAGTCTATACATACGCTAAGTTTATCGATATAAAAAATTATGCTGTCTTCTAAGCATTTGATTTGAACTTTAATCGAATAATCAGATTAAATTGAGAAAAATATTCGGTTTTTTATATTTATAAATTTTAACTATGATCAATGCCATGAAATTCAACACTTTTATAAGGAAATAATATGGCAGACCAAGCTCGAAAATTATCAACGATCCAAACGATCGAACAGTTACAGTTGGATGCTTCATTAGTTCAAGGTTTAGATCATGCCGAAACTGCGTGGATCATTATCGAAGCCATTCAACAATTGCAGGAATATCATAATCAGTGGCACTGAGATGAAACGGATCAGATGATTTTTCACATTTAAAGGAAGATCATCTTCTGTGTTATTAAAATATTTACAATTTAAAAATCATATTAGGATTCAAAATTTAAAATTGCTCAAAGCAACGATTACTCAGCTAAAGCATCGGTTTCTATTTTCATTCCTATTAAAATATGTTCTTATTATCTCGTTATTTTTAATCTAAATTACATTCTATCTTCACAGTTTCTCTGCATTTTTTCAGTACATTAGTGTGAACCCCAATTTATAAGGTCAACGAGGGCGGAATATGAAAAAGATTATGACAGTTTTGACATTATCTTTAAGTGCAATATTTACAGCAAATATTGCCAATGCTGCTCCTTACTCTGATGACTACCAAGATAAAGGTTCACGTGAACGCGGTAAAGGATTTGAGCAACGTACTCAATATGATGCTTCATCAGATCAAGAGTTCCAAGATCGTCGTAAAAACAGAGAAGAGCGTGGCGTAAAACGTTTACGTCAACATAAATGGCAAACTGGCTACGTCATGCCTCAACACTATCGTGGCAATAGTTATAAAACCGAATATAAAGATCATAACCTACCAAAACCTGGTAAAAACCAACAATGGTACAAAGTGAATAATGACTTTATTCTGGTGGATTCAAACAGCAATAGTATTTTGAAAATCCAGCAAGATTAATTTTGACGTGTAAATCGACCCGACTTTATGTCGGGTTTTTTGTTGAGTGCAATCCTAATCATTCATCTTCATCACTTCTTCATACATTTCACAAATTGACTATATCTCTCCACGGTTTATCTCAAATCATTTTGTACTTTAGCGATATCGGATAAATAACAAAGTTAGAGGTATCCCACATGAAAAAGTTAGTATCAGTACTTACATTAGCAATGAGTGGTTTATTGGCAACATCTGCGATGGCTGGTCCACATGACGATGGCCGTCACTATTCAAAACCAACTCCACCACCAGCGCATTGGAATAAAGGTCAGCCTGCGAAATATCAACATGACCGCTATGAACAAAATCGTGGCTTCCAAAATGTAAATCCAAGCCGTCAATGGCGAGTAGGTCAACAGTTACCACGTCAATTCAACTCTTCAAAATTTGAGTTAAGTGATCGTCAAGCGAAGAATCTACCTAAAGCGGCGCGTAACCAGCAGTGGTACAAAATTAATGGTGACTATGTCTTAGTGAATGAGCGTACAGATCGCATCGTGCGTATTATCGGATAAGCTTATTCCTAGATCTTCTCAAATTGATCTTCCCTGCACTCAGCCCAAACTCAGTTTGGGCTTTTTTATGTCTTTATTTTAATGCAGGTGTGGAAAATCATTTTTTTGTTTAGAATCTGATGACCACTTCCCGCTTCTATCGGTACATGCATGCAATCGGACTCAATAGATACAACTCAAAATATGACACAGCAATATGTGCATTGGTTCCGAAACTCAGCGCCGTATATCAACGCCCATCGTAATAAAACCTTTGTTTTAATGTTTGGTGGCGAAGCAGTTCAATCACCAAATTTTCAACATATTATTCATGATATTGCGCTTTTACATTCTCTCGGCATTCGACTTATTCTGGTTCATGGAGCAAGACCACAAATCAGTGCAAATCTTGCTGAGAAGAATTTAGATAGCCCTTTTCATAATCATCGTAGAGTAACAACACGTGATTCATTAGGTGCGGTCATGTCTGCCGTAGGCTCAATCCGTTTACAAATCGAAGCCTTATTGTCTATGGGACTTGCAAACTCACCCATGTATGGTGCTCGCATTGATGTGGTATCTGGTAATTTTATAACAGCTAAACCTTATGGCATTCGTAACGGCATCGATTATCAACTTACCGGTGAAGTGCGTTCAGTCGATGCAGATGCGATTCAAAAGCATTTGGACAATCACAATATTGTATTGCTTGGCCCCTCAGGTTATTCAACCACTGGTGAAGTCTATAACCTGCTTGCTGAAGAAGTGGCGACCAAAACAGCTATCCAACTCGGTGCCGATAAACTCATTTTTCTCGGTTCCGAACAAGGTTTAATGCAAAACCCACAGCAGTTGTTGCGCGAAGTGACCCCGCATCAGCTTGATCAACATATTGACGTTGCTTTAGAGCAAAATTATGAATTGGCATTGCATTTACAAAATGCCAAGGAAGCCTCTTTAAATGGCGTTAACCGCGTTCATTTATTGTCATATGAACATGATGGTGCATTAATCGAAGAATTATTTACTCGTGATGGGCATGGCACGATGATCACCGATGCACATTATGAAGAAGTCCGCACGGCAACGATTCAAGATGTCGGTGGATTAATCAGTTTATTACGCCCATTAGAACAAGAAGGCATTTTGGTATACCGCTCGAGAGAACGCTTGGAAAATGAAATTGATCATTTCGCTGTGATTGAACGTGACGGTATGGTTCTGGCTTGTGCAGCATTATATCCAATACCAACTGAGTCAAATGAAATTCGTTCTGCAGAAATAGCCTGTGTGGCGGTACATCCAAGTTACCGAAAATCAAACCGTGGTAGCCAAATCTTGCACTATTTAGAAGAGAAAGCAAAAAAGTCTAATATCCAACAGTTATTTATTCTTACGACACGAACCGCACATTGGTTTTTGGAACAAGGGTTTGTCAAAGCATCGGTGGATGACTTACCACAAGCGCGTCAGGCACTTTATAATTTCCAAAGAAACTCAATTGTTTGTAAAAAGCCACTCTAAAGTGGCTTTTTTATTGCACCCTTATGAACTGCTTTATCTTTCTTTTATATATCGATATTCCTAGGTGAACTATCTTCACAATCATTCGATATATTCATACAAATCATATCCTTATCACAATTTAATATTTTAATATATATTTATATATTTCATAAACTTAGAAACAAAATATCGTTATTCTTAGATTGAGCCTTTTGCATTTTTTTAGATATTTTTTTCTCTTTTAATTTTATCTTTTTTATTCATTAGGAATTCCTGAATTCTTATTTTTTACGAAATAGAAAATTCATTAACTTAGGCGCGTTACATGACGCATTTATTTTTTTTGATTTTTTTATTTTTAAGTTTTCAGGATTTTCAATATGAGCAGCTTTAACGCTAATCTTTGGAAAAAAACACTCATTTTGTCTTCTGCGTTAACAGGTGCTTTGCTACTCACTGGTTGCGACTCAAAAAAAGAAGATAAAACCCAAGTGTTAAATATCGGTTATCAAAAGTATGGCTTACTGCCCGTGATTAAAGAACGTGGTGAATTAGAAGCCGCTTTGAAGGATCAAAACATTCAAGTGAAATGGGTAGAGTTCCCAGGTGGACCACAACTGTTAGAAGGTTTGAATGTCGGCAGTGTTTCATTTGGTGAAGTCGGTGAAGCACCCCCTATTTTTGCCCAAGCAGCGAATTCAAATTTGGTTTATGTCGCAAATCAACCTGCGACTCCACGCGCTGAAGCGTTGATTGTTCAAAAAAATTCGAACATCAAAGATATTCAACAACTTAAAGGTAAGCGTGTAGCGTTAAACAAAGGTTCCAACGTTCATTATCTTCTCTTGAAGATCTTAGAAAAGAATCATTTGACGCTTGATGATATTGAAGTGGTTTACCTACCACCATCGGATGCTCGCGCAGCATTTGAGCGCGGTGCAGTCGATGCATGGGTAATCTGGGATCCGTTCTTTGCAGCAGCAGAGCATCAAATCGGCGCACGTGTTCTCGCTTCTGGCGAAGGGAATGCCAATAACTACCAGTTCTATATGGCTGATCGTAAGTTCGTTGAACAGAATCCTGAAATTATACAAACCGTTGTTCAAGAACTTAATGAAGCATCAGATTGGATTGCTTCCAATAAAGACGAAGCAGCTCAACTGCTCGTGAAGCCTACAGGTCTAGATTTCAAAATTCTTCAAACCTCAATTGGACGTATGAGCTTCGGCGTTTACCCAATTAGTACTGAAGTTGCTCAACATCAGCAAAAAGTTGCGGATGTATTCCATCAACAGAAATTGATTCCAAACAAAATCAATATTCAGGCCGCAATTATTGCGCCTACACCCAAATAACAACATGAAAAGGTGATGAACATGACTCAATATCAATCAGCAAATACAGCACACACTTGGTTTAAAACCTCGAGTCATTCAATGACAACGATGCTATTTGCCTGTGCGATGTTGGGTTGCTCAGCTGCATGGGCTGTTGATCCCTCAGTGAAAGAATTACGCATTGGCTTCCAAAAATCTTCCGTGAATTTGGTGATTGCTCAACAGCAAAAACTGTTTGAGCAAGAATTTCCCAATGCCAAAATTACATGGAATGAGTTCCCTGGTGGTCCTCAAATTTTAGAAGCACTTGCAGTGGGTTCAGTGGATATTGGTGCAACAGGTGATACCCCCCCTGTTTATGCTCAAGCAGGAAACAAACCTTTGCATTACATTGCTTATGAGGCGGCGAAGCCACTTTCTTCAGCAATCTTAGTACCGCAAAAATCCAACATTACTCAGCTTAAACAACTCAAAGGCAAGCGTGTCGCAGTACATCGTGGCTCTAGTTCACATTATCTATTGGTCCAAGCCGTCCGAAAAGCAGGTTTGCAATGGAGCGATGTAAAACCAATTTGGTTAAGTCCTGCTGATGCACGCGCAGCATTCCAAAAAGGTGCTGTTGATGCATGGGCCATTTGGGACCCGTATTACGCTGCTGCTGAACTTGAAGATAAAGCAAAAGTTTTGACCACTGGACAAGGGCTGAGCCCGAATTACACGTTCTATCTCGCTTCAGGCAAGTTTATCGACAAACATCCTCAAGCGATTTCAGGTGTCATTGAACAGATTAATCTTGCTGATCAATGGGTTCAAAAGAACTTAAAAACTACAGCAACGATTTTTGCCAAAACAACAGGTTTAAAGCCGAATGTGAGCCAAACCTTTGTTCAGCGCCGACCTCGTCCATCTTATGCAGCACCTTTAACCGCGAAAGTCATTGCAGATCAGCAACAACTGGCTGATCGCTTTGCTGAACTCAAAATCATTCCTAAACCGATACAAATTAACCAAGTCGTATGGACTGGTAAGTAACTCATATTAAGGACTTAAGTAATGAAAATTTTCTGGTTTATTCCTACTCATGGTGATAGTCGCTACCTAGGTACAAGCAAAGGCGGACGTGTTGTCGACCATGCCTACATGAAACAAATCGCTGTGGCGGTGGATAATCTAGGTTATGAAGGTGTGCTTATCCCGACTGGTCGTTCTTGTGAAGATCCATGGTTGACTGCCGCAAGTTTAATTGATGCCACCAAAAATCTTAAATTTCTCGTTGCTTTGCGTCCAGGGGTAACCACTCCTGCACTGGCTGCACGTATGGCAGCAACCTTTGACCGTCTTTCAAATGGCCGTGTTCTATTGAACTTGGTCACTGGTGGTGATGAGCAAGAGTTAAAAGGTGACGGCGTCTATGAAGATCATAAAACGCGTTATAAAACTGCGACTGAATATACTACGATTTGGCGCGAAATTTTAAAACGCTCACATACGGGTGAAAGCTTCACTTTCCATGGTGAACGTCTAAGCGTGGACGATGCAAAATTATTATATCCACCCGTCCAAAAACCTTATCCACCATTGTGGTTTGGTGGTTCTTCTGATGATGCTGTTGAACTGGCAACTGATCAAGTAGATACCTATTTAACTTGGGGAGAGCCTCCAGCAGCGGTTAAAGAAAAAATTGAAAATGTCCGCGCTAAGGCGGCAGCTAAAGGTCGCACCCTAGATTACGGTATTCGTTTACATGTCATCGTCCGCGAAACCAACGAGGAAGCATGGAGAGCTGCTGAAGAATTAATTCAGTATGTTGATGATGAAACCATCGCTGCGGCACAGAAAAAATTTAAACAAATGGACTCTGTTGGTCAACGTCGTATGGCTGAACTTCATAATGGAGATCGCTCGAAACTTGAAGTGTCACCAAACTTATGGGCTGGCGTAGGTCTCGTCCGTGGGGGTGCAGGCACGGCATTAGTAGGTGACCCTGAAACTGTGGCGGCACGTATCCAAGAATATGCAGATTTAGGCATTAATACCTTTATTTTCTCGGGTTATCCGCATCTTGAAGAATCAATTCGTTTTGCTGAATTGGTATTCCCTCTTCTGCCATTAGAAACACGCCAAAAACTGACTCAACCTAATCTGACTGGTCCTTTTGGTGAGATTGTCGCGAATAACTATACTCCTGAAGAAAATAAAAAAGGAGATCAGGTTCAGGAGCCGGCATGACAACAGCGGTAGATAAAACTCAAAAACATTCTATCGTGTTGAGTAAAACCAAGGTGGTTAAAGCTGAAGGTTTTCTCTCTCGAGGAATCAAACAACTGGGGCAACGTTTGTTGCCTTGGTTAGTACCCATTTTTCTTATTGTGATTTGGCAACTGGCATCAGTCACTGGCATTTTAGAAAGCCGCGTCTTGCCTGCTCCAACCGCAGTGGTTTTGGCTTTTTGGCATCTATTGCTTAGTGGTGAACTGTGGACACATGTCCAAGTCAGTGCGGGACGTGCACTGATTGGCTTGCTGATTGGTGGGGGCTTAGGATTATTTTTAGGGTTGTTAAATGGCTCATCTAAAGTCGCCTCTACGTTACTCGACACGACCCTACAAATGATCCGTAATATTCCAGCTTTAGCTTTAATTCCATTGGTGATTCTATGGTTTGGAATTGACGAATCTGCCAAATTATTTTTGGTCGCGATTGGCGTGTTTTTCCCAATTTATATCAATACGTATCACGGTATCCGATCTGTAGATCCTCAGCTGATCGAGATGGGCAAGAGTTATGGATTAACACGCTGGCAGTTATACAAAGAAATTATTTTACCAGGTGCTCTTCCTTCCATTTTAGTTGGTTTGCGCTTCGCACTAGGTTTAGTTTGGGTTCTTTTAATTGTGGCTGAAACCATCTCGGCACAAGCTGGAATTGGCTACATGACCATGAATGCGCGTGAATTTTTACAAACAGATGTCGTTTTAGTTGGGATTCTACTGTATGCCCTACTTGGTAAATTAGCGGATGTACTCGCGGTTGCCTTAGAAAAATATTTATTACGCTGGCATCCAGGCTATCAAAAATAGGAATGCATATGACTGATTTAAGTATTTCAAATCTCGCTGAAGAACATGTCATTCCAGATCATGCCAGATCAGCTCCACAAAAGATCGGTGCAGAAATCAATCTTGAACAACTGCACAAGTTCTATGGCAAAGTTAAAGTATTAGAGGATTTAGACCTACATATAGAACCTGGTGAATTTGTTGCCATTGTGGGTCGAAGTGGCTGTGGTAAGAGTACGTTGTTACGGTTAATCGCGGATTTAGAACAACCGAGTTATGGTGAGATTAAATTTAAATCTGCACTGAACTTTCGTGAAGGTATTACCGCAGATGACATCCGCGTCATGTTCCAAGATCCTCGCCTATTACCATGGAAAAGCATTTTAAAAAATGTGCAATTGGGCTTAGATAAATCCCAGCATGATAAGGCTGAAGCATTATTGGAAAAAGTTGGCTTAAATGAAAAAGCTGAACTTTGGCCTGCACAACTTTCAGGTGGACAACGTCAACGAGCAGCGCTAGCACGTGCCTTGTCTCATACCCCTCGAATACTATTACTTGATGAACCTTTGGGGGCTTTAGATGCGCTTACGCGTTTAGACATGCAAAATTTAATCGAGAGACTATGGTTAGAACAAGGCTTCACCACCATCTTAGTGACACATGATGTCAGTGAAGCTGTTCAGTTAGCAGATCGTATTATTTTGCTCGATAAAGGTCATATCGCACATCAGTTCAAAGTAGATTTACCACGACCGCGACAAAAAAATGTCAAATTTGCAGAGCTTGAACAACAAGTTTTAGAAGCCGTACTTTCAACTTAAGCGATACAAAATATGACATTCTGAATTGTTGAATGAGGTAAATGGAAGTGTCTAATTTTCGTCGGAAAATTAGACACTTTTCGTACTGATAAATGGCTTTTTTTAATTAAATTAAAAGATATCCTCGATCAGCATTTCCCACATGAGTAATATGTATTTGTTTATCAAATAAATTGTACATGTGTCTTATTATTAGTTTTATCACTTAACTACACAATTATTCTTCATATTCTTTTGCAAATGCCCTAATCCTTGTGCACAAATCGCACGTTTTGCCGTACAATTTGAGGTTCCTTTTTATAATTTACTGACGAGATGGAACAAAAGAAGAGTACGCAAAAACGTCAACAGCTTTTAGCTGCTGCATTAGATGTGTTTTCTGTGTATGGTTTTAGTGGTGCAAGCTTAGATGAAATTGCACAACTCGCGGAAATGCACAAATCGAATATTTTCTATTACTATGAAAATAAAGAAGCGCTCTATGTCGAAGTGCTGACTACTGTCATGCAAAAATGGTTAGCTCCACTGCAAATGTTGGAAGCTGATTTAGAGCCTGCTGAAGCGATCACGCAATATCTCATGCAAAAGATCGAGGTTTCTCGTACTCAACATAAAGCATCAAAATTATTTGCTTTAGAAATTATCCAAGGCGCACCACATATCCTGCCAATTTTGAAAGGCCCATTAAAAAAACTCTTCAAACGCAAATCTAAAGTCATTTCCACGTGGCAAGAGCAAGGCAAAATATCAGACAAGATCGATGCTGAGGTTTTAATTATTAACCTTTGGGGTATCACACAAAACTATGCTGATTTTAGCACCCAAACTGAAATGGTAACGGGAAAAACCTTGCGCAATCGCACCATGTATCAACGTACCATCGAGCATACAGTCCATATGATGCTATACGGTATTTTACCTCGACCATAATTGGTTTATCTAAATCTCTTCGAGATTGATCTCTGGCATACGACCATAGTTTCTATGGTCGCCAAAATCTTCAAAATCTAGTGTTCCATACTCTGATATAAAGCCAATAATTTTTGAGCGCCCAACAACAAGTTCTCCTCCCAATCTAAATGTGCGGTGTCGTTTGCCCCATCTGTAATGTATTTCACGGAAATCAAACGAACGCCAAGTTTCTTACATACTTTGGCGAGCGCATATCCTTCCATATCAACCAACTGACATGGCACCTTAGGTTCACCAGTTTCAAAGCTATCGCCAGTCCCACAAATGCCCTTGGGAAGATGTTGAAAATACGGCTCTAGGTTAATCGCTGCGGGAAATTCCTGATCCATCGGTGTAACACCAACTTCAAAGCCAAGCGGTGAAACATCCATATCTCGCTGTACAAATGTTGTTACTTCAACCAAGGAATGTGCATCAAAATGCGAACTTCCTGCTGTTCCTAAATTCAGCAAAGTTGTGCATCCTGTCTTTTGAATCACTTCAAAAGCTTTAAATGCTGCATTGACCTTACCAATCCCACTGTAATGCACTGCAATATTTTCAGCTTCGAATAATCCTTTAGATTCGCTTGCTAAGGCCATAATTAGGGCTAGATCAGACATCACTTACTCATTAAATATTGAATGGAACACATTAGACAAAAATATATCCGGAAATAAAAGTTTCTTTGATCTAATGACTCAAGCATCTTGATCTAGAATAAGAAAAGTATTGAATAAAAACACAACAACAAGACGAAACTGTGAGAATATGGCAATATATAGCCCAAATTAATTTTAGTCACCATTTCGCCCATGAAGCTACTCCGTCTGAATGCTTTAGCGCCCAACTTTCAATTGCCCAAAACTGCCGTCACCATTGGCAATTTTGATGGTGTTCATTTGGGTCATCAGGCGATGGTTCAGCAATTAAAAGACATAGCACAACAACAAGATTTAAAAACTGTGGTGATGATTTTTGAGCCACAGCCTTTAGAATATTTTAAAAGTTACGATGCACCACCACGAATTAGTTCATTACGTGAAAAAGTGGAACATTTGGCTGCACTTGGTATCGACTATATTGTTGTTGCTAAATTTGATGACACATTTCGTAATTTAAGTGCGGAAGAGTTTGCTGATATTCTAAAATACAAACTGAATACCCAAAGCCTAGTACTCGGTGAAGATCATCATTTTGGTAAAAACCGACAAGGTAATAGCCAATTCTTGCGCGATTATGGTTTTCAAGTCACCGATTTAAATAACGTTGAACTGAATGGCGAGCGTATTAGCTCTACCTTAATACGCCAAACTTTGGCTACAGGGGACCTTAAAAAAGCTGCGGAGCTACTTGGTCGCCCGTATAGCATTACGGGTCGTGTTCAATATGGTGATCAAATCGGTCGCACCATTAACTTTCCAACTATCAATGTTCGTCTAAACCGCCATAAGCCCTGTTTGCATGGCATCTATGGTGTTGAAGTGATTTGTGAAACAGAATCGTTAAAAGACAAAGTTTGCAATGAAAATGCCGAATATCAAGGTATCGCTGGTTATGAGGCTACAGCCCTTTTCGGTGCAGGACATGTCGGCACCCGACCAGCCATCGAACAGGAACATCCAGAGTGGCGATTAGAAGTACATTTCCCTGATGTTTCTGCTAATCTGTATGGTCTGTTAATGCGGGTAACCTTTTTGAACTTTGTTCATGGCGAAAAGAATTATCCTTCGCTAGAAGCACTCAAAGCTGGGATCGATGATGATGTTGAGCAACTGCTTGAGTTTCGCCGAAACAACCCCAACTTTCCTTATTAATACTCCTTAATTTTTGTAAAACGCGTCAGCTTTAGACTGATTAAATTGGAAGACAACTTGCATGAGCGATAAGCAAACTCCTGAAAATGCAGTGGACTATAAAGCCACGCTAAACCTCCCAGGTACTGACTTTGCGATGAAAGCAAATCTCGCAGTACGTGAAGCGAAATGGTTAGAAGAGTGGTATGCCGACAACATTTATCAGCAGATTCGTGCGTCGCGTATTGGCAAGAAAAAATATGTGCTCCATGACGGCCCTCCATATGCGAATGGTCAAATTCACTTAGGTCATGCGGTTAACAAAGTCCTGAAAGACATCATCATTAAAAGCCGAGTGATGGATGGTTTTGATGCACCATACGTACCGGGTTGGGACTGTCACGGTCTTCCAATTGAACTTAAAGTTGAAGAAAAAGTCGGTAAAGTCGGCGTAAAAGTGGATGCTTCTACATTCCGTAAAGCCTGCCGTGAATATGCTTACACACAAGTTGAACTGCAAAAGAAAGACTTCGTGCGTATGGGCGTGTTTGGTGATTGGGACAATCCGTACTTAACGATGAACTTCAAACAAGAAGCCGACATCGTACGTTCATTGGGTGCTATTGCCAAAGCAGGTCATATCGAACCAGGTCTTAAACCCGTCAACTGGTGTTTAGACTGTGGTTCATCATTGGCTGAAGCTGAAGTTGAATACGAAGATAAAAAATCAGACGCAATTGATGTGGGTTTCAGCGTTGTTGATTTAGCTGACCTTTCTGCACGTTTGGGTGTAGACATTGCTGATCGTACCGACATCGTGATCTGGACCACAACGCCTTGGACCATGCCTGCTAACCAAGCAGTCGCTTTACATGCTGAGCTTGAGTATCAACTTGTTAAAGCAACAGGTGAAGACAAAGTACCTCAAAACTTCATTCTTGCGAAATCATTGGTTGAATCAGCTACTCAGCGTTATGGTTTTACTGCATTTGAAGTCATTGCTGAATTCACAGGTTCTAAACTTGAGAACCTTGTGCTGCAACACCCATTGATCGCTGAACGCCAAGTTCCTGTGATTCTAGGCGAACACGTGACTGACGGTAGCGGTACAGGTGCTGTACATACTGCACCGGGTCATGGTGTGGACGACTATAAAGTTGGCTTACAGTACAACTTGAAAGTTGAAAACCCTGTTGGCGGTAATGGTGTGTATCTTCCAACATCGCCACTGTTTGCAGGCGAGCACATCTACAAAGCCAATCCAAAAATTATTGCAGCATTGACTGAAGCAGGCAAACTTTGGGCACATGTTGTGATTAAACATAGCTACCCACATTGTTGGCGCCATAAAACACCGATTATCTTCCGTGCAACACCACAATGGTTCATCAGCATGGATGCCAAAGGTCTACGCCAAGGTGCATTGAACGCGATTGAAAATGATATTGAGTTCGTACCAGATTGGGGTAAAAACCGTATTCAAGCGATGATCGAAGGTCGCCCAGATTGGTGTATCTCTCGCCAACGTACTTGGGGTGTGCCAATTCCATTCTTCGTTCATAAAGATACTAACGAGTTACACCCTCGTACACCTGAATTGATTGAAGAAGTTGCGAAGTTAATCGAGCAAGAAGGTATTGATGGTTGGTATAACCGTGATGCACGCGAATTCATCGGTGATGATGCAGATTGCTATAACGCTGTTCGAGATACTTTAGACGTATGGTTCGATTCAGGTACAACACACTTTGCAGTTCTTCGTGAACGTGAAGAGCTACAAGACCCTGCTGATTTGTACCTTGAAGGTTCAGACCAACACCGTGGTTGGTTCCAATCTTCATTGTTGACTTCAATGGCAATCAACGAACGCGCACCGTATAAAGGCTTGTTGACACACGGCTTCGTGGTCGATGAGAAAGGCCGTAAGATGTCGAAATCGATCGGTAACGTCATCACACCGCAAGACATCATTAAAGATATGGGTGCTGATGGCCTTCGTTTCTGGATTGCATCTGCAGATTACCGTTATGAAATGACCGCAGGTAAAGAAATCTTTAACCGTGCCTCAGACGGTTACCGTCGTATTCGTAACACATTGCGTTTCTTGTTAGCAAACTTAAATGGTTTCCAACCTGCGACTGATTGCTTAGCGATTGATGATTTGATTGCACTTGATCAATACATCTTGCAACGTGCTTCAGAAGTGCAAGAAACCATTAAGAAAGCTTACGAAGATATGAACTTCCATATCGTGACAAGTGCGCTGACGAATTTCTGTATCAACGATTTAGGTGGTTTCTACCTAGACATTATCAAAGACCGTCAGTACACCACCAAAGCAGATTCTCAAGCACGCCGTTCTGCACAAACTGCGTTGTACCATTTGGTTCAAGCATTTGTACGTTGGATGGCACCTATTTTAACGTTCACCGCACAAGAAGCTTGGCCATTGATTCCCGGTCAAACTGAGAAATATGTCTTCACTGCTGAATGGTATGATATTCCGACTGCATCAAGTGCCAATGTCGTATCAGAAACTGAATGGCAAACATTGATCAATGTGAAATCGGCAGTGAATAAGTTTATCGAGGCAGCACGTGGTGCGAAAACTGTGGGTTCAAACTTGTCTGCTAAGGTTGAGCTTTGGGCGAATGATGAACTTAAAGCCGTTCTAGACAAATTAGGCGATGAACTTCGTTTCGTTCTCATTACTTCACAAGTGATGGTCAATAGTTTCGATGCAGCACAAGGTGAAGTATCTGACTTAGAAGGCTTGAATGTGAAAGTTTCTGCTGCTGACGGCGAAAAATGCGTTCGTTGCTGGCATGTTCTGCCTGATGTGAATACACATCCATCACATCCAGGACTATGTGGTCGTTGTATTATTAACCTCCCTACAGGTCAAGGCGAAGAGAGAAAATATGCCTAATCCACAAAATAATAAAAAAGGTTTATTCCAATTCTATCCCCACAATTTGTGGTGGATAGGATTGTCTATTGTTGCCATTATTTTGGATCAATGGACTAAATGGATAGCAAGTACACATCTGACTTATGCAGACCCTGTACCTGTTTTACCTTTTTTAAATTGGACATTATTACATAACTACGGCGCTGCCTTTAGTTTCTTGTCCGATGCCGGTGGATGGCAACGTTATTTCTTTACATCACTTGCAGGAATTGTCTCGGTTATTTTTGTGTTTTGGATTATGCGTATGCCAAAAAACATGAAAGTATTGCCTTTAGCCATCGCACTCATCTTAGGTGGGGCGATTGGTAATCTTATTGATCGAGTAAGTTTAGGCTATGTTGTAGATTTTATTCATGTCTACTATAACAATAGCCACTTCCCTGCTTTTAACCTTGCAGATAGTGCCATTACTTTAGGTACCATCTTAATGCTGATCGATACTTTTTTCTTAGAGAAACATCGTATTCAACGTGCGGAAGCGCAAAATGACTGATTTTATTAATCCAAATGAAGATACTCGCATTGAAGCGGGTTCAAAAGTACATTTACACTTTTCAGTAGCCATTGAAAATGGTGTTGAAATTGATAATACCCGTAGTCGCGAAGAACCTGTAAGCCTCGTGATAGGTGATGGCAGCTTATTGCCTGGTTTTGAAAAAGCTTTATTTGGCTTACGCGCGGGTGACCGTCGTACAGTAAGTTTACCTGCTGAAGATGCTTTTGGCCCTTGGAACCAAGAGAACGTGCAAAAATTTGATACTGTTAAATTTGAGCAACGTCCTGCTGAAGGTCAAATGATTGAGTTTGAAGATAAAGCAAAGCAGTCATTATATGGTGTGGTTAAATCGGTTGATGATGATATCACTGAGGTCGACTTTAACCATCCGCTTGCTGGTAAGGACATTACTTTTGAAGTTGAAATTTTCAAAGTAACACCAGCAGGTCAGCAAGGCATCAAAATTATGTAATGCCTGATTCGTACATAAAAAAGCGCCTTATGGCGCTTTTTTTTAGATACATTTTCGATCTACCTTTTTTAAAAAAAACATTTTAAAGTCAGTGTGATAACAGTTAGAAGGATAAATTTGGTGAATATTCAAATTATTGTGGGAAGCATTCGAGAAGGCCGCACAGCCATTAAAGTTGCAAATTGGGTTCAAAACACGATTTCATCATATAACTACAGCACGATTAAGACAGAAATTGTGGACTTAAAAGAATGGGATTTACCGTTTTTCGCTGGAGCAAATCCACCACTAACGGGTATATATGATCAACCTAAGCAACAAGAATGGGCTGCTCAAATCGCGAAAGGTGATGCATTTATATTTATTAGTCCTGAATATAATCATGGATACAGCCCTGCACTTAAAAATGCACTCGACTATTTAGGTAAAGAGTGGAATGGAAAACCTGCTGCTTATGTCAGTTATGGCGGTAGTAATGGCTCTCGCTCTATCGATCAAATCCGTCAAGTTGCTACGCAATTAGGTTTAGTCGACTCAAATGCCGTGGTTGAGATTCGCGATATTTTTGCACGCAATCGCAATGAAACATTCGAAGGCAATGAATTCGATGACAAAGCGCTTAAATCTGCGTTTGATAAAATTGTGCAATATGTAAGTGCGTAATAATCATCTTCAGATCATCAGTAGGTGCGCGATTACAAATACCGAAGACACTTTGATCGAGATAAAATTATAGTTGAAAAAGTGAACCCTCTAAAATTAGAGGGTTCTTTTTAGATACAGATCCCAATGAATTAACTAATTTTGTCCAACCGTTAAACTTTGATTCCCTATACATTTGCATCCACATGCCAAAGGTGAATTATGCTGTGCGGCGGGTTTTCCCATAATAACCATTTTGCTGTCACCCGCAACAATTGTCGTCACCGTTTTATGTTTAGGACAGGTGGCCTTATCCCCTACACAAGCAACTGGCTTACCTTCGATTAAGAAAGAACTATTTGCTGAAATAACCTGCCCACCACCAGTGGTTGGAGAGCCAATCGTAATATAAGGGAAAGCCATACACTTGTTCCTTTTATAATATTTTATTGAACTTCAAACTCGATTCTTCGATTTTTCTTACGACCCTCTTCCGTTGCATTGTCTGCAACAGGTTCATCAGCACCCATACCCGCTGTACTTAATCGTGAAGGTGAAATATTCTTCGCAATCAAATATTGTTTTACTGCATCCGCACGTTGCAAGCTCAATTCTTTGTTTTTCTGTGGATTACCTTGACTGTCAGTATGTCCGATAATTTTGACATTTTTGCCTTGAACTTTGTTTAGCGCAACCACCATTTCGTCTAAAATTTGTGTGCCTGCTGGTAAAAGTGTGGCACTTCCAGAAGCAAATTCAATAATTCGATTTTTTAAAGCATTATCAATGATAGCTTGTTCTGCATGATTCACAGATAACTGTGCATTAAAGCGATAAGGTGCCACAACTAAATTTTGAAATGTATTTTGAGTCGGTACGATATCATTTTGATTGAGGACTTTACCTGTGAGCTCAACTTGTGTTCCTCTTACACTCAATTTTCCTTGAGAAACTTTTTTAAGATCAGGTGTGATGACTTGGGTTACAGAATCACTCCATCCATTGGGTGCAGTGACAGGACGAACCTGAATTTTATCGATAATTTGGTCTTGGCTATAGACCACTTTCATTTTACTCAATATGGCCTGTTTGCTCATCTCGTTAGGAACAACTCCCTCAACGATAATTTCTTTCGCAAACGATATAACACTTAAACTCAATATCGAACTAAGCAGTGAAATCTTTAATAAGGTTTTCTTCATCATTATTCTTCTATAAAAGTCTGTCGGAATAATTTCATTCCTTGATTTAAACTTAACTGTCGTTCGCACAAAGATTGCTCGAGTGCAGCAAGACCTGCATTTTGCTCCAAATAGCGATCAATCCACTGTGCTTGTACCAATGAAACCCAATGTTCAGAGCTTAAGTTTTGATTGAAAATATCACTTAATGCTTCAATATCTGCGCCCTGAAAGCCAAATAATAAAACTGGACGTTCTGAATGAAGAATACCAATTAACACTTCGGTATTATGTTTTGGCAAAAATCTTGCGATTAAACTAACCCAGAATGCTGCGATTTCATAACAAAAACTAGGGTTGTGAATCGGTAAAATTAACACCTTATTCAGTTTACTCGTTCCATTTTTTAATACAGGTTGGAGTAAAAGACCTAGTCCAATCATGCTTTGTGCAAGCTCATAGACCGATATTTTCATCATTTGTGCAAACGAATGCATGGTGTGATTTTCAAAAAAAGCGGTTGATTCAGTTACATCAAGAACTTGAATTTCTTTTTTGAGCTGAGCCAGTTTTTCGATTAAATCATCAGCATCTCGAATTTGACGAATCACTCGGTTTCTTTGAAATAAGTCAATCAAAACTGGCTTATAGCTATAAGGTGCATAGAGCAAATTTTGGTAGGGTGCATCCACTTCCAATAAGTGACTCAACACCATAGGAAACTGACGACCTGAGCTGTCTTGGCTGGTCACTAAGTTTGCAACCAAGAACATATTTTCACGCGGATTGGCAATAAAGAAATCTAATGATGCCAAACTTTGATAATTTTGATCGAAGTTTGGATTTCTCATTGCCATTTCAAGCGCTTCAGTAATCCACTGATCAATCACTTGAATCAGAGAATACTGTCCTTTGGTTTTCAGAAAATCGCCACGAGCAGGACTCTTACCATAGTACAAAGGCGTTGTTTTCACACTGTACATATCGCCTCCTACTGATGATCCATCTTAAGTTGTACTCCATACATCATGGCTGTGCTCCTTGTGTTGCATTTTGCAATGCCGTATTCGTTGAATTCTCAGCTTGAGGTGCTGGTGTTGGTGCCTTTTGAGCAGATACCACACGTGCTGTCGCCTTGTTGGTGGTCACCTTATCAACCAATTGCAAACCGTTTAAATCACGATTAGAGCCAACGCCTGTACCACCTTGACCTGAATTCCCACTGATCAAACGGAAGTTTACTTTTACTGCTAATGATGGTTGTTGAGCACTTGCCCAAGTCATTTCGATGACACCATTTTGATCACGACGTTGTGAAGAGTCGATCAAACGATTGATCCCGTATTCACCTGGTGCATCAAAAATCGTATGTGTTTTTCCTTCAAGATCGACTGCAGTAATACGCGCTCCAGGAATAGCACCAGTATTCGGCCAAACAAAGTTCACCCACTGTTGGATACCATTTTCAAAGACCATACGTTGACCATCAATATCAATCGTATAAGACAGCAACTGTGGATTAGACAATGGATAGAATTGGAAGTTGGACTGATTGGTCGCAGCAGGCGCAGAACCTTGTGACAAAGTACCTGTCGCTACACCGTTAAGTGGTGAAACATAGCGTTGGAAACTCATCACAAATTGTGGATTCAAGATAATGCCTTGGTCTTTCCACGTTTTAGAAGTCAGTGTGTAACCACGACGAATCACAAATGGATCGAGCGTTTCTTTAACAAAATTGGCAATACTACCACCCTCACCGAAGATTTGACCGATTTCACTACTCGTCGCTTGGATTGAAGCCGAGGTATTGAATGGAACCTTTTGGCTCAGAGTCTGATTAAATGGTTGATAAGCTTGCATCACCCATAATTTATTAATCTCATCTTGAGCTGGCGTAATTAAGCTTGCAAAGGATTGTGTCAGTGGACTCACCAAAAGCTTTTGAATGAGCTTATTGTCAATATCATTGAGACCTACCGTCAGTTTTTCATCGACAAGTTTTTGCGTAGTATTAAATACTGAGGTTTGTTCATTGATGGTTTGTTTTACCAAAGCCATCGCATTTGGGCCAATATCCCCTGCATTTCGGAGGTCATTGAACTTACTACGTACCTGTGCGAGATTTTCTAAATACTCATCAAGTAATGATTTATTTTGCTGATCATCACGTTTACGAACCAACTGATAAAAAACGTTAAATTCTTTTGAGATAGCACCTTGAGCGCGCTCAGCTGCACGTTGAATTTCATTGGTATTATCTTGACGGAGAATCTTGCGTTTAAACCAAGCGATAAATCCTGTTTGTGGAGCAGCCAGTTCCGCTTGAACCACAGGGTTATCCCAATTGGTTTCTTTCGCTGTATGCTCAATCAGCAAACGTATCGGGGAGTTTTGAGGCTCACCCAATAAATCTATTGTTTTATGTTGCTGGGCAAAATCAGGTTGTTTTGCATAATAAATTCCATTCAAGAATTTACGCCACTCTGCGATATATTCTTTCTTATAGAGTTCAGTCAGCTGCTTACGAATTTGATCTGGACTACCACTAAAGGTGAGGTCATCTGATTGATTGCTGTTCAACACCCAGTCACGACTGTCTGTCGGACTATTCGCAGCTTCATCAATGGCTTGATCGATATATTCGTTCCATGCCTTATATGTAAATACCCCAGGAAGAGCATAAGAACCTAATACGGCACTACGATTGTTCTCACCTACAATTTGAGCTGCTGTCACTGCTGGATATCGTACGGCAGCACGCATTTTGATCTCATTATAAACTCGATCACGTGCTGGCATCCCCTTCATCACCGCCAACAATACTTGTCGGCTTTGATCAACCAACTGCGCATCCGCTGACAACTGTGGGAATTTTGGATCATTCGCCAATGTCATGGTATAGGTCAGCACCTGCTCCGCTTTTTGGATCATTTCACCACGTGGCATTTGTCCACGATTGGCATCTAACCATGAACGCCAAAAGCGCGTAACCTGATCACTCAGATGACTTGCTTCCATATATTTTGAATTGCTCATCATCAAATAAGCTTTCAATGCGTTGTAAGCATCTTGGGGATTCGAATCAGAAGGTTCCAAAGCATTTTGTGCAGGTTTAGCCGATACTTGCTGAATTTCAACATTAACGTGATTTTCTTTTAGTGTCGCTTCATTATTTTTTACACGTTGCAAGAACTGACCAATATTTTGTTGAGATGGTTCTAAAACAATTTGTCGCACACCATTTAAATATTCGGTTTTAAGTTTTTCTCGCAGATCATTGCCTTGATACAAACCAAAGCCAAACTTTAATGGACGATCTTCTTCAAATTGATCTAACTGTTCTAAACGCTGTTGTAAAATTAGTAACGAGTCAAGCTGTGTCGCCAAATGCTGACCTGATGCCTGCTCCATTTGCATCACTTTATTCAGATCTGCTTGAACATCTGCGATCAACTGTTGGTTGTTACGGTAAGACCACACCCACAGGCCTAAAATTACAGATACCCCAAGTAAAGCTGCAATAAAACTCAAATAACGTTGGCGCTTTTTCGCCGGGTTAATATGTTGCTTCACCAAGTTTTTATCTTTCAGAATGACATCTGAAAATAATCCCTTTAAGAAATACCCATGATTCTGTGATACAGAATTTTGTGGAATACCATGTTCGCTGTTCGGAATTTTCTGAAGTCTAAATTCTTGAGCAATTTGCTCCGTCATTGGACTCTCGATCGTTCCTTCTTGTAAGGCACTGGTGAAGTAAAAACCACGGAATACAGGTTTGAACTGATACGGATTTTCCTCAAATAGTGTTCCTATAAAATTTTTGAGTGCTGGTTTTAAAGTCTTAAACTCAAGCGGAAAAGTCATCACACTTGGTGAGATATTCTGTGCATGACGGCGACTTAAATGAGTCGTACTTACGCTTTTCAATCCATCATACAAAATATTGTAATGATGCTCGAATAGATCAACAGCATTTTCAGATGAGTCTGGATTATAAGGCAGCGTTGCTCCCCAAACTTGGTCAAATTCATCCTGATCATAACAATCAAAAAACTCAGTGAATCCTGCGATCAAATCCATTTTAGAAAACACCAAATACACAGGTGCAAAGATTTCTAAACGTTCCGTCAAATCTTGTATACGTGCTCTCAAGTTTTTAGCAAGTTTCAACGATTTTTCAGGACTTTGACTAACTAACTCGGCAATACTGACGGTGACAATCAGTCCATTAATCGGCGCTTTAGATCTATTTTTTTTGAGCAAGTTCAAAAAACCAATCCACTCAGAGTGATCTTCTGCATAGACTGAGTAACGACCAGCAGTATCTAACAACACCCCTTCTGTTGAGAAAAACCAGTCGCAATTACGTGTTCCACTCAAACCTGAAGACACTGCATTTTTATGCGTTTCCTCGAATGGGAACTTTAAGCCCGAGTTATAAATGGCAGAACTCTTACCAGCAGCAGGGTTACCAATGACCATATACCAAGGCAACTCATATAGCGCTGCATTCCCTTTTTTATCACCCAGCTTTGACTTACGAATGAGCTGAATTGAATCCTTCATCTGTTGATGAACCAATTGTAGTTCATCTTTATCCTTCTGCTTACCATACTCAGCTTGGGTATCTTTTTCGATTGCTTCCGCCAATTCTTCCCCTTGCTTCTCATGGCGTTTGCGTTGAATGAACCAATAGATTCCATAACCGATTAGACCCAGTACATAAGCCACCGCAAGCGGCCAGAAATACTGTCTAGGTATCGTGTGATAGGCAGACACTAAGGCAACAAACAATGACAATGCAATGATTGCCTTTGGGTTTGAAACGTACTGCCATACATAGCCTAATATCGTGTGCATTGTATTCTCATTTTTTTCGTAAATTTTTAAACGTTTTGCTGCTCAGGATTTATGTCTGATTCTGATTGATAAGTTTGAATAAATGTCTGAACATCTGGGTTTTGAGTTGTATACACCATTGTCATCAAGGCATCATCAAACTGAAAAGCGAGAGTAAATCCAAAAATTTTAGCTAAGCTTTGTGTATTCCCAAGTGTTGGATAAAGCATTAAATAATGATGTTGCTCAATATTCGTATTGGCAAAATTTTGCTCAATTTTTTTAAGTGTTTTGAGTTGAGTAATGTCATCCAACAGAATTGTAAAGGGCTGCTCATTTTCCACTTTGAACTGATGATCAATGTTATAGCGATCTAAACTCTGTTTCAGTTGTTTTTCATTTATCGCAATATCTAATGTTTTCGTAGGTAAAACATTTTCAATTTGAATTTTAGGTGAAGCTAAACAACAGCTCGAAATATATTCTGCAGGAATATACTGTTCTGAAATCCAAATCTTTTCATCTAATGTATCTTGGTCAATTTCGGAATCAACGATAAACACAAGACTTATAGACGACTCATCTTTTTCAATACTTTGTAAAAGATGAATCCATTCACTATAGCTTGTTTCAGCACCCCAATAGTGGTGTTCCACGTGAAACACTTCAGGAATATAATTGAGCTGACTCAGGTAGTCTGAAATGAGTTGCTCAGAATCTTGTTCATCCCAAACATGCAGTAATTCTTCAGCGAGAATCAGGTGGATTTTAAGCTTATTCAGTCGATAAACTTGCTGCACAGAAGGAGTATCTTCTTCCCCATCATGATACTCAGCCTGAGGATCAATCCATGCTGGATGCATACGATAAGATTGGCTAATTTGAGTATCGTAGAAAAGTGCAGATTTTTTTAAATGCTCACTAATTTCCCAGAGTATTTCTGTTTGTTGTTCGAGTTGAGTCAGAATCAATTGATGAATGCGGTATTGCCGTTTGAAGCTATATTCATCCTCTTCATCTTGTTCGACGTCTAAATCAGAAATTCGATAACTCAGAATAGGCAAGCCATACCCATTCAATAATTTGTCATCAAGTTCAGGACTCTTGAATTCCCGAATCGCATCAATAATCAGATGATTTTCACCCAAAGCATTGAGTGCATAAGCGCGATAGACATTTAAATTGATCCACTCCACAGGCTCAGGCTTTAGCTCCTCAATTGCGATCTCATCGCTAAGTTGAGGATCATTCTGCTTATTTTTTTGCTCTTTTATCCAATGATAAATTATATATGGCATCACCAAAAAAGCAGTGATTGCTACAGGTAACAATGCAAAAAATATAAGTAAATCACTGCCAGACGGATCAAAATTGATGTCACGCCAATACAGCACCACAATCGCAGAAATCACCAGATAAACAGTAAGGAACACTCCAACAATGATTTTGATCATGACGCGACTCCAAGCAATGGGTAGCAAGTTTCATCATTGTCTAGCGGTTGATTATGAGCTAAAAAGGCACCCTGACTAAGCCCCATAGAATGCTCCGAATTTAAAGTAATAGGCTGTATTTCTTGTTTTGATAAAATTAAACGAACATCAACCAATAAGGTTGGGCTACACCAGCTTTGTAGTAGTTTTTTTAATTTTAAACTTAGTTTTTGTTGTGGTAGAAAATCTAGGTAAGTTTTACGATCCAACGGTCCAATTTGAATTTCAATTTTGCCATCAATTTGGGTAATAGTCTCTCCACAAAATGTATTCAATCCTAACAAGCTTGGCGTCGCCCCTCCTAAGGATGTTCTCTGCTGAGGCTCTAATTTAAATTTTTCAGGGATAAACTCTTGTATTACCACATGCTGATTAAATACCTGTGCAATCATGGTTTTTAAAGCATGTGCTGTATTATTTTGCCCCTGCATTAATCCTGCAAATTCAGCAAAATAATCATCAAGTTCTTGTTGTTGATGTTGCTGACTAATATAACCATTTAATGCATGAATAATATTCAGATAATGATTTTCAGACTCGACCTCGTACCGTAATGGTAGATTGTACCTAACCGTCGCATCAACGAATTGTGAAGTGAGCTTATGATTAAATAAACTCAAAAATTGCGTTGTTTCAACTCGAAATTTGCGTGGTGCTGATTTAACTTTATTGGTATAGCTATAGGGTAATGCCCCCTGCATGCCAGTCAAACCCACCATTAAATTTGTAAGCTGAACTTTTTCATCTTCTAAAGCTAGCGATTCAATTTCTTTTTTAGGGAAGTTAAGCTCTAAGGAAGGATGAAATTTAAAATCACGATCCCATGGTGTATGTGGCCGAGCATAGGGCACATGTCTTAACAATCGAATCGACTGAATAAATTCATAAGCAGTCGGCTGTTGAAATAAATGGTCAATTACAGAAGCTTCTTGCCACCAACGTTCTGCACGCATTGGTATAACTCCTGTTGTGATTGAGCATCTTCGATTATGACATCGACAAAACTGTTTAACTGCACTTTTAAGTTAAACACATGACTCAGCAATTGACTGAAAATATAAAGACTATGACCTCTGAATACTTGTTCATCGATTCGGATAACAACTTTGAGTCCTCGTACGAAAAGCGGGAAAGGTTTTGCTTCAACCAACTTATGCGTCAGGCTAAATTCAATTTGTTTAATCGAATTAATTAACAGATGATTTTCTTTATTCGACGGTAAGTTATATAACTCTAATAGTTCTTTTAAATGTGCTACCGCATCCCCTTTCATCAGTGCTAACGTATTTAATGAAAGATGAGAAATAATGCGCCACTGTTCTTTCTGATTTTGCTCAAATTGATGGGGTAAACTCGGACGCTTCAATACCAACGCTCGACGTGCCAAACTACTATCATTCAGATTTAAAATATTATTTGACTGGCTTAATGCTTCATGCGGTAAATTCCGATTCGAACATAGCAATACGGTGCTAATAAAATCAGACTTTGTATCATACGGCTGTAAATGCTTAGAAATAATGGAATAACCCGTTTCAACAAACTTATTATTGAGCTGTGATGAGTTCAATGCATAAAAAAATTGGACATTTTCATCATGGTAATGACTCATTCCAAAGAACGGCAACACTGGATGATAAACCTGTTCCTGATTAATCTTTTCACGAACCATGTGCATTTTCTGAATCGAATAGACCTGATAAAACTCAGGATGATGCGCATCCGTGATCAATGGATATTCAAGTTGTCGATGATGTATTTTTTGTGGTTCAGCATTTTTTTCAAAAAGATTAACAGCCGGCGTGCTGAATAATTTGAAATTTGCGACATTCAGCTCTGAATAATTACGAATAATCGCTTGATCATTTAGGTTTAACTTAAAATGAATTTGGAGATCAAAACTGGTTTGTTGATCTAATAAATTTGTTAAAAAAGACAAATCAAGATTAAGAAAGCTGAATTTATCTGCAAAACAAAAATATTCCATCAACAAGCGATAGGCATGATGTGTATGTTGATCAATAGGCAATAAACTCTCATTTTCCTCAAAGCCCATTAAGGAAAATGGATTAGAAATTTGATAAAGCTGTGTTCCAATGCGTACCGTAAAAGTCGTATCTTTTTTGAAAATACTGTCCAAAACTTGCAGTGGAAAATTTGAAATAGCATCCAAATAAATAGGGAGTTTTTCTTGATGAATCCACAAGCCTGCTTCATTGAAAATTTCAAAACTTAATTGCAAAGTGGCATTTTGATTGAGATGAATTTGAGCACTTGGGTTCGTTTTAAATTGAACTTGGTTCAGTTGAATGGGAAGTAATCGTACAGCTTGAGAGGTATTAAATTCACATTGAACCCCCTTAAAACTTCGTGATTTTAGCGTTGTTGCCTGCGGAATGACGTGAGCTTCAGTTAATTGTTTTATTTTATTTTGATCTTCGAAACTGACGACAGTACAACTTGGAAAATGTCTTAAATATTGAGGGAACATCACCTCAAATAAAGCACGTGTAAAAACGTCATAACTGTCTGCTAATTTTTTATCAATTCGAGCAGCAATCAACGAAAACGCCTGAATTAAGCGCTCAATATGTGGATCATCAATCTGTTCTTGGTTGAGCGAGAGCCGTTGGGCAATTTTAGGATACTTCTGAGCAAACTCGCGAGATTGTTGACCAAATTCTTGTAATTGTTTTTCGTAGTACGGTAAAAGTTCTTCTATCACAAAAGCCCCAATCTTAAGATCTAGCCGAAATTACATATTGTTGTGTCGTTGGTTTCAATAAAGCATCAAAAACTACAGGCTCATACAATGGATGGATATTTAAATATGCTTGAATACTGAGGCAAAGTGCGCCCATATTGTCGCTGTCTAACAGCATTTCAACTTGAATTTGTCGTAGGCGAGGTTCATGTGCCGCAATGGACTGCTGAATAGATTGGCAAATTTTGTCTCGATCCATTGGATTCGCTGTTGATAATCCAACAAAATCAATAATGCCAAACTGTGCAATCGAGCCTTTAACCGTAGGGAAGTCATCAATCTGATCAAACTTAGCTACTCGACTATTGAGTAGATCTTCCAAGTCATGTGCAACAGATTCACGCAGCTCTTGCATAGACAAGCCTTTGATCTGATCCTCGTATTCTGGAATCAAGCGATCAAATAAAGTTGAACGGAAGCCAAATGGATAAAGATGATCTAAATTTGTTTTCATCTTGCCTACTCTAGAAGATGAATAAAGGCCAACTTAAGTCAGCCCCTACTCCTCTCACTTTCAAGACTTTAAGCTTTGTAGCTTGCAGTGTTGTTAGAAAGTGACCATTGCTTCGTGATCGCACCTTTTTGAGTACCATCGATATCTTGTTGGTTATATGTCCACTCAACAGCAGCATATTTCAAACCAAATGCTTCAGTCGGAACACCTTCAGCATTTACAGATGGTGTTACGCTTGAAACTAGAACATGTTTCAATTTGATTTGAAGGTACTTGATACGCTTATCACCATTCGCACGGTAGTAATCGATTTGTACTTCATCAAAAGTGTAACCAGCAGAACATGCTTCCCAAAGTTTCGGGCTAGTCGCATCTAAATCTTTAACGAACAACATGTCTGAATGTTCAACACGCTCAGAAGTATGACCACCAACACTTGAAGATGTCGCAGATTTAGGCTGACGGATGTTATGAGACCAAGAATTAACTTCCAACCAATCTTTGTGCTCAGTGTCACGAGATTCGCCGTCTACTTTGTATTTTCCTCGAAATTGAACATATATATCTTTCATGAAGATTTCCTGTTTTATTTAACGTTATTATAAAGTTGCTCTATTTAATTAGAGGACTGAGGTAACTCAGTGACAAGTCTCAAAGATACCGACAACTCGTCCAACTGGAAGTGCGGTCTTAAAAACACGACCGATTTGTAGTGACCAGGGTTTGCCGGGTCTTCCACAACTTTTACAGATGCTTCACGAAGCGGGCGCTTAGCTTTGGCCTCTTGTGATGCACCATCATCTAGTAATACATATTGGGATAACCAATCATTCAAGAAGCTTTCTACATTTCCAGCTGAAGCAAAACTTCCGACTTTATCTCGCATCATTGCTTTCAAATAATGCGCAATACGCGACACAGCCATGATGTATTGAATCTGGCTTGAGAGTGCTGAATTTGCATTCGCTGTATCGCTATCATACTTCTTAGGCTTTTGAGTCGATTGAGCCCCAAAGAACGCTGCGTAGTCTGTGTTTTTACAGTGTACTAATGGAATAAAGCCGAGATCACTCAACTCTTTTTCACGGCGGTCCGTAATCGCAACTTCTGTCGGACACTTAAATACAACTTCACCATCATTGGTTTTGAAGGTATGTACTGGCAAGCCTTCCACTAAACCACCACCTTCAACCCCACGAATTGCCGCACACCAACCATGCATATCAAATGCATTCGTTAAACGTGTACCGAAACCGTATGCTGCATTCATCCAGAGATATTGATCGTGATCTTCACCTGAGACTTCTTCAACGAAGTTAAAGCCTTCTGTTGCCCAACCCTCTTTAGGGTCATAAGGCAGGCGACCTAAAACACGTGGCATAGTTAAAGCCACATAGCGAGAATCATCACTTTCACGGAATGAGCGCCACTGTACATATTCTGCAGTTTCAAAAATTTTAGATACATCACGAGGACGATCAATTTCAGTGAAAGATTCAAGACCTAGAATTGAAGGGCTTGCTGCTGAAATAAAGGGTGCATGAGAGGCAGCGGCAACATGAGAGATTTGTTCTAAAAGATACATATCTGACGGTGTGCGATCGAATTCAAAATCACCAATCAAAGTTGCGTAAGGTGCACCACCAAAAGAACCATATTCTTCTTCATACACTTTTTTGAACAATGTGCTTTGATCAAAGTCAGTTGCGCCTTGGAAGTCCTTAATCAATTCTTTTTTAGTGGTATTTAAAATGCGGATTTTAATTAAAGGATTTGAAGGTGTTTCTTGACAGAAGTAGTAAAGTCCACGCCAAGTCGACTCAATCTTTTGAAACTGTTCATGATGCATAATTTTGCTTAATTGAGCAGAAATTAAAGCATCAATTTCTGCAATACGCTTATCTATTGAGACCGTCATGTTTTCTGAAACAGTAATTGTTCCAGCCATAACTTCTTTGGCTAATTCACCAATTAAATTTTTCGCACGAACATGTTCATCATCGTTACGCGCTATTCGACTTTGTTCAACAATCGAATCTAGAAGACTTGTTTCTTCAACAGCATTGCTTGTCGCAGGTGCGGTTTGTAAATTATTCACGGTCGTCGCCTCCTGCTTCAGCACTTAATTTGCGTACTTGATCTGTATTTTGAAGAATTTCATCAAGCAGATCTTCTAAACGTTCGCTATTTGAAATTTTATTACGCAAATCTGAAAGGCGTTCACGCGCTTCAACCAATTTGCGTAAAGGGTCAACTTGTTGAACAACATTTTCAGGTCGGAAATCTTCCATTGAGTTAAAAGTAAGATCTACCGACATATTTCCACCCTCTTCCGAAATTGTGTTTTCAACTTGGAAGGCTGCTCTTGGTGCTAGCGAACTCATTACTTCATCAATGTTATCCAAATCCACATTAATAAATTTCTTATCTTTCAGTTTGGTTCTTTCAAGTTCAGATGCTGCTGAGAAGTCCCCTAATACACCAACAACAAAAGGAAGTTCTTTTATTTCTTTACCATCACCTACTTCTACGTCATACGTCAGTTGTACTCGAGGTGGTCGGATGCGTTGTAATTTTTTTTGAACACTTTCACGCTTAGCCATATTATTTTTTCCTAAATTTGTAATTTAATCAGTTCAACGAACCAAATGGATTCTCACGTTTTGGTGCTGCTGGTTTTTCAACTTTCGCAGGTGTCGTTGTTTTAGCGGGTGTTGTTTTTGCTGGAGTCGATGCACGGCGCGTCGTACGTGCAGGCTGTCGAGTAGTTCGAGTCTCTTGAACACGCTTAGGTGCTTCTTCAACTTTGGTTTCGATTACAGTCAAAGGTTTAGCTTTTTTAACTGCTTCAGAAAGTGCCAATGCAGGTTCGTAAGTCTCTTCAGTCAAATAACGTACTTCTGGTCCACGCATTTGCTCTAATGCCTCATTCGCGATTCCGATTCCAGCTAAAAACTTAGTATCTGTTAACGATGAGTGCTGAACATTTTGTGCATTAAGACTGTTCACCAATTGAAGTGCTTTCTGATTTTGTCCTATTTGTTGAAAACGCTGAGCTGCTTGTGCTAGAAAACCATTTTTGTTGTCTTTATTTTTTTTATCACATGCTTGAGCATAAATTTGTAGCAATGTCTGGTCTGTTTCACCCGCTACTAATGGATGATCTTTAACACAACCTCTTTTGAGTTTTACTTCATCTGCGTAAGTTGTAGACGCCATCCCCAACCCAATTAGCAGAGTTGTAAGCAGAATTTTAGTATTCAAAACACACCCTCATTTATTATAAAATTTACATTAACTATATGATTCATTAAATCTTTTTTTAACACACTCAATGTTTAGAGCAATGTCTTCTAGATATTAGATTTAATTAAAATTTAAACTTATAAATGCAAACTTAGTCAACATTATGACCATTATAATAAAGAAACAATTAAGTTTTTTAAGTTACAAAATTATATAGTTCTGTAAACGATTCACACTACAGGATAGTTTTTTTATCACCTTTATTTAGGTAGAATAAAAAATATGGGTGAATTTTTTCATACTAAAAATTATTGTTTATTAAATATTTAGTCGTTAAAAATCTTAAAAATAGACGTTATGCAGGTTTATTTTAAGTAACTATAAATAATTTGAACACAGAGAATTCTGATGAATAACTTGAAAATTTTGATTACAAAACTATCTCCTACGACAAGAACAGCACTAGAAAAGTCTGCAAATTATTGTATTAATCAACAAAATTACGAAATCGAAATTGAACATCTACTCTTCGAATTATTAAATCAAAACGTAAAAAATGATCTCTCCATTTTGCTCGATCACTATAAAATTTCTAAAAATGCACTGATCGATGATTTACAAGAAACGATTTCGCACTTGCCCAAAGGCAATACGCGTACACCTATTTTTGCTCAATCGATTGTACGTCTGCTAGAACAAGCTTGGCTTATTGCTTCCGCAGATCAAACCCCAGTCATCCGTAGCGGACACTTATTAGTTGCGTTATTGACTGCAGGAGATTTATATCAAATCGCGCTTCGTGCATCGAGTTTATTCGATCTGTTCCCGATTGATACGATGAAACACAAATTTATAGAAATTTGTAGAGCTAGCATTGAAGAGCATCTCCCTCAAGCTGATCATCAAAATGATGTTCACGATCAGGATACGATTCAAAGTTCAGAATCTCATGCAAAAACACCTGCACTAGATCAATACACCATTAACTTGACTCAAAAAGCGCTGAACGGTGGGATTGATCCTGTCATTGGACGTGAGTTTGAAATTCGCCTTATGTTGGATATTCTGATGCGTCGTCGTCAAAATAATCCTATTTTAACGGGTGAGCCAGGCGTAGGTAAAACTGCTGTCGTTGAAGGTTTAGCGCTGAAAATTGCCAACAACCAAGTGCCTGATGCATTAAAAAATGTACATATCCATGTTCTTGATATGGGTCTATTACAAGCAGGTGCAAGTGTAAAAGGTGAGTTTGAAAATCGCTTAAAACAAGTCATCCAAGAGGTTCAAAGTTCCGTTCATCCTATCATCATCTTCATTGACGAAGCACACACATTGATTGGTGCAGGCGGTCAAGCGGGTCAAAATGATGCAGCGAACCTCCTTAAACCAGCCTTAGCACGTGGCGAGTTAAGAACAATTGCTGCAACTACATGGGCTGAATATAAGCAATATTTTGAAAAAGATGCGGCGCTCAGTCGACGTTTCCAAGTCGTCAAAGTTGAAGAACCTACTGAAGAAGTTGCGATTGATATGCTTCGTGCCATGATTCCTGTCATGGCTAAACACTTTAATCTTCAAATCGATGACGAAGCCATTGTGACTGCTGTTCATTCTTCACATCGATATATTGCTGGTCGACAACTCCCTGATAAAGCAGTGAGTGTTTTAGATACTGCTGCCGCTCGTGTGGCATTGACTCAGAATGCTCAGCCGGTAAAGTTAGATCAGCTACATGCTCAACATCATAATTTATTGCTTGAATTAGATATTTTGGAACAAGAGAATAATCAGTTCCCACAGCATGACGAACGCATCTCCAATCTTAAAAATACGATCACTGAAATAGAAAATGAGCTAAATGCCACAACTGAAAAGTGGAAACAAGAACTAGAAATTGTTCAAAAAATCAAAACACTTGAGCAAAAAAATTCTGAATTAAAAGATGAAGAACACACTAATGATTTTAAAAATCAGATTCAGCAACTTAGATCCGATTTAAAAATATTACAAGGTGAACAACCTCTGGTATTTGAACGTGTTAATGCACAAATCATTAATGAGATTATTTCAGACTGGACTGGTATTCCTGTAGGAAAAATGGTCAATGACGAAATTAAGCAAATTCTAAGTTTAGAAGAAAAACTGAAACAACGAGTCATGGGGCAAGACTATGCCCTGCATCAACTTGTTCAAGGAATCAAAACCTCTAAAGCAAAACTTGAAGATCCAAACAAGCCTCAAGGGGTATTTATGTTGGTTGGGCCAAGTGGTGTAGGGAAAACAGAAACGGCTTTAGCTTTAGCCAATGAGCTGTATGGTGGGGAATCTCATCTCATCACGATTAACATGTCTGAGTATCAAGAGGCTCATACTGTTTCCTCATTGAAAGGTGCGCCTCCAGGCTATGTAGGATATGGTCAAGGTGGTGTCCTCACTGAAGCTGTTAGACGCAATCCGTATAGCGTTGTTTTGTTAGATGAAATTGAAAAAGCACATTCAGATGTTCAAGAGTTGTTTTACCAAGTCTTTGACAAAGGCACACTTGAAGATGGTGAAGGACGTGTTATCGATTTTAAAAACACCACAATTTTATTGACCTCTAACACTGGCTCAAGCGCAATTATGCAGGCCTGTTTGACTAAACCTGTAGAAGAATGGCCTACGGCAGAAGACTTAATTGAACATTTAAAACCAAGTTTATATAAACAGTTTAAACCGGCCTTCTTGGGACGTATGCGTATCGTGCCTTACTTCCCACTCCATGATGATCTACTTGTGCGTATTATTCATCATAAGTTAGGCAAAATTACTGATCGTATTTTCAAACAATATCAAACACGTGTTGAATACACGGATGATTTGGTGGAACTACTCTTAAGTCGCTGTACAGAAGTCGATAGTGGCGCACGTAATGTCGACAATATTCTAAACTCTTCAGTTTTACCTGAACTTGCAACACAAATATTGATCGCCTTGGCTGATAACAAAGTCCCTAAGTTAATTCAAATTGATAGCAAAGATGACGTGATTGATTATCGATTAGATCCAACAACAGCACCGAAAAAGCGTAAAGCCACAAAAAAGAAAATTGTTGAAGCATAATTATTTGAGTATATAAATTAATATGAACATTGATATAGAGCATCTACTTCAACCAATCTCAGATCAAGCAATCTGTGGCGAAGATCTATCTTTTTCGAATGAATTTCATGAAATCAAGAAAGCGAAAACCCAAGATGATCCGCTCTTAGATATGGGTGATTGGGTAGCTGAACCTAAACAAGCTGATTGGTCATTTGTTTCGACAAAATGTATCGATGTTCTGACTCAAAAAAGTAAAGATATTCGTTTATTGACTTGGTTAAGCGAGGCTTGGAGTCAACTCTACGGTTACGAAGGAGTCGCTCGTAGCCTTGAGCTTTCACATCGTATGTTATCCAATTATTGGAAAGATATACATCCTGAAATTGAAGATGATGATTTAGATCAACGTCTGGGTTTATTGCAAGGTTTGACTTCTCAGTTACCTGCTTTGATTAAACGTGTTCCACTCATCAATTCAGCTCCTTTCTATTCAATCTACGATTATGAAAAATTACTGCATCAACAAAATGTAAGATTAAAAAATGCTGATGATTATGGATCTACTCAGAATCATCCAGAACTCGAGCAATTCGAACAAAGCTTATTTAACACCTCAAAAAGTTTCCAATACAGCAATTATCAGTTCTTTTTAGAAATTTTGACGCACTGGGATACCCTCAAGCAAGTACTTGATCAACTGATGCAATTAGATGCTCCAAGTTTCGCAAATACTGATTCTCAATTGGAAGACATACATAAAACACTGAAAAAAATTTATAAAGCAGATGCATTTTTAATGTCTGAGGATACTCCTGACATGAATCAAGACCTACAATTCCAAGAAAACAATTCAAATATAAATTCTGCTCCAACAGCAAATATACAAGCAGCAGTAACTCAGCAGTCATTTCAACCTCAACCACAAAGTCATCTACAAAATCGTGAACAAGCAATGCGGGTGCTTAAAGATATTGCGGATTATTTTCAAGCAAATGAACCACATAGTCCTGTGAGTTATATGCTTCAAAAAACCATTAAATGGAGCCAAATGCCGCTTCATGAATGGCTCGCACAAGTCATTAAAAACGATAACAACCCATTGGAATCAGTCCATGAACTCTTGGGTGTAAAAAATAGCAATGAATCTAATGAATGGTAATCTCAATGTTTAAAGCAGAAAAAGTACTGTGGGGTGAAGGTCTATTTTTAAGACCGCAGCACTTTCAAATTCAAGACAGTTATCATGAACAGCGTTTAAATCAAACTATTCGCGCCACCATTCCATTCGCATATGGGGTACAACAGCTCAAATTTGATGAATCTCAATTAACGACCCATGTGCTAGCAATTGAGCACATTGAAATGATTTGGCAAGATGGTGAAATTTACGCTGCTCCTTTGCGAGATCTTTTACCTCAGCCCGTGCTGCTCGATGAGCTCAATTTCCGTGGTGAAATGACCATTTTTCTTGCGCTCCCTATCGTTCAACCCAACAAGCGTAATATCGCCCATGAGGCTTCGACACAACCAAGTCGATATCATTCGTATCTGAATGAAACTCATGATTTGTTCACAGATGCCACACCTGCTGAAATTACTTACATTCGTCGTCGTGCTGAGCTGAAATTACTGGAATCTCAGAATGATACTCCTCATGAACTGGATGGTTTTTTATATTTGCCGATAGGAAAAATTAAGCGTCATAGTTCAGGAAGCTTTGAACTTGATACAAAATTTATTCCACCAATTTTGCATATTGCTTCTTGTGAGTCATTGGTTGCGAATTTAAAACGTACCTTGAATGTCATTAAAGCAAAAATCAAAACTATTCAAACCAACAATCGCGAAAACGAACAAAAATTAATTGAATTTAGATCAGGTGACATTGTTTCGTTTTGGCTAGTGAATGCATTGAATACTGCTCATGCAACTCTCAGCCATTTATTGACTCATCCCCAAATTCACCCTGAACGCTTATTTTTTGAATTACTCAGATTGACTGGCTCATTACTGACATTCTCAACAGCCTATGAAGTTGAACATTTACCTCAATATCAACATCATAATTTACAAGATAGCTTTGCGCAGTTAGATGTCATTTTAAGAGAGTTACTCGACACAATCATTTCAAGTCGATACTTCAATATCAGTCTTAAAGAAATACGTCCTTCATATTGGGTCGGTAGCTTAGAATCAGATAAGATCACTCGCGAATCTCGTCTGTATATTGCTGTGTCTAGTTCAATGATGCAGACACACGAACTTGTACAAATTGTCCCACTACGTTTTAAAGTGGGCACAACAGTCGATGTTGAGCAACGTGTCGTCTCTGCATTGCCTGCTATTCCGATTCACCATTTGATGCAAGTACCTACTGCGATTCCAGTCCGCTCTGGTGTGAGTTATTTTGAAATTGAACCTCATCATGAACTCTATCAACGCATGTTGGAGTCTGAAACCATCTGTATTTATGTACCTGCTGGATTCCAAGATATCAGTATTGAACTCATCGCAGTGATGAATGGCTAGAGATTGAGAAGAGAAAAATATGAATATGCCTAATGGAGCACCTTCACTGTTCGATGACGGTCAGATTGGAGTAGGCTCTACACCACAGCAACAGAATAAATTGACACAGTCTTCTAATTTGGTTGATTTAATGCATGACGGTTTCTACATCGTTTTTTTAATTCGTAACCAATACGTTCCTGACAATGTCGATGAATTTCGCCAAAAAATCATGGATCAACTACAACGTTTCGAATTACAAGCGAAAAAGTTGCAGTTCTCAGCCGAGGATATCCATGATGCAAAATATGCATTTTGTGCATTACTTGATGAAACGATTGTTACACAACAGGACCCTAGTTATTTCCATTTACAAAATTCGTGGTTAATTAGTCCTCTTCAGTTAACTTTATTTGGATCTCAACTCGCAGGTTATCAATTTTTTGACTTATTAGAAAAAATTAGAACTCGTGGAAAAGATCGCTTAGCGGCTTTAGAAGTTTTTCACTACTGTTTACTGTTAGGTTTTCAAGGTAAATACCGTATTGAATCAATTGAAAGCTTAAATCATTTGGTTGCACGCGTAGGCGATGAAATAGATTATTTAAAAGGTAAAAAAGCCCTCTTTTCACCTTTCGCTGCATTGCCTGATCAAATTAAAAACATTATTCATAAAGAACTTCCATTCGCTTGGATTCTATTATTTTTACTCCTCTTTGCATTATTGGCATTTTCTGGACTTCGCTATATGCTCAGTCAACAAGAGACTAAAGCCATGACTCAATATAATAATGTCATTAGTGCACCTGCTGAACAGGCCCACATAACGATTCATTTACCATAAAAGATATTCAATATGAGCCAAGAAAAGAAAAATATTAGAGTCCTTACATCTACTAAAAAAAATAAAAAAATTTCGCCTCTAGTAAGTGGGATCATTGGTATGGCAATTGGTATCTCTGCCACATCTTTAGCTTTTTATACCTATTTAAATCAACCAAGCTTCCAACCGATTAACGCAGTGGATACAGATTCAACACACTCAAATGATAAATTATCCAATGTTGATTCGGGAATCACCCAAGCTGATCAAAACGAGCAATCTGAACCTGATGAATATCACCAAGCTCAACCCAAGCTAAATGAGCTTAATAATATTTTCAAACATCAGCAAACCAACTCCGCTCAAGCAACTCAACCAGTGACTTCAAGTAAAAATCCCTTTGAATCAACTTTTAATCAATCACAACCTTTAAGTAACAAAACTCCCCAAGTTCAACCTAAAGCAGAACCAGTAAAAAAGACGACAACTGAAGCATTACCGAAAACCATTAAAAAGCCTGAGGTTAAGCCTACGACAGCCAATCCAAATAAAGTTGCTGAAAGTAAAGCTGATACTGATGAAAATATTGATATACCTGTAACCAGTGTAGAAATTTCAGTCACACGAACTGCTAAAGAACCTGCACCGTGATTTTTTTTATCATTGTCAGTTTTGTGATATTAATCATCGCGCTGACTTTATTGATGTCTTATGAGATAAGACAAAAAGTAATAGATTTTGCACAAAGCTTATTACCACAAGGTAAAAAAAAGCTCTTAAACGCACGTAAATTTGCACATGAAATGAATCATGCTGCTTCAGCAGACCAAATTCAAACGCATTGGCACTTACAGCAATGGTGGATACTTATTGCTGGTTTTTTCTTACTTAGCAGTATTATGCTTTTTGCTTTTACAAAACCCGTTGATCCTACAAAAATAGAAGCGAACTATTTAAAGAAAGCTGATCCTCAAATTTATAACTTATTAAATGGCGAAATTCTTTCCCCTCCTCCAGAGGTTGAAGAAAGTCTCGTTGATGCAGCAATCGTTGAAGCTGTACGTCTTGAGCAACAATATCAAGCTCAAACTGGTGGTTCTGTTTCATCGACAACTATTCCTAATGTAGAAAATTCAGAGTTTTCTCATGGTCATCTAGATACTTCAATGGTAAATCGTAAGTGGGACAAAATGCATCCACGCTATAAACAACGATTACTTATGGTCTTCAAAATTATGAAGGAACAACATGGCTATGAATTAGTATTACTAGAGGGTTATCGTAGTCCTGCACGACAAAATAGCCTATCTCGAAATAAAGCAACCACCTTAGCGACTGCATACCGTAGCTATCACCAATTTGGTTTGGCAGCTGATGTCGCATTCAAGCGAGATGGTAAAGTTGTTATATCTGAACGTGATCCTTGGGCTATGCGTGGCTATCAGTTATATGGTCAAGTTGCTGAGTCTGTCGGTTTAGTTTGGGGAGGACGATGGACCAAAATTCATGATTATGGCCACACAGAATATCGCATGCCAGGTCTAGTCCGAAGTAAAGCGACGCATGATCAATTTATGCAAGAAGCAGAACAAGGGAATTTAATGGTAAACAATACTAATTAAACTCGTTTAAAGTTCAAACTCTATATAAATTAAAAATCTCACAACATTGTTGAGCTTTTTAAGCTACTTGTAATCTAAAAATAAATGCTAATGACAGTGAACTTGTCCTTTAGAGTTATCCATGTGACAGCATTGATTTGGGGGCGAACTTTTACGACATCCGCCACCATGTGCAAACGCATTACTCACAATAAATAATGATAGACAAAATATTAAACATTTCATTAAGTTCTCCTCCATGAGCTTATAAAAATGAAATTTGTAATCTTCTTTTAAAATAGTAATAATTAATTATTTTTTCAAACATAAAAAAACACCCCCTTCTATTGAAGGGGGTGTTTAGAATAATGAGCTGGCGATGACTTACTCTCACATGGGTAACCCCACACTACCATC
>NZ_JBWYIP010000003.1:0-233279 GCF_056783825.1 Acinetobacter sp. 24-47-39
GTAACACAGGTGAATCTCAGCCAGAGAGCTTCGAGGTTGACACAGTAGCGCCTGAATTAACCATCGATGAGCTTAAGCCGACAAACGATACCACTCCTGAAATTACTGGTAAAACAGAACCGGGAGCGATAGTTGATGTTGTGATCAAAGACAAAGACGGTGAAATTGTCTCTGAAGGTAAAGCAGAAGTTGATCCAGAAGGTAACTGGACGTATACACCGACTGAAGAATTACCAGAAGGTCATTACGATATAGAAGTAACTCCGACTGATAAAGCGGGTAACAAAGGTGATACTTCTAAAGAACAGTTAGAAGTTGATACAACACCTCCTTCTGACATTACTATTGATCCAATTGGTGGTGATGATTTCGAATCGAATGATCCTCAACCTGAAATTACAGGAACAGGTGAGAAAGGTTCGCTAGTGGATATCGTGATCACCGGTCCAGATGGCTTCGAAGAGAAGGCCACTGTTGAAGTAGGAGAAGATGGTAAATGGTCGTATAAACCAGAAGCTGAGTTGGAAGAAGGTGACTACAAAATCGAAGCTACTCCTAAAGATGAAGCTGGAAACGTAGGTAATCCAACTGAACAAGATTTTGTAATCGACTTGACACCACCAGATATCGATATTGATCCGTGGGAAGATGATAATGATCCTTGGTTAGATATCGATCCTTGGGATGATGAAGAAGCTGCATGGGATGTGAGTGAAGCTGCATCTGTACAGGCAGTATCATTAGCTGCTGAGCCTCAAATTGCTGCATTCTCTGCTTTCGCTGCACGCTCATTATTTGTAGCTGAACCAGTAGTAAAAGCAGCTCAAGTAACGGCGGTTGATCCAAGTATTAATTATACTAATGATCCACAACGTACAATTAGTGGTAATACAGAAAACAATCCTAAAGAGGTTGCTGTAGAGATTAAAGATGCTAATGGTAGTGTTGTATCTAGTGGTTTAGCAGTGTTGTCAGCAGGTCGTTGGAGTTATAAACCAGCAGAACCTTTAGCAGATGGTACATATACACTTGTAGCTACTGCACGTGATGCAGCAGGTAATACTAGCCGTACAGTTTCTTTAAAATTTGGTGTAGATACACTTTCACCTGACTTGTCAGTTGAAGAGTTATATCCTACAAATGACACTACCCCAGCAATTTCTGGTTCAACTGAACAATATTCTAAAGTTCAAGTCGTGATCAAAGATAAGAATGGAAATACTGTTGTAGATGCACCAGCTTCTGTAGATAGCTCAGGCAATTGGACATTTACACCGCCAAGAGATTTGGCGGATGGTAATTATACAGTTGAAGTAACATCTACCGATTTAGCAAAAAACAAAACAACTGAAACACATCAATTAACAGTTGATACTCAAGCTCCTGATGCTGTGATTATTAATCCAATTACAGATCCAAGTGACTTGAAACCAGTATTAACAGGTAAAGCTGAAGCGAATACTACTGTCGAATTAGTGATTAAGGACTCTACAGGTCGAATTATTGATTCTGCACTTGTTCCTGCTGATCAAAATGGTAATTGGACATATCCAATCAACAATAATTTACCAGAAGGTACAATTATCGTTGAAGCTAAAGCGATTGATGAAGCTGGAAATGTCGGTCCTTCATCAAGCATTGGCTTTGATTTAGATGTAACTCCGCCAGATGCTCCAACTGCTACATTTAATGCTGATGGTTCATTAGTAACTGGTACTGCACAAGCTTTATCAACAGTTAAAGTAAAAGATGCAAACAACAACGTGATTGGTACAACTACTGCGGATAGCAATGGAAACTACTCAATTAAGTTGACACCAAGTTTAAATGACGGACAAAACGTATCTGTGACAGCTTCTGACGTAGCGGGTGAATCTGCACCACGTAACGTGACTGCACCGAACATTCCGTTGGATGCAATTGATAACGTTGCGAAAGCAGGTATCGAGTATGAGTATCCAGTTACACAGAAATTCATTAAAGATGCAATTTCTTATAATTGGTTGATTGGCTTCGCCGGTTTTGCGATTGGTAAAACAAGTGGTGCTACAGAGTTTACAATTGGTGCAAACAAAACTGCAGATGTGCAGCTTCAAGTAAAATCAGCATCATGGGGAACATTATTAGACTCAGTATCAATTGTTCTTTACCAGCAAAATAGTTCTGGTAAGTGGGTACCAATTGCCAATAATAAATCTGCAGGATTATTTGATTTCATCGGCTTATTTGGAGAAGTTGCTCATATCAATTTAGAAGATTTACCTGCAGGTAAATATTGCATAGAAATGAGTAATGGTAACCTTGCTTCTTTACCAGGTTATGTACAGACTAATTTAGTAATTAAAGAAACTAATACAAGTACAACGCCTGTTGTGAAGTCAATCACTGAAGCGAAGGGTAATGTCATTACTGATCTTGATGCTGTACATGGTAAAGATCTTGTAGTTGCCGGTGCTGTTGTGAAAGCTGTAAATGGTGTTGCGATTAATGGTGCAACAACAATTAAAGGCGAGTTTGGTACATTAACTATTGATGCAAACGGTACATACGCTTATAAGCCAAATGCAAACCTTAACGCGATTGGTAAAACGGATGTATTTAAATACACGATTACTGATCCTGTAACTGGTAAGTCTGATACAGCTCAATTAGTACTTCAAATTGATTCTAAATCAGGTTCACCATTGGCTTGGAGCAAATTCACACCAGAAGCAAACGCGAATGATGCTGATGCATTGGCGAATGAAACAGCAGGTAAGTTTAATTCTACTTACTTGAATGAAACAGTTTCTGCTAAAGGTTTGGATAAGTTGATCTTCAATGTGTTAAATGACAACAGCCATAACGGTGGTAACGGTGTTGACACAATCAATGACTTCCAATTAGGCAGCAATGTGAAGATTGATGTTTCTGAGTTGTTATCTGATAGTGCAACTGCTCAAAACATTGATAAATTCATCTTTGTCGAGAAAGACGGAAACAATACGAAGTTAAGTATTGATCGTGATGGCGCAGGTACAACTTATAACAAGGTTGACCTAATTACTTTCAACAATACTGATGTTTCACTTCAAGACTTGTTGAACAAAAACCACTTGTTGTTCTAATAGACTAATGTGAAAAAGAGGAACTTCGGTTCCTCTTTTTTATTCTTGAATAAAAAAATGGGACATTTAAAATGTCCCATTCATTGTCTATAACTTATTTGAGTAGATTAAGAAAATTTAAATAATGTTGTACGAGGATTTGTTCTTGTTCCAATATTGGTGTATGACCTACACCTTTTAAGATGATAGGCTCTTGAGCATTTTTCAGTAATTCTTTCAGTTCAGCTGCAGCTTCTACATTAATAATTTGATCACGATCTCCCCAAATGATGAGTGTTGGTTGATCGATTGAACGAGCCGCTAGCGCAAATGTTTCAGGTGTAAATGATTTGGACATGAGAATAAGTTGCTCAACGAGTTTCGTGTTATTCGTAACATTGGATATCATGAGCTTTTCTTGTTCGACTTTCAGCTCGTTCGGTATAAATGGAGGTTGCTGCGTAGCAATTTTAAATAACCGATCAAAATCTCCAGGTTTAGAAACGATAAAATTTTTGAGTAAATTTGGGTCTTTTAAGTAAGGGGTATTGGCAGATTTAAATACACCTGCACTATTAATGAGTAGTAATGATTTAGTATCGATTGGATACTGCGCCGCATAAAGTAATGCTACAGCTCCGCCCATGGAGTGACCGGCAACATTTAGATTTTGATCAACATGAATGGCTTCTGCAAAGCGACGTAATTTTTCTGTCAGATTAGGAATTGAATAATCAAAATCTGCTGCTACTTTACTATCACCTTGACCAGGTAAATCAGGGATAATGATGTGATAATGTGGTGTCAGATAACGAGCGACTCGGTTCCAATTATCGCGACTGCCTGCAAGACCATGCACAAGCATAAGTACGGGTTTGCCTTTGGTTCCACCTTCACTGTAAGCCCAATCGATGTCGGAAACTTTAATACGCTTGGTATTCAGTCCAGCCCAAGCACGTTCTTGTTGTAAAATATTTTGTATATTTATACTGCTTGGCACGGCTTGAGTTGTCGATGTAATTGAGATTGTACCGACTGCAATAGAAGCAGCAAGTAAGTGTGAAAATATCCTTTTCATTGTATTTCTCTGTGTATTGTTATTGTGCAAATTTAGAGTAAGTGAGTCTGTTATGAAATGCATTTGCTCAAATCAATCATCCGATAAACTATAGGTCAATTATTGATGAATCGATCAGTATCAGCGGAAATGGCACAGTTGATCTTGGCCACAGTATCACAAATTCCTTATGGGAAAGTAGCCAGTTATGGTCAAATTGCTGCGATGTCAGGACTGCCTAAACATGCCCGGTTGGTTGGTCGTGTTTTGAATCAATTAGATGTGAGTAGCGACTTGCCTTGGCATCGTGTCATTAATGCGCAAGGTAAAATTAGTCATCAGCGTTTGGATGATCAAGGTTTTAATTGCCAGCAAGCTAGATTACTTGAAGAGGGGATCGTGTTTAACAATGGCAAAATAGATTTTAAGGTTTTTGGATGGTTCGAGTAGCTCCGTATGTCGGTATACGGAGCTATCAGTTATTATTGCTTTACGACAAAAACAGGTACATTGACTTCGGTGATGAGGCTTTGTGCGACACTGCCCATAATTAATTTCTTGAATCCTGTGCGACCGTGCGAGCTGATAACAATCAAATCAATATTAAGCTCATCAATCGCTTTCATTATGGTGCGGTGAATACTTTCTCCTTCGAGTATTTTAGTCTCTACGTCTACTCCATATTCATTAAACTTTGCTTTAGCTTGAGCTAGGTTATCTTCAATAAATTTTCGTGCTCGTTCAATTAAAAGATTTGACTGCCCATCTGAGAGATATTCGGCTGCGATATAGGGATCGAGTGTCATCACTTGAACAACAGTGATTTTGCTATTAAATGCTTTAGCCAATTCAACAGCATGCTGAACGACGTTGAGTGCTACTTCTGAACCATCCACTGGAACGAGGATATTTTGATAACTCATATTGTTCTCCTTTTTTAACCGTTATTAAAATAGTTCAAAATAAAGTTGAAAAATTATGCTTTCGTATTGATCATATACTGATTTTTTTATTAATAAAACCAAGTGAATTTGTTGGAATTTTTTTAAACATGTATTTAAGATTGGTTAAATTATTTGATAACTATATCTTTATTTATTTTTATATAAACTATTTCATCAATTCTATATTCTGGTATAAGTTCCTCAGAACAAATATTAATTAAATTAAATGATAAATTTTTGTAAAGTTGTTTGCATCTCGATTTTTGGTGCATTATTAACATCTCATCTCTATGCAAATTATATAATCTTTGCACAATCATTTGCGGAAATTCCAAGTTCTAAGAGTTTGGTCAACTCAATTTGTCAAAAAAACGAATTGAAATGTCGAGCACAAGACACAAAATTATATCGTGTGAAGAATATTAAGGATTCATATTACTATCTAATTGATTCTTCTCCTAAATTAGTCAAATTTAAAAAAAAGGGTGAACACTATATTGAACTTAATCGTTGGGATTTTGAGGATTATAGACACTCACATCAAAGTTCTAGCATAGACGATGAGTTTCAAAGCTCAGGAATCAAAATTTATCCAGCACTTTATCCATTAAGTCAAAATGATCTGGCAATTGCTATCATTGATGATAGGTTTGTAAGCTACTCAGGGGGAGGGAGAACAGAGCAGTATGCGGACTTTGTTCAATTGAATCGTAAAGGAAAATATAGATTAGCAGTAGCAGATCAACTTTTTTATGCTTCTGAAAGGATTCGTGCATGTTTTTCAGAACATGATTATCAGACTTCAGCACATTGTTACGATGAGTCTGGAACTGTTCTAAATATTCATTTTAAACGGGGTGATCAGCAATATTATCATTGGACTCTTAATTACACAGATTATATTTGGCCTGCTCACGAATCTGAAAAAAATCGAAAAGTAGTGAAATATTCAAAAAAAATATTGCCATTTAATGATCTAAATTAAAAACATAATCTGAAATTGAATTAACATCACCTGCCTGCAACTGTTCACGCATTTTTAAAAACTGCTTTTCATCTAAATCATAGAGCTTAAGAGAAAGCAGTTTTTTAACATCTTCCTTAGGGAAACGGTATTTAATAATTTTGGCAGGTACACCACCGACGACAGCATAAGGTGGCACGTCTTTGGTGACGACAGCACCAGTTGCCACCACTGCGCCTTCACCAAGTTTTACCCCTTGCATAATCATGGCACGGGAACCAATCCAACACCCATCACCAATGATAGTATCGCCGGCAGGCACAAAACTACGCGTATCAAAAGGAAATGCAGAAATCCAGTCGGTACGGTGTAACTGATTTCCACCCATCATGATGACACACTCAGCGCCAAAACATACAAAATTGCCGATATAAAGCTGATCGATGGGTTTTTCAGGTGTCGAAGCTTTGTCATGTAGATAACGCACCACACAACGCTCAAAACCTTGATCCCAATATGCTGAGTAATAGCTGTAATTGCCTTTGATATGAATATTCGGATTTTTGACTGTTTTCGAAATAAATTCGAATTCGCACCAATGCTTAACAGGGGAGTTGATCAGCTTTTCAGACATATCAATTAGATGACACACACGGAGAGTGTATTATAGCGAATAGGCTATTGGACTGGCATATTAATTTTCAAAACCCTTATGTAAACTCAGTAAGTTTAGCGTTATTAGGAATACGTGCAATCACTTTAATTTCAAAATCAAATCCTGCTAACCAATTCACACCTAAAGCTGTCCAGTTGGGATAAGGTTTTTGCGTGAAAACCTGATTTTTGACTTTCATAATGGTTTCAAATTGATGTTCTGGATCGGTATGAAAAGTCGTGACATCGACAATATCATCAAAATTACAACCAGCCCCAGCCAAAGTGTCAGCTAAGTTTTGAAAAGCCTGCGCAACTTGTTTTTCAAAATCTGGTTCAGGCGAACCATCTTCACGACTACCAACTTGTCCTGAAACAAAGAGTAAATCTTGCGATCGAATGGCGGCAGAATAACCATGTTGTTCATACAATGCATGGCGTTTTTTCGGAAAAATAGCTGTTCTTGTCATGAAATTATCTCCATTGAGATGTGAATTAAAAATTTAACATACGAATCGTATGTGAATAACTTAATTGACATACGTAGTGTATGTCAATTAGAATTTTTGTCATGGAAGGGATGCAAGTTATGTCTGTACGTGAACAAAAAATGGTGGAAACCCGCAAAAAATTGATTGAAGTTGCACGTCGTGCCTTTGCGATGTATGGATATGCTGATACATCCATGGATAAACTCACAGCAGAGGTGGGGTTGACGCGTGGGGCGCTCTATCATCATTTCGGTGATAAGAAAGGCTTATTTGCTGCGGTGGTTGATCAAATTGATTCAGAGATGGCTGCATCTGCCCAACAACATTTGAAACAGCCTGATGACCTATGGGAAGGGTTGATGCTGGAAGGGCGTACGTATATCGAACATGCATTAAACGCAGAATTTCAGCGTATTGTACTGCGTGATGGGCCAGCAGTATTGGGAGATCCAGCACATTGGCCAAGTCAAAATAGATGCTTGCAGAAGACACGTGAATGCGTAGAGCAATTGTTAGCTGAAAATAGATTAAAACAAATCGATGCACTTGCTGCTGCAGTCTTGCTTAATGGGGCAGCCATGAATGCAGCATTGTGGGTGGCGTCTAGTGAACATCCTAAAAAGCTATTACCACAGGCTTTACAAGCCTTCGAAATATTTGCTTCGGGCTTCTTGAAAATAAATTAATGTAAATTTTTAATCCAATAAAAAAACCCCTCATCAGAGGGGGGTTATAGCTTAAAATATCAAGAATTAAAGATATTCTACGCTCACAATTTCGTATTCAACTTCACCTTGAGGTGTCGTAATCTTAACTTCATCGCCTTCATTTTTTCCTAAAAGACCACGAGCGATAGGGGAATTCACAGATATTTTGTTAATTTTAAAATCTGCTTCGTCGTCACCAACAATTTGATACGTTTTACGTTCTTCAGTATCCAAATTTTCAATTGTGACCGTCACGCCAAAAACAACGCGTCCATTTTGCTCAAGTTCTTTAACGTCAATCACTTGTGCAGCACCCAATTTTCCTTCGATATCTTGGATACGGCCTTCACAGAAACCTTGTTGCTCACGTGCAGCGTGGTATTCCGCGTTTTCTTTAAGATCTCCGTGTTCACGCGCTTCAGCAATCGCTGCTGTAATACGAGGACGATCTACAGTTTTAAGTTGATGTAATTCTTTCTCAAGCGCTTCTTTGCCTTGAGGTGTCATAGGATAACGTTGCATAGTTGTCCCTCAAAAAAGTAAGTATGAAAAAATACTAAGTCTATAAATGAAAAAAAGCCCGCCACCAAGAGGTGACGGGACTTCTTGGTAGTGGTATTAACCTACTGTTTGTAAGTCTTGCAAACGATATACATCCATTGGCAATTTGATTGCTAAAGCTTGGCAAACTGCATCTGCACCATTAAGGGTAGTCGTATGATAGACCTTACCTTGAAGTGCAGAACGGCGGATTGAGAACGAATCCTGCTGAGCTTGTTTACCTTCTGTTGTATTGATAATGAGGTGTATTTCGCCATTTTTCAAGCGGTCCACAATATTTGGACGACCTTCAGTCACTTTATTTACACGTTCACATTCAATACCAGCCGCTTTGATGACATCGTATGTGCCACCAGTAGCAAGAATTTTGAAGCCAAAGCCAGCAAGTTGTTTTGCAATACCTGCTGCACGTGGTTTATCAGAATCACGTACAGAGATGAACGCATGTTTAACTTCACCTTCCGTTGGAAGACCTGGTAAACGCTCATTTGCACCTAATACAGCTTTATAGAACGCTTCACCAAATGTTTTACCAACGCCCATCACTTCACCTGTAGATTTCATCTCAGGCCCAAGGATTGGATCAACACCAGGGAACTTGTTGAATGGGAACACTGCTTCTTTAACAGAGAAGTGCTCAGGGATAATCTCTGTAGTGAATCCTTGAGATTCTAAAGATTGACCCGCCATACAACGTGCAGCGACTTTCGCTAAAGACTCACCGATACACTTAGATACAAACGGAACTGTACGTGATGCACGTGGGTTCACTTCTAAAATGTAAACGTCTTCGCCTTTAACAGCAAACTGTACGTTCATTAAACCAACAACACCAAGCTCTTTAGCCATCGCGATAGTTTGACGGCGCATTTCGTCCTGAATCTCTTTAGAAAGAGAGTAAGGAGGGATCGAACATGCAGAGTCACCTGAGTGGATACCTGCTTGTTCGATATGCTGCATGATACCGCCAATCACCACGTCTTTACCGTCAGATACGCAGTCTACGTCAACTTCGATCGCGTCGTCTAGGAAGCGGTCAAGAAGAACAGGGGCATCGTTAGAAGCTTGAACAGCATCACGTAAATAGCGACGTAATTCTTCGTCGTTATATACGATTTCCATTGCACGACCACCAAGTACATAAGATGGACGTACTACAAGTGGATAGCCAACTTTCGCTGCTTCAGCCATACCTTCTTCAGCAGATTTTACAATGCTGTTGTTTGGTTGACGAAGTTGCAGACGTTGAATCATTTGTTGGAAACGTTCACGGTCTTCTGCACGGTCAATCGCATCAGGAGATGTACCAATAATTGGTGCACCAGCTTCTTCTAAAGCACGAGCCAATTTAAGTGGTGTTTGACCACCGTACTGTACGATGATGCCTTTTGGCTTCTCAATACGTACGATTTCTAACACATCTTCGAGTGTAATTGGTTCGAAGTACAGGCGATCAGATGTGTCATAGTCAGTAGAAACCGTTTCAGGGTTACAGTTCACCATGATTGTTTCATAACCGTCTTCACGCATCGCAAGCGCCGCGTGTACACAGCAGTAATCGAATTCGATACCTTGACCAATACGGTTAGGACCACCACCGATCACCATGATCTTGTCTTTGCTAGACGGGTTTGATTCACATTCGTCATCGTAAGTTGAATACATATACGCTGTGTCTGATTCAAACTCAGCAGCACAAGTATCTACACGTTTGTAAACTGGGGTTACGCCCAAGTTCCAACGATGTTTACGGAATTGTTTTTGTGAAATACCCATCAAGTTCGCAATGCGAAGGTCAGATAAACCTTTACGTTTAAATGAACGGATGCTGTCCGCATTTAGATCGCCAAAACCTAAAGTTTTGATTTGGTTTTCTGTTTTGATGATGTCTTCGATTTGGATCAAGAACCATTTGTCGATCTTAGTCGCTTGGAATACATCTTCTAATGTAAAACCGTGACGGAATGCGTCAGCCACGTACCAAATACGCTCAGGACCTGGAACACGTAGTTCTTGTAGGATTTTCTCACGCGCGCCTTCAGCACCCACTTCGATTTTTTCATCAAAGCCAGTTGCACCTACTTCAAGACCACGAAGTGCTTTGTTTACAGACTCTTGGAAGTTACGACCAATCGCCATCACTTCACCAACAGATTTCATCTGTGTGGTTAAAGTTGCGTCAGCTTGTGGGAATTTCTCAAAGTTGAAACGTGGAACTTTAGTTACAACGTAGTCAATCGCAGGTTCGAAGGAAGCTGGAGTGGTACCACCAGTGATGTCATTTTTAAGCTCATCAAGGGTATAACCAACCGCTAATTTCGCAGCGATTTTCGCAATAGGGAAACCAGTTGCTTTTGAAGCCAATGCAGAAGAACGAGATACACGTGGGTTCATCTCGATCACAACCATACGGCCAGTATTTGGACAAATACCGAACTGTACGTTAGAACCACCAGTTTCTACACCAATCTCACGTAACACTGCTAAAGATGCATTACGCATTAACTGATATTCTTTATCTGTTAATGTTTGCGCAGGTGCAACAGTGATTGAGTCACCTGTGTGTACGCCCATTGGGTCAAAGTTTTCAATCGAACAGACGATGATACAGTTGTCGTTTTTGTCACGAACAACTTCCATTTCGTATTCTTTCCAACCAATTAAAGACTCATCGATCAATAATTGTTTTGTTGGAGAAAGGTCGAAACCACGTTCACAGATTTCAAGGAATTCTTCTTTGTTGTATGCGATACCACCGCCTGAACCACCCATGGTAAATGATGGACGGATAATCACTGGGAAGCCGAAACGTGCTTGAATTTCTAAAGCTTCTTCCATTGATTCAGCGATTGCTGCTTTTGGACATTCAAGACCAATTTTACGCATTGCTTGGTCGAAAAGTTTACGGTCTTCCGCTTTTTCGATCGCTTCTTTCGTTGCACCAATCAATTCAACATTGAATTTTTCTAAAATGCCATGCTCATCAAGGGCAAGGGCACAGTTCAATGCAGTCTGACCACCCATTGTTGGAAGAACTGCGTCTGGGCGTTCTTTCTCAATGATCGCTGCAACTGTTTGCCAAGTGATTGGCTCGATATACGTTGCATCTGCCATTGCAGGGTCAGTCATGATCGTTGCAGGGTTAGAGTTTACCAGAATTACACGGTAACCTTCTTCACGTAATGCTTTACATGCTTGTGCGCCTGAGTAGTCAAACTCACACGCCTGACCGATAACAATTGGACCAGCACCAATAATTAAGATGCTTTTAATATCCGTACGCTTTGGCATTATTTGCTCCTCAATTACTTCTTAGATGCTTCAATAAGTTCGATGAAATGATCGAACAATGGTGCGCAGTCATGTGGACCTGGGCTTGCTTCTGGGTGACCTTGGAAACTAAACGCAGGCTTATCTGTACGATGAATCCCTTGAAGAGTTTGATCGAACAATGATTTGTGCGTCGCTTTAAGGTTTGCAGGTAATGTTTCTGCATCCACTGCGAAGCCATGGTTTTGAGAAGTAATCATCACTGTACCATCTTCGATGTTTTGTACAGGATGGTTCGCACCATGGTGACCATGAGGCATTTTCACCGTTTTAGCGCCAGAAGCGAGAGCAAGAATTTGGTGACCCAAGCAAATACCAAATACAGGTACGTTACGAGTATCTTCAACAATTGTTTTTACAGCTTCAATTGCATAGTCACATGCTGCAGGATCGCCAGGACCATTCGATAAGAATACGCCATCTGGATTTAGAGCAAGAACTTTTTCAGCAGGAGTTTGTGCAGGTACAACAGTTAATTTACAACCGCGGTCTGCGAGCATACGTAAGATGTTGGTTTTGACACCGTAATCATATGCGACAACATGAAATTTAGCTTCTGGTTGGGAGAAACCTTGACCTAATTTCCAAGAACCTTCAGTCCATTCGAAACCGTTTGGATCACAGCATTCTTTCGCAAGGTCTAAACCATTCAGACCGCCGAATGCACGAGCTTTTTCTAAAGCTTCTTCTTCTGTAATATTTTCACCAGCTAAGATACAACCGTTTTGTGCACCTTTAGCACGTAAAATACGTGTCAGTTTACGTGTATCAATGTCAGCGATAGCGACAACATTGTGAGATTTTAAGTATTCGCCTAAAGATTGCGTAGATCGGAAGTTGCTGTGCAATAAAGGTAGGTCACGAATGATCAATCCGTTTGCCCATACTTTATGAATTCGACCTGACTCAGCGTCTTCATCATTACAACCTGTGTTACCAATGTGTGGATAGGTAAGCGTAACAAGCTGTTGTGCATAACTTGGGTCAGTCAAAATTTCTTGATAGCCAGTCATGGCAGTGTTGAAAACGACTTCACCAGTCGTACTACCCGATGCACCGATTGACGTTCCTTTAAAGATCGTACCATCGGCAAGGGCTAAAATTGCTGGGGTGCTCAAACCAAAGCTCCTGAAATTTAGGCTGTAAAAAAGCGAGTAGACGAAAAAAAAGGAAGGCTACTTTAAAACCCACCCTCCTTACATCTGCTCGCTTGAACTTAACACGGCATTATACGCAAACACCTTGATAAAGTCCACGTAAATAAACCTGAATTCGTCAGATATATACCTTGTAATTTGTTTAAAAGTCTGCTTTTTAAACTTTGGACAAAAGTCTAAGAATGTAAGAATTGTTTAATAATTCAAAAGTTAAGTTTTATCACGATTTATCAAAATTTATGTAGACTTACAATTAATAAGCTAAGTTTCTGAAACAGAATAACAAAGCTTCTGAAAAGCTGATTTGTTAAATAGAACAAATGTTGAAGTTGCTCCAAATGCTTCCTAAAAGTTCGAAAAAAGTACTAATTAGGTCAATTTACAAGTATTTTAGAAAGGACTGATTAAATATGGAAAATAGAGGTAAATATTGAATTGCTTGTTAAAAGCGTAGGTTCAATTATTTAAAGATGAAATTGGTAGTTAGCATGCTGGGTTTTAAAAATTAAACCGAGATCGAATTTAAAGAGATTTGACGCCACTTCGGTGTTTGTGAAGAAATATTTAAGAGCAGATTTGGCTGTTCAAGTGATTAAGGACAATTTTGAATTAGAAATGAATAACACGAATTACAAATATAACTAGATATAACACGTTGAGATCAGCTGTATAAAACTTAACTCTAAAAGAGGTGGGAAGAGTCTACAACTATAGAACTGAAATATTGGGGTAAAAAAAATAGTGAGATTAAATCTCACTATTTTTTTTAAAACTGATGCAACCAATCGCGCTTGTTATGGAAGTCAGCCTCAGGACTACTATGCTGCATCGCATAATAATGTTTAGCTTGCGATGTGTTTAATACAGCGGATAAGCCAACAAAAATATCTTGCCATTTCAATTTATGTTTTAACATAAACTCCGTTAGATCAAGGCTCACATTTAAACCATAGTGCGTCTTTTTGAGTGAATTCAGTTCTATGTCATAAGCTGCTTGCGGTGGCATATCCTCAGGGTAACGATACTCTTCAAATTGATACGCTTGCCAAGCTTGAGAAGGGGAGAGATTGACTTCACGATAAAAGTCCTGATCTTTCACCCCAATGAAAATTTCAAAGCAGGTTTCTTCCCAAAGAAAATCTCGTCGTGGATGTCCAGCTACAATTTCCGGATAGACTAAGTATTGATTTGGGTCACGTAACCAATAGCCCACATTTAGTGTATATGGACTCACTTGTTCAATTGCACCAACCAGGGAGATATCAAAGTAACGGTCAAAAGAATTTAGTTCGTAACTTGCCATTCAATGCAACTCAAATTAATTAGAAAGATGTGCGTGGCGAACAAGATTCGAAAGTTTAGGATTTTGTTTTGCCGCTTTCTTGTATAAAAGTGCAATTTTTCCAATGGTTTGAACAACTTCTGCACCAGTAACTTCGGCGATTTCAGTAATGACTGCTGCACGAGCATCACGATCTTCACCGCCAATTTTTACTTTAATTAACTCATGATCATTTAAAGCACGTTGAGTTTCTTCAATGACATTTTCAGTTAAACCTTGACCACCTAACATTACCACTGGGTTAAGTGCATGTCCGATTTGACGCAAACGTTTGCGTTCCTGAATTGATAAAGCCGCCATAAAGATAACCTAATTTTAAAAACGACTTAGTATAGCAAATCAAGAGATCAAACGCTTATGTTTCTCAGAAATAATCGATCAACTTAAATCAAAAAAACATAAACGATAATCTTGAATTAGATACAGATGAATACTGCAAGGGGGATAAAATTCACGTACAATAAAAAGTTAGAAGATTACGTGTATTTAAAGAGTTATGGCAACACGCATTACCAATCAGAAGTTATCCAAAAGTAGTCGTGCGTGGATGAGAGAGCATTTAGATGACCCGTTTGTGAAAAAAGCACAAAAGGAAGGTTATCGTGCGCGTGCTGCATATAAATTGCTTGAAATCCAAGAGAAATACAAAATCATTAAACCTGGTATGACTGTTGTAGACCTTGGTGCTGCACCTGGTAGTTGGTCCCAAATCGCTGGAAAATTAGTGGGTGATAAAGGTTTAGTGATTGCATCAGATATTTTGGAAATGGATGCACTTCCAGATGTGACGTTCCTGCAAGGAGACTTTCGAGAAGAGGAAGTTTTCGAAAAATTGTTAAATATTTTAAATGGACGAACTGTAGACGTTGTAATTTCAGATATGGCCCCCAATACATCAGGTAATAAGGCCGTTGATCAACCTCGACAAATTTATTTGTGTGAACTTGCATTAGACTTTGCCAATAAAGTTTTAGGTCCGAAAGGACAGTTTGTTGTCAAAGTTTTCCAAGGAACTGGTTTTGACGAATTCCGTAAGGAAGTTGTAGACAGTTTTGAAGTATTAAAAACTGCAAAGCCTGCTGCCTCGCGTGCTCGTTCGAAGGAAGTTTTTTTAATTGGACAGGGCCGTAAAAAGAATTCGCAATAAAGTGACTTGCCAAGTCGCTAAAAAATGTGCATTTTGTACCTTTTGAATATTTTATTGCGAAATTGATTTACTCGCTTTTTGTTAAAGGTCACCCAATTTTGGGCATGATCAAATTAGATTGATATGGGAATAAAGCTTTGAGCGATCTCTTTAAGAATGCCGTTTTATGGCTTGTTATACTTGGTGTGCTGATATTAATTTTCAGCAACATTAGTGACCGTGATAAGCCTGCTGCATTGAACTATTCAGAATTTGTTGCAGCGGTTAATGCTGGTCAAATTAAACAAGTTACCATTGACGGTGAACGAATTAGTGGCGAAAAAGTAAATGGTTCTCCATTTGAGAGTATTCGTCCTGCGGTTCAAGATCCTGAGTTAATGCCGAATCTCATCAAAAATAATGTCGTTGTTGAGGGCACTGCTCCGCAACGTCAAGGTTTATTGATGCAGCTTTTGATCGCAAGCTTTCCAGTACTTTTAATCATTTTGTTATTCATGTTCTTTATGCGCAACATGGGTGGCGGTGCTGGTGGTAAAAACGGCCCGATGAGTTTTGGTAAGTCAAAAGCAAAAATGCTTTCAGAAGACCAAATCAAAGTCACTTTCACAGATGTTGCGGGTTGTGACGAAGCGAAACAAGAAGTCGTCGAAATTGTGGATTTCTTGAAAGATCCAACAAAGTTTAAGCGTCTTGGTGCGAGCATTCCTCGTGGTGTCCTGATGGTAGGTCCACCGGGCACAGGTAAAACTTTACTTGCGAAAGCGATTGCTGGAGAGGCTAAGGTTCCATTCTTTAGTATCTCAGGTTCGGACTTTGTTGAAATGTTCGTTGGTGTTGGTGCATCACGTGTACGTGATATGTTTGAGCAAGCGAAACGCCATGCGCCGTGTATCATTTTCATTGATGAGATTGATGCGGTGGGTCGTCATCGTGGTTCAGGTACTGGTGGTGGTCACGATGAGCGCGAACAAACCTTGAACCAGATGTTGGTAGAAATGGATGGTTTCGAAGGTAATGAAGGTATCATCGTTATTGCTGCGACTAACCGTGCTGACGTTCTAGATAAAGCTTTACTTCGTCCGGGACGTTTCGACCGTCAAGTGATGGTTGGACTTCCAGATATTAAAGGTCGTGAGCAAATCCTGAATGTGCATTTGAAAAAATTACCTTCAGTGACTGGTGTGGATGTCAAAGTATTGGCACGTGGTACTCCAGGGTTCTCTGGTGCGCAATTGGCAAACTTAGTCAATGAAGCTGCGTTATTTGCTGCACGTCGTAATAAAAATACGGTCGATATGCATGACTTTGAAGATGCAAAAGATAAGCTTTATATGGGGCCAGAGCGTAAATCAATGGTTCTTCGTGAAGAAGAGCGTCGCGCAACGGCTTATCATGAAGCAGGTCATGCGATTGTAGCTGAAATGCTTCCAGGCACAGACCCAGTACATAAAGTCACGATCATGCCACGTGGTTGGGCATTAGGTGTAACTTGGCAGCTTCCAGAGTTTGATCAAACCAGTCATTACAAAGACAAAATGTTGAATGAGCTTTCTATTCTGTTTGGTGGTCGTATTGCAGAAGAAATTTTCATTAATCAGATGTCGACTGGGGCTTCTAACGACTTTGAGCGTGCAACAAAAATGGCGCGTGCAATGGTGACTAAGTACGGTATGTCTGACAAGATGGGTGTCATGGTTTATGAAGAAGATGCCCAACAGTCATTCATGGGTAATCTAGGTGGTCGTACTATTTCTGAAACGACTCAGCTTGAAGTTGATCGCGAAATTCGCCGTATTCTAGATGAGCAGTATAAAGTTGCACGTGATATCTTAGAAAATAATAAAGATATTGCCCATGCGATGGTAAAAGCTTTGCTTGAGTGGGAAACGATTGATCGTGATCAAATCCGTGACATTATTGAAGGTCGTGAACCTCAACCACCTAAGGTGTATGTGGCTGAGAATCCAATTGTAGATGTAACCCCTACAGATGGTCCTTCAACGCCTCCACCTTTACCAGCAAGCTAAAATGAAGGAGCCTCTTATGAGGCTCTTTTTTTTGTGTTGAAATTATCCCTCATGTTTAAATTTTACTTGATATCATGTAAATGGATTTTCTAGGGACATCAGTATGAAACTTATCTCTTTACCTAATCAGATTCTTAAATGTGGTGCATTGGAACTTGATTTGTCAAAGCCTCATGTAATGGGTGTGTTAAATGTAACGCCAGATTCGTTTAGTGATGGTGGTAAACACAATAGTGTAGAGGCGGCACTAGAGAGAGCAAAGCAAATGATTACTGAAGGGGCGAGTGTTATTGATGTAGGTGGTGAGTCAACTCGCCCTGGCGCATCTGCTGTTGATGTTCAGGATGAAGTAGATCGTGTAGTTCCGGTCGTTGAAGCGTTGTCAAAATTGAATGTAGTGATCTCAATCGACACTTCTCAACCAGAAGTGATTAAAAAGGCGGTTAAAGCTGGAGCGCATATTTGGAATGATGTCAGAGCATTAACAAAGCCACATGCTTTAGAAACAGCTGCGGAATTAGATATTCCAGTCATTATCATGCATATGCGTGGTGAGCCAACCACAATGAACCAGTTGGATCAATATGATGATATTACTTTAGATGTGATTTTAGAATTGCAAACTCGATTAGATGCAGCATTAAATGCGGGAATTAAACCTGAAAATATCATGATTGATCCGGGTTTTGGATTTGCAAAAAATGCACATCAAAACCTGAAATTATTAAAAGAGTTGTATAAATTAAATGAGTTGGGATATCCAATACTTTCCGCATTATCTCGTAAGCGATTTATTGGTGAAGCTTTAGGTGGTGTACCTGCCCATGAACGTGCAGTGGGTTCGGTGACGGGGCATCTGTTAAGCATACAGCAAGGAGCATGTATGGTCAGAGCACATGATGTAAAAGAAATGGTGCAAGCTATACAAATTTGGACAGCAATGAATAGTGTCAGTTAAATTAAAGGGTGATTTAGGGCAGTTAAAATCATCAATGAAAATATTGGCTTAATTATACTTTGACTCAAAGTGAGAATTACTCCTCGTTTTTATTGTTGGTTTAATGTCTAGCTTGTGTTATATAAGCTCGGTTTTTGTTAATGCTATTACTTGAGCTTTAATATGTTGAATGATGTACTTCTCCCGATGTTCGACGATGAATATTATCCTGATATTCTCGTGGCTGAAATTCAGCAACTCATTGAAAAATTCTCAAAGAAGGTATCTAAGGTGAATTCCGATGCTGAGATTTATCAAATCGCCAATGATATTGTGGCGGAAATTAATGAGATGAAACCTCAGTTCGAAGATCTTGACTCTTCTCTTGATGATGCAGCAGCAGACTATATTGCTGAGGCAATGATGATGGTCGTTCAGGAAGAGGGATTCTTAGATATCGAAATGGAAGAACTTGTTTCAAATAGAGAGTGGTAAATCGCTCTCTATTTTTTTGTGTTGTTATTGTTGTGACTAAACGCTAGGCATAAAAAAACCAGCTTGCGCTGGGTTCTTTATTTACACCATTATTCTCTATTAGAAGAATGGTGCCCGAGGCCAGACTCGAACTGGCACGCTTTGAGGGCGGGGGATTTTAAATCCCCTGTGTCTACCGATTTCACCACTCGGGCATGTGCGCAATAATAGAGGACACTTTTAAGCTTGGCAAGAGAAAATCACATTAATTGCTTTCTTTTCAATCAACTTGCATTGATTAGATTAAAAATTATAACTTTGGGGGTAATGGTTTATGATATTTGGACATTAAATTGTCATCTGATTGCAATTTTAACTTCATAAATACGGTTTAAGTTCGAAGTTAAAATAACTCGCCAATTCATAAATAAAATGAAAAATAAAATCTCAAGACGCGCATTAATTAAAAACTCATTGGCTGGATTTGGTGCGATTTCACTGCCTGTTTCGATTACAGCATGTAATGGCGATGGTCAAACCAGCAATGAGCATAAAGTTGAATTTTTGCATGGAGTGGCGAGTGGAGATCCATTACAGGATCGAATAATTCTTTGGTCGCGAATAACACCTACAGATGTGACGGCAACATATGAGTTAGATTGGGAAATTGCAATTGATGAGAATTTTTCGAATATCGTGCAGATGGGGAGAATTAAGACCTCTGGTGCAAAAGACTTTTGCTTGAAAGTCGATGTGCTTAATTTGAGTGCCGATACTCGCTATTATTACCGATTTAAATATGGGCAGATACATTCTCCAATTGGTCGTACGAAGACCTTAGCAACCAAGACCAATGCGGTTAACTTTGCCGTATGCTCATGCTCAAATTATCCAGCTGGTTATTTTTATGTGTACCGTGAAATTACGAAGCAGGACGTGGATGCTGTGCTGCATCTGGGCGACTATATTTACGAATATGGCAAAGATGGGTATGCAACTGAACAAGCTGAAAAGCTTGGTAGAACACTCGATGTGGATAATCAAAACGAGATTTACCGTCTAGAAGATTATCGAAAACGTTATGCAAAATATCGAACAGATCCTGATTTACAAGCGGTTCATCAACGTCATCCATTTATTCTGATTTGGGATGATCATGAGCTGACAAATGATGCATGGCGAGCTGGTGCGCAGAATCATCAACCTGATCTAGAGGGGGATTTCGTAGTACGAAGAACAGCAGCCCTAACCGCTTATTTTGAATGGATGCCAATTCGCGAAAAAAGCAAAAATGATATTCTTCATATTTATCGTCAGTTTAATTTTGGTGATTTAGTTCAACTTAATATGCTAGATACACGTATGTTGGCACGTGATGAGCAACTGGCTTTTGCTTCATTTATGGATGGTGAAAATCTAAATGTTGAGCAATTTAGAGCGGCGTTATTGAATGAGCAGCGACAGCTAATAGGGATAGATCAGTTAAACTGGTTGGCGAATAGTCTGCAGAGCTCTCGTGCAATATGGAATGTACTGGGTCAGCAAGTATTGATGGCGAAAATGTTGGTACCTGCTGAGGTATTACAAATATTAAATGTCGCCAAAAGTGGAATGGTAGATGACAACTTTTTAATAGAAGCTCAAAAACGTCTGATGGAGTTGGTCGCGATTAAATTGCGTTATAAAAATAGTGACCCGAGCTTAACTGACGCTGAATTATTAAGAATCCTAACCGTGATTCCTTATAATTTAGACGCTTGGGATGGTTATTATGCTGAGCGTGAGCGTGTTTATGCTTTGTATGAGCAGTATCAGAAGAAAGTTGTTGTGTTGGCTGGAGATACCCATAATGCGTGGGAGTCTGCATTACATCAACAAAATGGTGAGAAGGTGGGGATTGAATTAGCAACAAGTTCAGTTTCTTCACCAGGTATGGAGAAATATCTCAATTTACCTGAGAACTTAATGCAACAATTTGAACAAGTGTTTATCCAATTGATTGATGAATTAAGCTTTTGTAATTTGAATCAACGAGGCTATTTAAAATTGAGCTTTGATTCTACGCAATTGAGTGCAGATTGGTTGTTTTTAACAGATATTCATTCACAGGAGTATCAAGTTGATCAACTGAGATTGCACTCGACCACATATGATACCAATTTGAATATAATTAAAGTAATGCAGCAAGCAAGTTGATCGTAGCGCTACATAATGCTATCGATATATTTTTCAATATCGGTATGCTTGTAGCGCATACACAATTTGTTTTCATAGTTCATCAAATGAACATAAAGTTGCGCATTTTTTTGTTTTTGTTCAATCAGTAATTGATGCTGCTTTGAGTTTTTCGATGAAAAGATTAGTTTTAAGTAAAGCTTAAAATTTTGTTTATAACTCCAGAAAGCCGCTCTACGAATTTCTTGAATGTAGTAATAGTTTTCTTTCGAAGTATTTTCTCGGAATAAATTCTCTTTATAAAATTTAACGAAACCAAAATTCATAGCGAAATAAAACAAAATTCCCTGTAAGAACCAACTTTCCATAAAAGCGATATTTAAACTTTGTAAAAGAATGAGGATGGTCAGTTTGAATGGGGTATTTTTAAGTTGCTGGTAAGTTGAGATACTACTGTGCTTGATCTGTTTGAGGATGATTGGCGTAATCAGCATAAAAAATAACATGATACACAAAACAGCACTCCCACCAGATTGAAAGCCTTCTAAAAAAATAATGTGTTGTTTAAGCAAAAGGGTTAACAAATATGAGCAAGGAAGGAAAATCATTAATGCAAGTGCAAGCGGGATCAGTTCTTTACGCTCATCTAGAATCCCTTTGGTCTTTAACTGACTATAGAGCAAGAAGTTTTTTTTAAACGCTTGAGGATATTGTTGTTTTAGTTCTTGAAGATATTGAGCAACTTGCTGATTTTGATTCATTTGAATATGAAATTCTGAAGATGAGTGATTATAGCAGATGAGTTTAAAGAAAATGCAGACATAAAAAAACCAGCTTACGCTGGGTTCTTTATTTACACCATTATTCTGTATTGGAAGAATGGTGCCCGAGGCCAGACTCGAACTGGCACGCTTTGTGGGCGGGGGATTTTAAATCCCCTGTGTCTACCGATTTCACCACTCGGGCTTAACAAGATGGAGGCGGAGGTCGGAATCGAACCGGCGTACACGGAGTTGCAGTCCGCTGCATGACCACTCTGCCACCCCGCCATGTCTTGTTGATGCGTATATTAACAAGCTCTGAAAAAAAAACAATAGTGCTTTTATTCGTATGTGCAGAAAAACAGCATATAACGGAAATTATTTAAAATATTCATGTAGAATGTGCGAAATTGATTCATATCAACACTTGGGAGATGTGCCGTGGCATTAGTTTTAGATGGTCGTGCATTGGCAAAACAAATTGAGGCTGATTTGTTAACTCGCGTAGAAGCGTTAAAAGCAAAATCAGGACGTACTCCAATTCTTGCGACGATTTTAGTAGGTGACGATGGTGCATCTGCAACTTATGTGCGTATGAAGGGTAATGCATGCCGCCGTGTTGGTATGGATTCACTTAAAGTTGAACTACCAAAAGAAACTACGACAGAACAATTGCTTGCTGAAATTGAAAAACTCAATGCAAATCCTGATGTTCACGGTATTCTTTTACAACATCCAGTACCTGCGCAAATTGATGAGCGAGCGTGTTTTGATGCGATCTCACTTGAAAAAGATGTGGATGGTGTTACTTGCCTTGGTTATGGTCGTATGGCAATGGGTGAAGCGGCTTACGGTTCTGCGACACCTGCAGGTATTATGACGATTCTGAAAGAAAACAACGTCGAAATCGCAGGTAAGCATGCGGTTGTTGTAGGTCGTTCTGCAATTTTGGGTAAACCAATGGCAGCTATGCTTCTCGAGGCGAATGCTACTGTAACGATTTGTCACTCTCGAACACAAGACCTTGCTAGCTTTGTGAAGCAAGCGGATATCATTGTGGGTGCAGTGGGTAAAGCTGAATTGATTCAAAAAGATTGGATTAAACCTGGTGCAGTAGTTGTTGATGCTGGTTTCCATCCACGTGATGGCGGTGGTGTGGGCGATATTCAACTTGTTGGTATTGAAGATATTGCTTCAGCTTACACACCAGTACCGGGTGGTGTAGGTCCAATGACAATCACAACGTTGATTCGTCAAACTGTAGAAGCGGCTGAGAAAGCACTAGGTTAATTTAATCCTCCCTAACCCTCCTTTTTCACAGTAGGGGATAAACTTCAAATCTAAAATTGAAGTGCCTTTTTTTTCTAAAGAGGGTTAGGGAAGATTCCTGAAAGATATAAATACCAATTAAAAGAATCTAAATGAGCTGTACTTTCCAATTTCCTAAAGCGCCTGAACATTTACTAAAAGCCTTACATGATGTGATTCCACATTGTGAACTTCATGCACAGCAATTGCCTGATACACCAATTTCACTTTGGCTCATTCCACCCGTTTTTCCAACCGATAAGCTAGATGATGAAGTTATTCGTCGAATTTGGAATGATACTCCATATTGGATTTTCTGTTGGGCATCAGGTTTAGCAATGTCACAATGGTTATTGGCTGAACCGCATCATGTGAAAGACAAAGTGGTTTTAGACTTTGGCGCAGGTTCAGGCGTAGTTGCGATTGCGGCGAAAATGGCTGGGGCAAAACGTGTCATTTGTTGTGACATTGATCAAGTTAGTTTGGATGCGTGTCGTGCCAATGCTGAATTGAATGATGTTGAGCTTGAATATTTGGATGACTTATATAAAGCTGAGCAAGTTGATATCTTGTTGGCGGCTGATGTGTTATATGATCAGTGCAACCGTTTCTTCTTAGATGAGTTTTTAAAATTTGCACCCGAGGTATGGGTGGCGGATAGTCGTGTGAAAAACTTTAGTCATCCGAAATATGAAAAGCTTGATGAGCGCAGTGCAACTACATGGCCAGACTTAGATGAATCACCTGAATTTAGAAATGTCAGTTTTTATAAGACACTCAATGAAGTACATTGAGTGTCCTAAGTTTAGAGTGTGCAGTTAAAGCGAACGACTTGTAAGAGACTAGGCTTAGTTTCTAAAGAAAGACGTGTATTGTAGTCTTCATTGCTGTATAGGCTTTGAGTGTTTGAGAGTCCGAATGATGTTTGTGATTGACCAATTTGAACTTGTTGAGTTTCTTGAGTTTTATAATTGGGATTAGCAATTTCATTTACACTCAAAATAGTGGTTTTGTATTGTTGAGTATGTCCTAAAACTTGTTGGCAAGTGCGTTGCAATTTGTGTTCATCAATATTTTGGTTGGCACGTGCAGAGAGGGTATACGAAATAGTGGCAGAATTCTCTGATTTATTTTCAATTTGATATCCTGTAGCTCCATTGTGCTGTCGCGGAACAGATTGACAGGCTGTAAGCATAAGGGCGATTAAACAAGAGCCAATCATTTCTATTTTTTTCATTATTCGATCCTAATAAGCTGTTTAAATCAGTATGCCATAAGTGTGACAACTTATTAGTACTAATAAACGTTACTAAATACACTTTATTCAGTTTGTTTGAAGTAAAAAAAAGGTCACCGAAGTGACCTTTTTTCTCATCATGCTTAAGCAGATTTAACCGCTTCTAAAAGCTCAGCTTGACGTTTTTTCAACGCTTCTGGTAAATGATCACCAAGTTTGTTGAATAATTCAGTGTGGCTTTCAAGTTCTTTGATCCATTGATCTTTGTCTTGAGAAGTCACAAGGTCAAATTGTTCTTTCGTAAAGTCAGAACCAGTCCAGTTCAACTGTTCGTATGTTGGAACACGACCAATTGGAGTTTCAACAGCGTCAGCACGACCTTCACAGCGATCGATAATCCACTCAAGAACACGCATGTTTTGACCGAAACCAGGCCATACAAAGTTGCCTTCAGCATCACGACGGAACCAGTTCACATTGTAAATACCAGGAAGCTTGTTACCAGCAGCTGCAGCTTTCTCGCCAACTTTCTCACCCATTTCTAACCAATGCGTGAAGTAGTCAGCCATGTTGTAGCCAGCAAATGGAAGCATCGCAAATGGATCGCGACGAACAATACCTTGTTGACCAACAGCAGCAGCAGTTGTTTCAGAGCCCATCGTTGCAGCTTTATAAACACCGTCAACCCAGTCAAATGCTTCTGAAATTAGAGGCACTGTGTCCGCACGGCGACCACCAAAGATGAACGCAGAGATTGGAACACCTGCTGGATTTTCCCAGTCAGCATCAATAGAAGGGCATTGACCAGCTGAAACTGTGAAACGCGCATTTGGATGAGCCGCTTTTTCTTCACCAGTGTGTGGTTGACCTTTCCAGTTAGTTAGGTTAGCAGGCGCTTCTTTAGAAAGACCTTCCCACCATACTTCACCGTTGTCAGTCACAGCAACGTTTGTATAGATCACGTCTTTATGAAGCGTAGCCATACAGTTCGGGTTCGTCTTCGTGTTAGTACCAGGCGCTACACCGAAGAAACCTGCTTCAGGGTTGATTGCATATAAGCGACCATCTTCACCTGGTTTGATCCAAGCAATATCGTCACCTACAGTTTCAATTTTCCAACCTTCATAACCTGCTGGTGGAATTAACATTGCAAAGTTTGTTTTACCACAAGCAGATGGGAATGCAGCTGCGATGTAGTGTTTTTCACCTTGTGGATTTGTCACACCAAGGATGAGCATGTGTTCAGCTAACCAGCCTTGTTGACGACCCATGAATGATGCGATACGTAATGCTAAGCATTTTTTACCAAGCAATGCGTTACCGCCGTAACCAGAACCGAATGACCAAATTTCACGAGTTTCTGGGTAATGCACGATGTATTTTTCTTTGTTGCAAGGCCAAGCAACGTCTTTTTGACCTTCTTCCAATGGTGCACCTACAGTGTGTACACATGGAACAAATTCGCCATCAGTACCTAGAACGTCATAAACAGCTTTACCCATGCGAGCCATTTTAGACATGCTGACTGCAACATAAGGAGAGTCAGTAAGTTCGATACCAATGTGAGCAATATGAGAACCTAAAGGACCCATAGAGAAAGGTACAACGTACAAAGTACGACCTTTCATAGAACCGTCAAATAAACCGTTTAATTTTTCACGCATAACAGCTGGAGCTTCCCAGTTGTTAGTTGCGCCAGCATCTTCTTTGTTTTCAGAGCAGATAAAAGTACGGTCTTCAACTCGAGCAACGTCAGAAGGATCAGAGTTTGCAAGATATGAACCAGGGTGCTTTTCTTGGTTAAGCGCTTGCATTGTGCCGTTAGCGATCATCAAGTCGATATAACGTTGATATTCTTCTGCGCTACCGTCACACCATTCAATTTTTGCTGGTTTTGTTAGTTTAGCAATCTCTTCCACCCAAGCAATAAGCTTAGGGTGACGAACGAATTCTGGTGCGTTCACTTGGGTCATGGTGAGGCCTATATCAAAAGTGTACAATGTGGTGTACAAATAATATCTAGATGCTGGTTTGCAGACTCTAGATTCAGTATGAAAAAAAAGTGGCTGTATTAAAGCATATTTTCATAAAAAAAATAAGACCAAAGGCTGAAATACCGCTTAAGACTTTGATGGTATTAAGTGCATGTAATCATTATATATTTTTTTTAAAAATGAATGATTTCTTTTTCATGTTTAATTTTTATGTTTAGTATTTTTAGTTAAAATATTTATATTAAACAATAGTTTGGTTGAATTTTGAGATCAATTCTCATCATCGAAAAATCAAATGAACGTCATTTAAAAATTACATAAATTGGCTTTTAATTGAGTAGTAAATAGACGAAATTTTAAAGTAATTCAATTTTTAAAGCCATAAAATGAATTCAATGCTTAAGCCTTTGTCTATGATTTTTAATGAAAAATCTGGATTTCATGCCACCAATAATGATCAAATTTATGAGCAACTCATGCGTTATTGGACAGATCTAGGTTTTGAAATACAAGTTTTTGATATTGCATCAGAAATGAGTATTCAAGCACTCATCGAAAAAGTTCATCTTCGACATTTAAATCATGATAATCAGGGGGTAATTGTGGTTGCCGGGGGAGATGGAACGTTAAATTCTGTGGCTAATTATTTATTACATCAAACCATCCCTTTGGCAATTTTACCTTTAGGCACATTCAATTATGTTGCACGGGTTTTAAATATTCCTTTAGATATTCTCGAAGCTGCAAAACTGGTGGTTGAAGGTAAGCCTAAAGCAGTGCATGTGGCAAAAATTAATGATGCTATTTATCTAAATAATGCGAGTTTGGGTCTTTATCCATTGTTTATTAAAAAAAGAGAGTTATATAACCAAAAACTAGGGCGTCTGCCATTACATGCCTATACTTCTGGCTTAGATGTGTTGATTCGTGATCGTAAAGAATTAAAGTTAGAAATTGAGGTGGATGGTGTAAATTATGCAGTTAAAACCCCTTTATTATTTTTAGGCAATAACCAACTTCAATTAAAAGAAATGAACCTCAATATCGCTAAAACGGCAGAAGAGGGTCGGGTTGCGGGAGTTGTACTTGCTCGCACGGATAAGCTGAGTATTTTTAAAACACTCATCCAACTCGTTCGTGGAAAATTAGATCAGGCAGCAGACGTATATAGTTTCAGTGCGGATCATGTGCGTATACGTTCTCATCAAAAAAAAATGACAGTAGCAATCGATGGAGAAATTATTCAACTGGATTCACCATTAGATATTCATGTTGAAAGAAATGCACTGACCTTGATGGTGCCACAATGATTTTACATTTGTCTGATTTGCATTTTGGAACTGAGCAACAAGACTGTTTAGATGCAATTGCTCACTTTGTTGCAGAACATTTGATCGAAGCTATTGTGGTCAGTGGTGATCTCACTCAAAGGGCAAGATTTTCACAGTTTTATCACTGCAAAAAATTTCTAGAAGAACTTAATGTTCCTTATATTGTGATTCCGGGTAATCACGATATTCCTTTGTTTCATTTATGGCGCAGATTTTTAAGTCCGTTTCATCGGTATAAGTTGTTTTTTGGTGAAATGGAACAGACCTTAGAGACTGAGCATTTTTATATTATAGGAATCAATACAATTCATCCTAAGTATCATACGAAAGGTCGTATTACTGAGTTTCAAATTCAGGAAATTAATCAAAAAATGAAATTGGCTCCTCAAGATAAATTAAAAATTCTGCTTACGCATCAACCTTTCTATAGTGGTGATCATGGTATAAATATGTCTAAAGATCGTCCTAAAAATACTGAAAAAGCCCTAAAGACATGGGCAAGCTCAGGGTTGAATGCAATTCTACATGGTCATTTACATGTATCTGCTGTTTATGATCTGAATAAGATTTTCCAACTTAATGCTCAACATCCAATATTGGATATTCATGCAGGTACCGCTACGTCACATCGTTTACATCATGACTTTTCTAATAGTTTTAATCTAATTGATGAAAAACTGAAGGTGCGTGAATATCGCTTTGATTCGAGATTCAAGAAATTTTATTTAGTTGCAAATCGGAATGAAGGCTAAACTATCGAAATGCCTAAAAAAAATACAAAAAATTAAATTTTTTTTCATTTTCCCCTTGAAGCAATTTTTTCCATCCCCACAAAAGTGACATCAAATAATTTTGGTGGTGATCTAAGGAAATTAAGATCACGACTATTAATCAAAAGACTTAGTCTGATGGAGTATTTTTATGAGCAACATTCGTCCATTACATGACCGTGTAGTAATTCGTCGTGTTGAAGAAGAAACAAAAACAGCTGGCGGCATTTTATTGCCAGGTTCTGCTGCAGAAAAACCTGCTCAAGGTGAAATTATTGCAGTTGGTAATGGTCAGATCACTGACAATGGCGTTCGCGCTTTAGATGTAAAAGTAGGTGACAAGGTATTGTTTGGTACTTATGCAGGAACAACTGTGAAAGTAGATGGCGAAGAACTATTAATCATGAAAGAGTCAGATATTTTAGCTGTTTTAGAAGGCTAATTGATTCTTTTTAATACTACTCATTTAATCAATCAGATTTAGTAATTTTAATAATATTCGGAGTCAAATATGTCAGCTAAAGACGTTAAGTTTGGTGATTCAGCTCGCACAAAAATGATCGCAGGTGTGAATATCCTTGCAGATGCGGTTAAAGTTACACTTGGTCCTAAAGGCCGTAACGTTGTTATCGATCGTTCATTCGGTGCGCCACACATCACTAAAGATGGTGTTTCTGTAGCGAAAGAAATAACATTAAAAGACAAGTTTGAAAACATGGGTGCTCAACTTGTTCGTGAAGTTTCTTCTAAAACAAATGACATCGCAGGTGACGGTACTACAACGGCAACTGTTTTAGCTCAAGCAATTTTGAACGAAGGGATCAAGTCAGTAACTGCGGGTATGAACCCAATGGACTTGAAACGCGGTATTGATATTGCAGTTAAAGCTGTTGTTGCAGATATTAAAGCAACGGCTAAACCAGCATCTGATTCTAAAGCGATTGAACAAGTTGGTTCGATTTCTGCGAACTCTGATACGACTGTTGGTTCACTGATCGCTCAAGCGATGGAAAAAGTGGGTAAAGAAGGTGTAATCACTGTTGAAGAAGGTTCAGGCTTTGAAGATTCTCTAGATGTTGTAGAGGGTATGCAGTTTGACCGTGGTTATATCTCTCCATACTTCGCAAACAAACAAGATACATTGACTGCTGAATTGGAAAACCCATTTATCCTTCTTGTTGATAAGAAAGTAAGCAACATTCGTGAGTTGATTACTGTTCTTGAGGCAGTTGCGAAAACAGGTAAACCACTTCTTATCATCGCTGAAGATGTCGAAGGTGAGGCACTTGCAACGCTTGTTGTAAACAACATGCGTGGCATCATCAAAGTATGTGCTGTTAAAGCACCAGGCTTCGGTGATCGTCGTAAAGCAATGCTTCAAGATATCGCGATCTTAACTGGTGGTACTGTGATTTCTGAAGAAATCGGTATGCAGTTAGATCAAACAACACTTGAACATTTAGGTACTGCACACAAAGTGACTGTATCTAAAGAAAACACAGTGATTGTTGATGGTGCAGGCGATGCGAATCAAATTGCTGAGCGTGTTCAACAAATTCGTGCGCAAATCGAAGAATCAACTTCAGAATACGACAAAGAAAAACTTCAAGAGCGTGTTGCTAAATTAGCTGGCGGTGTAGCAGTGATTAAAATCGGTGCTGCAACTGAAGTTGAAATGAAAGAGAAGAAAGATCGTGTAGACGATGCTCTTCATGCAACTCGTGCTGCTGTTGAAGAAGGTGTTGTTGCGGGTGGTGGTGTTGCATTAGTACGTGCAGCTAAAGCACTGGATGGTGTAACGGGTATTAACGATGATCAAAACGTAGGTATCAACATCCTTCGTCGTGCGATTGAAGCGCCACTTCGTCAAATCGTATCTAATGCAGGTGACGAACCATCTGTAGTGATCAATGCAGTTAAAAATGGCGAAGGCAACTTTGGTTATAACGCTGCGACTGGTGAATATGGCGATATGCTAGAGATGGGTATCCTTGATCCAGCGAAAGTAACTCGTTCTGCTCTTGAACATGCTGCATCTGTTGCGGGCTTAATGTTAACAACTGAGTGCATGATTACAGAGATCCCAGAAGATAAACCAGCTATGCCTGACATGGGCGGTATGGGTGGTATGGGCGGTATGATGTAATTCATCCCACAGCCTAAAAAATCCCCGCATTAAGCGGGGATTTTTTTGTCATCTGTCTGATAAATATTTGAATACTATTGTAAATATTGAATAAAAGCCTAGTAGAGCGCTAATCTAAAGGAACATTAACACCATGATTGGGGGTGATGATGTTAACTGTTCAAGAAAATCAAATCATAGAAGAAATTTATGAGGCTGCCTTAAAGCCACATCACTGGGAAAATGTTTTAAAACAGGTCGTGGAATTTACACAGAGTTCAACGGCGATCTTTACTTACTTTGATCAGCTTCGGCCCGAACAAAATTTTATTTACACCATTAATATCCCGATTGATGGAATTCAAAATTATCAAACGTATAACTTAGATGTCGTAGACATGCGTATTCATGGTGAGTTAATGAATATCTATGGATTAGAGCATGCCTATCAAATTGATTGTCGATCATATGCTGAAACAGATAATGGGGATTTGAAAAGCTTTTATGAATATTGTTTAGTTCCTTCAAACATCTGTTATCTCAGTGGGGTATTGCTAGAGTATGGAAAATATAAATGGGGCGTACTTGCGGTACATCGACCATCAGATGCAGTTGCTTATGATGCTGCTGAATTACAAAGTTTAGAAAGACTCGCAAAACACTTTAGAAGAGCAATTCAAATTCATCGACAAATTAAGCATCTTCAACATGATAGAAGTAATTACACCGAAATTTTAGATAAGTTGAATGTGGGTGTACTCATCATTCAATCTGATTTAGAAGTTAGATTTGTGAATCAGTATGCGAAGGATTGTTTGAATGATACGAGTATGATTGAAATAGATTTGCATAATAGATTAAAAATCATCGAACCTTATAATACTCAATTAAAGAAATTGGTGCAGAGCACATTCAAAAAGAATGAGTGTCATTCATTAGAGAGGCTTGATCAAGATCAAGTTGGGGGTGCAATGCAATTATACAGTGATGGACATCAATCATCGTACTTAATCACAGTCTCACCACTTAAGGTGCTGTCAGATTCAATGATCTTAGACAATAATCAAATTGCATTATTCTTATCAAAAATGCAGGATCAAAAACGCTTGTCTAAAACATTACTGAAGTCAACATTTCAACTGACAGCTCGAGAAATTGAAATTTGTCAGCATTTTATGGACGATCAGCATCTTGAAAATATTGCTTTGAAATGTGGGATTACGCTGAGTTCGCTGCGGACATATCTGAAAACGATTTATCAGAAGTTAGGATGCTCCTCACAAGCTGAAATGATGCGGATTTTGATCGAATTTATTGATGCTTTTCAGCACATTGAATAATCCCCCTTTAACGAAGATGTTGAAGGGGGATAAAATTAATTCATTCTGGTCAGTGTAAATGTGCCTTCATCTGCTACGGTAAAGCTTAAACTTTGAGTAGAAATTTGTAATGGTAAGCCTAAATGCGCGTCTGTATCGGATAATCCAGCACAACCATTTGTATCAATGCTGAGGGGCGTGGTAACAAAGAGCTTGTTGTCGCGTAATTGATAACGACCATACTCAATACCAGGGCCACCACAAGGTCCGTCATATGGATCTGGTTGATCATCGCCAATAGCATCTACCATAATGAAAGTGTTATTAGAATTAAATACGAAAATTTGTTTACCACTTGAGGACTGCCATGCGCCTACAATTCCACTATTATTTCGAGGAACTCGCGTAAACTCTGCACTTTCATCAAGATTATCATCATCAAAAATTTTGAGTTTAGAACCATTAAAAGATAGCCTTAATGAACGTGATTCCCCATCATCGAGAAGTCCCCAATCTTCATTGGTATCAATCGCAGGCGTAGTACTATTTATGGAAGAAGTATAAAAGCTACCACTCAAGGCATCTAGATTAATCTTGGCGTATTCCATGCCATTTGAAGAACTATTAGGCTCGTTCGGGATTGGTTCACCCAGCATATATTCGCCATTCTCTCCAATAAATAACACAATTTCAGACTCATCATTTTTTGCATACCATACGCCTTGAATGTCTTTGAGCATTGAGCCGCTAAAATGTTCTTTAGCTTGCTCTTCACTGACTACTATATTGGAGGCAATTTCAGGAATATTGATAATTTGACCTTGAAGTCGCTCTCTAAAATCACTTGTCGCATTACTGAAATCAATCGATGTTGGCGAGAGATTTGAAACATCATCTGGGATTTGTATGGTCTCTTTATCCTCATCGATATCCAATGATTGTAAAAAAATCAGCAGATTGATAATTCTCTTGTTACGTTCATCTGCATTTAAATCTTCATTCACGAGATCATTCGGTGTCACACGAGCTAAGCCTTGTACAGTACCAATTTCGATATCACCAATTTTAAATGTAATGACATCTCCATCTCGATATTCAAATTCCCCATTTGCATTGGTTTTCTTCGCATTGTCATTATTGCCATTCACGATATACGTCGCACCTGCTACTGGGCTGTCAGTCAGTATTCCTATTTTAATCTGATCATCATTTTTTGCGGATTTATCCGAACCACCACAAGCTGCTAAACAGGTACTGAGCGCTAGTGTTAGAAGAGCTTTTTTCATCATTTCCCCCAAATCATTCGTATTTTTGTACCTCGAATATAGTTTTAAAAAATTGAATATGACTATCCTCAAATTGGGAGGGGGTGATGGCATTAATGCTGCGTAATTTTAGAAGTTTTTTACTTTTGAGAAATTGCGCATATTTTATTTGAAGGATCAGATAAGCGGTTCATGATGGAGGCTTCATATTTTCTTCTTAATTCAATCAATGTTGATCGTTTCTGTTATTAGTTCTTGTTTTTTTATTCATAGTCACTGAATATCAATTAAATTTTTATATATTTTAATGAAAACACTTTCTAGAATTCTTTTGACGGCTTAACGACTATGTTATCTAAGTTCTTTATTGAACGACCTATTTTTGCTGGCGTACTTGCGATTATTGTCATGGCAATTGGTATATTTGCGGTGATGAGCTTACCGGTAGAACGCTATCCAGATATTGCTCCGCCAAGAATTACTGTATCAGCAACTTACACAGGAGCTGATGCCGAAACAGTTGAGGAAAGTGTCACACAGGTCATAGAACAACAAATTAAAGGAATTGATAACTTACTTTATTTTAGCTCTACCAGTAATGCATCTGGAAATAGTCGAATTAGTTTAAGTTTTGAAAATGGAACTGATCCAGACACAGCACAAGTCCAAGTTCAAAATAGCATTAATGGCGTGATCAATCGTTTGCCTGAAGATGTGCAACGTCAAGGGGTCAATGTCTATAAATCCTTAGGTGACACCTTTATGGTGGTGGGGTTATATGACACAACGAACCAAAGTAACAATATTGCGTTGTCAGATTATTTGGCTGATCACATTGAGCCAGAAATTGCGCGTGTAGAAGGTGTTGGTGAGGTTGATGTTTTTGGCTCTCAATATGCCATGCGTATTTGGTTAGATCCGAATTTACTAAAACAATATCAGTTGATGCCTAGTGATATTCGTGCTGCAATTGAAGCACAAAATACACAAGTTGCTGCGGGTGGAATTGGAGATTTACCAACAGTAGCAGACCAGTATCTTAATGCAAAAGTTACCGCTGGATCACGACTAAGAACAGTCGATGAATTTAAAAATATCATTGTCAAAGCGACCCCTGATGGAAGTTTTATTTATTTAAAAGATGTGGCGCGCGTTGAGTTAGGTGCTGAAAATTATCAAGCTTTTAATACCATTAATGGATCACCTTCAGCAGGCTTGGCTGTTTCAATGTCATCTGGTGCAAATGCTTTGGCAACCTCAGCTAAAATTAAAGAAGTGCTTGAGGACATTAAGAAAAAACTTCCTGAAGGCTACCAAATCGTATACCCACGAGATAACACGCCGTTTGTTCAAGAGTCCATTAAAGAAGTTGTAAAGACCTTAGTTGAAGCCATTATCTTGGTTGTGTTGGTCATGTTTATCTTTTTACAAAGCTGGCGCGCAACACTTATTCCAACGGTCACGGTTCCAATTGTTATTTTGGGCACTTTCGCCGTCTTATTTGCACTTGGAATGACCATCAATACGTTGACACTTTTTGCATTAGTTCTTGCGATTGGATTACTTGTAGATGATGCAATTGTGGTGGTCGAAAATGTCGAACGTTTGATGCATGAAAAGGGGCTATCTGCAAAGCAAGCGTCCATCTTATCTATGCAAGAGATGACGGGGGCTTTAATTGGAATTACAGTGGTGCTAACAGCAGTATTTATTCCGATGGCTTTTTTTACAGGATCGACAGGGGTTATATACCGTCAGTTTTCAATTACCTTGATCGCAGCCATGTCACTGTCATTGTTGGTCGCGTTAATTCTCACACCTGCATTGTGTGCGATTATTCTTAAACCCAAACAAAAAGAAGCAAAATGGGCGAAATGGTTTAACGCAAAAATGGAATCATTACGATTGCATTATCTAAAGTGGGTTGAAAAAAGCCTGTCACTAAAATGGATCGTTTTAACCAGTTTTGCTGGGTTAATTGTGATTTTTGCTTTGTTTTATAAGTCGCTTCCAACCAGCTTTATTCCAAGTGAAGATCAAGGTTTTATCAGTGTCCAATTCAGTTTACCTGAAGGCGCACCTATGACAGAAAGTCAGCTTGTTGGTGAAAGTATTCGAGAGTATTTTCTTGAACAAGAAAAACAGAATGTTAGGTTGGTTCAAATTCGTTATGGACGAAATTTTTCAGGAACGGGTCAAAATTTAGGAACAGGATTTGTAGCATTACATCATTGGGATGATCGTCCGGGCGAGGCAAACTCTGCACAAGCCATTCGTGAACGAGCGATGGAGTTCTTTAGAAAAGACAGTCGCGCTCGGATTATGGTGAGCTTACCAGGTTCTGTAAGTGGTCTTGGCGATACCAACGGTATCGAGTTTTGGCTGCAAGATTTAAATGGACAAGGACGACAGTATTTAGAAGATCAATTTCAAGCGCTAGAGCGACAGGCAATCAACTTCACAACTTTTGAAAATTTGGGCAAACGCTCTAATCCAGATAAAGCCAAATTGAAAGTGAATATCAATCAAAAATTAGTGATGGCGAATGGTCTTTCACAATCTGCGATTAATAGCACTTTGGCTGCAGCTTGGGGTGGTTCCTATGTGAACGACTTTATTGATCGCGGACGTATTAAACGCGTCATGATGCAGGGTGATGCCGAGTATCGTTCAAAGCCTGAAGATCTCAATTTATGGTCTGTACGAAACAATCAAAATCAAATGATTTCATTTGGTAATTTTGCCACTGTGGATTGGGATGGAGGCCCTGATGTGGTGACTCGTTTCCAAGGTTATTCCGCGCTACAAATGGAAGCTGACACTGCAAAAAATGTGAGCAGTGGTGCTGCAATGCGTGATATCAAGTCTATGGTTGATCAATTGGACGGGGTTGGGCTAGCGTGGAGTGGATTATCGTTTCAAGAGCAACAATCGAGTACACAAGCCATTTGGCTTTATCTCATCTCTGTTGGCTTTATCTTTCTATGTTTAGCTGCCTTATATGAAAGTTGGTCGATACCTTCTGTTGTGATTGCTGCTATTCCATTGGGTATTGGCGGTAATATTATTTTTAGTTGGTTGGTCGGATTTCCAAACGATATCTACTTCCAAATTGCGTTACTTACGACGATTGGGTTGTCATGTAAAAATGCCATCTTAATTGTTGAATTTGCGGCAATCGCTCAGGAGCGTGGAGCTAACGCGATTGCTGCTGCTTTACAAGGTGCAAGTTTGCGCTTACGTCCAATTATAATGACCTCGCTTGCTTTTGGTGCAGGGGTTATACCTTTGGTATTTGCTTCAGGTGCTGGTGCTGCCAGTCGTCAAGAAATTGGTGTAAGTGTCCTTGGTGGGGTAATTTTCGGCACAATTTTAGTTCTAGTCTTTATTCCCTTTATGTTTGTTATCGTTCGGAATATTTTCAAATATAAATCAAAATCAGCATCTGAAACTTAATATGGTATCCGCAGTACAGCGAGTATGGTACTGCGGTTGATTTAATCCATTTTTAAATATCAGTTTTTGACAAGATCAATACGCACTAACATTTTCAATTAGTGTTAGCATGCCTTGCGTAATTCTAAACGATAATAAATGAAGCGATTATGGATCAAATTAAACAAGATCATAAAATTGAAGCATTACAACAAGCATTGATCAATTCTGATGTCGCTCAGATTGATCATATTGCGGATACGATTAATCCTGCAGATTTGGCTTTGTTTTTACAGCAATTAGAAATTGATCAACAAATACAACTTATCCACCATTTAGAAAACGCAGCATATGTATTTGAGTTTTTGCCACTCAATCATCAAGTACAGTTGGTTAAAAAAATGGACGGCATAAGTACAGTCCAGTTAATTCGTTCAATGCATTCAGATGCTCGAACTGATTTGTACAAAGCTTTACCAGATCAAATCAAAACATTTATTTTTGCGAATTTAGATCGAGAAACAAAGCAGCAAGTTCAAGCTTTGGCACTGTATGCTGAGGAAACGGCTGGGGCGATCATGACATCTGATTATGTCACTTTGCCATCAGACATCTCAATGCAACAAGCTTTAGAGATTTTGCGCCACTCCGCCAAAGATACTGAAACCTTATATCTGATCTATATTACCAATCAGTTTCAGAAACTTGAGGGTGTAATTTCTCTTCGAGAAATTGTGCAAGCACCTTTGGATAAAACAGTCCAAGAAGTCATGACCACTGACGTCATTTACGGACGGGTAGATGAGGATCAGGAATCAGTGGCAAAAAAATTAAGCCACTATGATTTTATCGCCTTACCCATTTTAGATCATGATGATCATCTACTCGGTATCGTCACTTATGATGATGCTATGGATGTATTCCAAGAAGAATTTACCGAAGACTTTTTGAAAAGTGGGGCGGTAGAGCTTAAAGAAAATATCAGTATTCGTACAGCACCAATATTATTGTTATTTAGACAACGTGTTTTTTGGCTAGTGTTTCTGGTCTTTGGCAGCCTACTTTCGAGTATTGGGATCGCCCATTATGAAGACATCATTGCTGCGCATATTGTTTTGGTTTTCTTTTTACCGCTATTGGTTGGGAGTGGTGGTAACGCAGGCTCCCAATCTGCAACCTTGATGGTTCGAGCAATCGCAACTGGCGATGTAAAAGCCAAAGATTGGTTTGTGTTGCTTGGTCGTGAAGCGATGGTTGCTCTATGTTTGGGTGCAACGATGGCTGCAGCTGTTTCTATTCTTGGCTATATCCGTGGAGATATGATGGTCGCTTTAGTGCTTGCGATCAGTATGATGGGTATTGTCATGATGGGCTGTCTGATCGGGATGAGTTTACCATTTGTACTCAATAAACTAGGACTCGATCCTGCAAGCGCATCTGCGCCCTTGGTCACTTCAATATGTGATGCAACTGGTGTATTGGTCTATTTATTTATTGCTTCACAACTCTTATTCTAAGGCTATGACTGATGGAGAATCTTTGCAGGATGTTGCTTAAATGACAAATAAAAATAAATTAACCCAAGCTGAAGTCATCAAAATGGAACGCGATCTTGCCAAGTTCGCAAACATGATGGATTCCGTCGTAAGAATTCCATTCACTAAACAAGGGGTAGGGGCTGATGCAGCATTGAGTACGATTCCTGTGGCGGGTGACGTAGCTGGATTTGTACTTACGTGTTATGCAGTATTACAAGCTCGAAAAATCGGTGTGCCCCAATCTAAATTGAATGGCGTGCTTAAACTTGCTGTGATGGATGGTGTAGTAGGTTTAATCCCTGTTGCAGGTACACTCTTTGATGTGTTTATTCGACCGAGTCGCAAGGCTTTAGATGTGGTTCATGATCATATTCGTGAAGAGTATCAGATTCATTCAGACCATCATGTGGTACACCCATTTTTACATGAAAACTTAGAGCGTAAACAGCAGAACTCTGCCTTCTGGCGAAATCCTGTCGTGGCATGGATTTGGATTCATATTCCTGATTTACTGGGTCTTCTGTTTTTAATTATTTTTGGTGTTGCCTTATGGTTTGGTGTCACGTTCTTATGGCAATGGTTTCAATCTATTTAAAGTCTTATAGATTGAGTCCATTAAAAAAGCCTCCCTATGGAGGCTTTTTTTAGAAGCAGATTAAGGACAATCAAGTTGTTGTAATGCTGCTACACGTTGCTCAATTGTTGGGTGTGTTTGGAAGAGTGCAGCAAGGCTGAATCCTTCTTCACGACCTGATGAAATTGAGAAAGCTTTCATTTCTTTAGGCATTTGATCTGGCATTTCAGTTTCTGCTTGTAAGCGAAGTAATGCACTGATCATCGCTTGTTTACCTGCTAAACGCGCGCCAGCCTCATCAGCACGATATTCACGATAGCGAGAGAACCACATCACAATTGCCGAAGCAAGAATACCGAATACGATATCTAACACGATTGTAATGAGGAAATAGCTCCAGCCCGGTGCTTCACCTTCTTCACGACCAAATACGTTGCGATCTACAAAGTCGCCGACTATACGTGCGAAGAACATCACAAACGCGTTGACTACACCTTGGACTAAAGCAAGGGTGACCATGTCACCATTTGCAACGTGACCAATTTCATGCGCCAACACTGCACGTAATTCATCTTTATTCATGCGTTCCAATAAGCCTGTTGAAACAGCGACTAAAGCATCGTTTTTGTTCCAACCGGTTGCGAAGGCATTTGATTGATAAGATGGGAAAATACCAACTTCTGGCATTTTAATACCAGCACGTTGAGAAAGTTGAGCCACTTCATTGAGTAACCATGCTTCCGCTTGGTTGCGTGGAGCATTGGGATCAATTAACTCTGTACCTGTGGTTTTCTTTGCAATCCACTTTGACATGAATAGGGAGATTAAAGAACCCACCATACCAAAGACAAAACAGATCACAAGTAAATTGCCAAGATTCAAGCCACCCGCGCCATGGTAACTACCGACACCGAAGAGTGACAAGATTATGCCAGCTACCACCAGTACCGCGAGGTTGGTCAGCAAAAACAAACCAATCCGCATCATCGAGAAAATCCTCTTATAAATAAAATTTAATAAGCTTTTTGAATTAAAAAACCTAACTCAAATATGCTTTCGAATAGGGAAAATTTCAAGATAAAAATAAAAAATATAACGAAAAAAAATTGAGATTAATTCGAAATATAGATCTTCGCTGATGCTGTGGCATTATTTGTAGAATATGAACCAGCTGGTGCGTCAGTAAAACTGCCATCAGCGGCCACAATAATTTGGCGAGGAGGTGACTTTGGCTTAGCTGGTGCAGTCACTTGAGCTGATAAATTCTGATTGTTATAGCTCGGTGTACTTGACTTAGAAGATGCTGAAGCTGAATAACTATTGGTTGGATTTGAGCCTACACCATTGGCGTATAAATTATTGTAACGACTGAGTACACGTCTGACATAGTCTTGAGTTTCACGAAAGGGCGGTATTCCACCATATTTAGCAACATTTCCCTCGCCAGCATTATAACCCGCTAATGCCAATTGCGTATTGCCATTAAAGCGTTTCAATAGCCAAGCCAAATATTTTGCACCAGCGAAAATATTTTGTTCAGGATCATATGCATTATTGACATTAAATCGTTGTGCAGTCGCAGGCATCAATTGCATAAGACCCTGAGCACCAACAGGGGAGCGTGCATGTATATTAAAACCAGACTCGGTGTGCATCACCGCTTTAATGAGTCCCTCAGAAATGCCGTGTCGTTGAGCTGCTTGGCGAATATAGCCATCAAAGGCATTTCGATTTTTACTATGGCTTGGGAGAACTGATGCTTCGTTGCTTCCCCAATTGCTGTAACTATGAATATTGCTGTCTGGATAGTAGGTTTTCTTTTCAACTTTAAGATGGTTGTATTTGTTTTTGCGGTTGGTCAGAACAGTAGTACCGTTTGAATCTTTCAGCTGATAGATTGTTTGACCTGCAGAAGCCTGTGGCGAGAATATTAGAAAATTCACACACCCAAATAACGCTATGACTTTTATTTTATTTGTAGTTTTCATCATTCGAACACTATTTTTGTCCCTAAATGATATGTGGGTGATTTTCTGCAATGGAGATGTCTCTCGACTATGTAATGTTTTTTAACAATTCGTTGTGAAAAAATCAAGTCTTAATTGTTGGCTTAATATCCAAAAAAATTATTTATTTTTATTTATAAACAACTGCTTGACACATATAAGTTATTGAATTTTAAGGATATAGAATAGTGGTTAAAAAATGATCAATCTAAGGGAAAGCACCATCTTATCTTGCCAAAACTTTGTCAACCCCTAAAAAGTCCACAATTTTATCCACAGGTTTTGTGGAAAACTGTGGAAAAGTCCAAAAGATAAGCAATTCGACTAAAAAATGAACCCAAGCGTCCATTTTAGATGCGTGAATAAGACAGTGTTATGAAAAAATAAAAATTAGATGTAAAAAACAGATTCTTTAGATGCGATTAAGCACTGAATCGGCTAAAATTGCGCAGTATTTTTTTTATGGTTAATGTCGTCTATGTACTCGCCAGTTGAATCCAACCAAGGATTTAATTTTAAGCCAGAGCCACCTACGAGTTCTGCATATTATCGTTTATTGAAAAAACTTCGTCGTCAAGTAGGTCATGCAATCCGTGACTACAAAATGATTGAGGATGGCGATAAGGTCATGGTATGTATTTCAGGTGGTAAAGATAGCTATACCATGCTGGACATTCTCCTGCAGTTTAAACGCATAGCACCAATCAATTTTGATGTTGTGGCTGTGAATCTTGATCAGAAACAACCCGGGTTCCCTGAGGATGTATTACCCCGTTATTTAGAAGAAAATAACATTCCGTACTACATCTTAGAAAAAGATACATATAGCATTACCAAAAAGCTTACACCTGAAGGTAAAACCTATTGTGCAGTGTGCTCACGCTTGCGCCGTGGTTCTTTATATGGTTTTGCTCAAGAAATTGGCGCGACCAAAGTTGCTTTAGGTCATCATCGTGATGATATTATGGCAACGTTCTTCTTGAACCTATTCCATGGTGGTAGTTTAAAGGCGATGCCACCAAAACTACTTTCATCGGATAAAAAGAATATTTTGATTCGTCCTTTGGCGTATGTTGAAGAGAAAGACATCATCAAATACGCTGAAATGCGCAAATTCCCAATTATTCCATGTAACTTGTGCGGTTCGCAGGAAAACTTACAGCGTGCAATCATCAATGATATGTTGCGTGAATGGGATAAAGCTCATCCAAAACGTTTACACAGCATTTTTGGCGCGTTACAGAATGTCTCGCCATCGCAATTGGCCGACCGAGATCTTTTCGATTTTGAAGCCTTAGATGGACAACGTGAAGTTGATTTTGATGTAACTTGTTCAACAGCCGAAGGGGACACACCAAATAAGCGTATTAGCATGGTCAATCTCGGTTTTGCTGCTGAGTAATTCGTCTTAATAAAAGAAGCACTTTTCGAAGTGCTTTTTTTTATTTCTTAGATTTTTACATTTTAATGAAGGTGTTGAGTCGATTTACAAAATGATGTTTTTTGTCACTTTAGGTCGTAGTACCGATACAAAAAATCATTGACAAACTTGTGAAAAAATAAAGATTTGATGATATTTAGGCGATTAGTTTTATTTACAAAAAAAATCGAACGCAGAGTACAAAAAAACGTATCGCATTTGGAAAATATCATGCTATAACTCTCTCAAGCGTAAAGCTTCTACATGTTGTTATCTTGGATAGGTAACGCAATAAATTGAATAAATACATCGAGGAAAGAACATGCCTGCATTTTTAACTGATGATTGGTTTGCAAACGTTGAGAAACTTACAGCTGAAGCTGGTGATTTGAACTTACCACCATCATTAGCAAATCTAGCATTGAATCTTGTAGTAACAGGTAGCGAAGGAACGACTGAATTAGCGCTTGATAGCGGTAAGATCCAAAAAGGCGCTTCTGCGAATGCTAAAACAACTTTAAACTTAGATGCGGATACTTTACGCAAAGTATTCTTAGAGTTTGACATGGCTGCTGCTATGCAAGCATTTATGACTGGTAAAATCAAAGTTCAAGGCGATATGTCTCAATTGATGGCTTTACAAACAGCGAAGCCAAGCCAAGAACAAAAAGATTTGTTCAAAAAAGTTTTAGAGCAAACTACTTAAGACTTTTTAAACAAAAAAAGCTTACCTTTAGGTAAGCTTTTTTTTGTTAAATACTCACCAAACTTGGTGTCGTTTTAATATGTTCTAAATAAGCACGAATACGAGTGACGTATTGGATCGCTTGCTTATAACGCGTATTGTGCGATTGATTACGGTAAAGAAAATCATATACCTGTATCCAATCATTCGGATTTTTTCCTTGGGCTTTTAGGCGCTTCATAATCGCATCTGTGGCACCTGGCCCCATATTGTAAGCCACGAGGGCATACCAATAACGATCATGTTTAGGAATATAATCATATTTCGACATCATCAGATCAAAATACTTCGCACCACCTGCAATACTTTGAGCAGGATCAACACGATTCGACACACCCATTGCTTTTGCTGTGTTGTTGGTGAGCATCATGATGCCACGCACACCTGTAGGAGACACAGAATTCGGTTTTAAGAACGACTCTTGATAGCCTATCGCAGCAAGGAAGTGCCAATCTAAGTCGTATGTTTGGGCTGACTTTTTAAAGCTAGCTTTATAAATTGGCATACGTGTTTTCAGATTGCGCTGAATAGTATCCCAATCATCTTGTTTAACCACGTTGCGGTTGTAGAAAGATGCCATTTGACGGATAGCACCATTTTGCTTGCTTTGACAAACAAAACCGCTGGCAGTATCTGTTAAAGGATCAGCAGCATTCTTAAAAACCCAATTGATTTCTGGATTAAGCCCATTTTTGCGTAAGCTTTCAAGGTCACCACATGATGCGGAAAAACCTGAAAGATTCTTTTGCTCAATGGTCATGATCGATGCTGTGGTCACCGCGAAATGAGCTTTACCTTGCTGCACCATTTTCAAAGCGGCTTCATTACTTTGAACCGTTTTAAAATCGAGTTTTACATTTAAGTTTTGAGCGTAACTGCTCACCAAGTCATAGCCAAAGCCATGTTTGAAGTTACCGTCTTTAAAAACCACGGTGGGATTTGACACGGCCACCACTGTAAGTTTGTTCGAATTTACAATGGAGTTGTATTGGTTGTCGGTCTTTGTTGCATTTAATGCATGAAATGGGATAAATGCTGTAGCGAGGACCATCGCTTTAAACGAGAGAGAAGAAGTTAGTGAATTAAGGCAAAGCCTCGATCCAGTGTTTGAACTACTGCGCATGTTGTCTCCGCTACAAGTAATTTATGCCCAAAAAAAGCAAAAGCAGTACCGCCTTAAACTTTTATTTAAAGTTGATAAATTCAATTAGGGTGGGCGTCATGAACGTCATTCAAAATGACATGTGTGGGTGGATAAAATATTGAAGAAAAGATCTTCGTACAAAAAGTAATCAAGATAAAACATGGGCGCATATTAATGGTCAATTTTACTCATGTCAAATTTTGTACAAAAAAAAATAAAAAACATGGTTTTAAGGTATTGATAAATAAAAAGAAAAAACTTTATAAAATTTTTCCATGTAGAAATGCGGTATAAAATGTTGCAATGTGTCGCTATAACGTAAGCAAAATACTCATTTTATCGCCTATGAAATCGAATTTAATTACCCGAAGTGGGCATGACAAATTGGTCGCAGAACTACAGTATTTATGGCATGAGGAACGACCTGAAATCACCAAAAAAGTGAATTGGGCTGCCAGTTTAGGTGATCGTTCTGAAAACGCAGATTATCAATACAATAAACAAATTTTACGAAAAATAGACCGTCGTGTTCGTTACCTCGGTAAACGACTTGAAGAGTTGCGGATTATCGATTTTTCTCCTGAACAAGAGGGCAAAGTATATTTTGGCGCTTGGGTAGACATCGAGAACGAGGAAGGACAACTAAAGACGATTCGGATTGTCGGTGTAGATGAAATTTATGATCATCATCCTCAACATATTTCAATAGATTCACCTATGGCACGTGCAATGTTAGGTAAGCAAGTAGATGATGAATTTGAGGTACATACACCCTTGGGGAAAAAAACATGGTTTATTAATTCAATTCGCTATGAAAAGCTCGAAAATTCAGCAAAATAGTGCTTTTTGATTTAAAAATAGGCAGGTGAGCAAAATTTCTTAGAAAAGTGTTTGCCAATTTTAAAAAATATTTATATGATAGCCGCCATTGGAAGCGTGGCAGAGCGGTTTAATGCACCGGTCTTGAAAACCGACGAGGGTGTGAGTCCTCCGTGAGTTCGAATCTCACCGCTTCCGCCAAATTTTTAAAAAGCCACTAATCATTAGTGGCTTTTTTTATTTTCTTCATATTCCTGCGATATTAAAACTGATATTTACTGTTTGATTTAATTTTTTGAGCAAGTCATAAAAAACCACCCTAAGGTGGTTTCTCTACAGCGTTTAAGCCACTTTTTCTGGAAGATCGAACCAAATCACACGAGCATCTTCTGATGCTTCAATCTGCGCTGGATCAATAAATGCAATAGCATCTCCTGCATTCACAGTGTGTTCAGCGACTTGAATTGAACCGCTAATCACATGTAGATAGCTGACATGTTGTGTTGCAACAACTTCAAGTGAATGACCTTTCTCCAAAACAGCTGATTTAACCTCCGCATTTTGGCGAATATGCATGGGTGCATGTTCTGTCGGTCCACAAATCAGATGCCATTGGTTCGGTTGTTCAGCAGGATCGAGTTGAATTTGTTGGTAATTCGGCTCTGCATCGCGCTGATTTGGAATAATCCAGATTTGCAGTAAGTGAACTGTTTCATCACCCTGGTTGATTTCACTGTGTTGAATGCCTGTACCTGCACTCATCAGTTGCCATTCACCAGCTTTGATATCACCGTGGTTACCCATACTATCTTTATGTGTAATCGCTCCCTGCAATACACAGGTGAGAATTTCCATATTGTCGTGTGGATGTGTACCGAAGCCTTGATGACCAGCTATGAAGTCATCATTAATGACACGGAGAGCACTGATGCCCATGTGGTTAGGGTCATACCAGCTCCCAAATGAGAAGCTGTGTTTGGATTCTAACCAACCCATTTTTACATGACCACGTGATTCACTGCGATGTAAATAAGCATTCATGATGATGCTCCTTTCATTATTCTTAAAGATGATGTTATTTTAATAGTTTAAAATGAATAAGATAGTGGATTAGGATAACGTATCGTTCTAATTTTGAAACATAAAAAGGATAAAAAAGCCTGCTTGAAGCAGGCTTTTTATAAATTGGATTATTCTAAGAATTTTACTGTAACGCCAGAACGAACTTTATTACCCAAATCATTCGCATCCCAGTTGGTTAAGCGGATACAACCGTGTGAAGCTGTCTTTGAAATACTTGATGGGTTAGGTGTGCCGTGAATACCGAACGATTTTTTGCTTAAACCGATCCAGATATTACCTACAGGGCCATTAGGACCAGGTGGTAATGAAAGTGGCTTCAAATTTTTACCTTGTACAAAGTTACTTGGTGAATAGCTATACCAAGGGTTTTTCGCTACACCAGTAATTTTGTATGTTCCTGTCGGCGATGGAGTGTCAGCACTACCGATGGTTGCTGGGAATGAGCCAACCATTTGGTTTTGTTGGTTAAACAAATAAAGTTGTTTAGCGCCTTTATGAGCCACGATTAAATGAATATTTTCTGGAAGTTCATTGCGAATGTTGGTCACAATAAGCTTTTCACCCGCTTTCTTAAATGTCGCTTTAGGATTTAGTTTCTTGAGAAACTCTTCATCCATATGGAATTTTTCAGCCAGCATTTCACTTACACGAGTGTAATAAAGACCTTTCATTTTCGCTTGTAAAGCATAGTCATGAGGAATTGAGGCTGCATAAGGACCTTTTAGGTCTGCTTCGGTAATCGTATATTCAACATAAGCAGGTTTACCAGCTTGGCGTGCAACTAGAGCATCCCAAGTTTCTTTCGTCAAAACACCTGTAGCCTTTAAACCATTCATTTGCTGGAATGAAGCAATTGCTTTAAGTGTATTTTTTCCACTTGTACCGTCAATAGCACCTGGTGAAGCATGTGAATTATTTAACATTACATGTGCACGGGCATATACAGGGAATTGACCTTTGCCAATATTTTCATACCATTCAGCATTATTCAGACTTTCTAGCGTCCATGAATTTGCTGTAGCAGGTGCTGATGTAGATGAAGCTGGATTTGTCACTGCTGAAGATGCAGGTGCACTGCCAATGTCCGCAGTGCTATCCTCAGTTCTTTCTAGGTTTTGAAGCGTATCTGCAGCTTGATTTAGATCATTTTGCTCTTGCTGGCTAATTTGGGCTTCAGAGCTAGATTCTACCGCGAGAGGATCAATTGGATCTTGAATAGTATCTAAACTCGTTTTTGTAATTGGAGAAAGCGGTTGTTCAGCAGTACCAGAAGCAGCCAAAGCAGTTCCAGACATAATACAACTTAAACTCAAAGCAAGAATTGAGCGAACGAACATGTAATTCAACCTTAAGAATTATTCATATTGATTTATAAAAACACGGATAAAGTATTGCAGAAAAAACACGGATATGCAGTATTTGTTTTGTTTAAATCAAATAAATTCCGATAGTCTCAATCTTTATTTTCATTCTAACTAAATACTTTAAAGTGCAGCTTTTTGGTATGATGAATGGAATTTCAATTTTGCATCGAGAAAGTAAATGACGGCCTTAAAAAATGATCGTTTTCTGCGTGCCTTATTACGTGAACCTGTGGACTGCACGCCAGTTTGGATGATGCGTCAGGCTGGTCGATATTTACCTGAATATCGTGCGACACGCGCAACTGCGGGTGATTTTCTTTCTTTATGCAAAAATAATGACTTTGCTTGTGAAGTGACTTTACAGCCGCTTCGTCGCTATGACTTAGATGCAGCCATTTTATTTTCAGATATTTTGACTGTTCCTGATGCTTTGGGCTTAGGACTTTATTTTGAAGCTGGGGAAGGACCAAAATTTAAGAAAACAGTCCGTACTGAGCAGGATGTAGCCCAATTACCAAAAATTGATGCTAAATCGGACTTAGACTATGTCATGAATGCAGTGTCGACAATCCGATCAGCATTAGGTGGCCAGGTACCGCTAATCGGGTTTTCTGGGAGTCCATGGACACTCGCGACTTATATGATCGAGGGTGGGTCGAGTAAAGATTTCCGTTACACCAAGCAAATGATGTATGCACAACCTGAAGTTTTACATGCCTTGTTAGATCATTTGGCTGATTCAGTCATAGATTATTTGAACGCACAGATTGAGGCAGGTGCGCAGGCGATTCAAATTTTTGACAGTTGGGGTGGTGCACTTGCACATCGAGAATATCAAGAATTTTCACTCAATTATATGCACAAAATCGTGAAGGGTTTAAAGCGTGAAAATGAAGGCCGCAAAGTACCAGTAATTTTATTTACCAAAGGTGGTGGTCAATGGTTAAAACCTATGATCGCAACTGGCGCAGATGCGTTTGGACTAGATTGGACAACCCCTTTAAATGTTGCACGTCAAACTGTTGCTGGTCGCGCTGCCCTACAAGGTAATTTAGACCCTGCAACATTATATGGCTCTCCTGCGAGTATCGAAAAGTCAGTAAAATTAATGCTCGATGATGCCTATGCTGCTGGTGAAAAAACGGGTTATGTTGCAAACCTTGGACACGGTATCACCCAATGGGTAGATCCTTCGAATCCTAAAGTTTTCATTGATACGGTACATGAGTACAGCGCAAAATATTTAGGCTAAACATTTAGGATGAATGTGTGAGCTTTTTAAAATCATTATTTGAGTTTCATTATAAGGCAGCATCCGCTGCCTTATTTGGTATTTTATTACTGCTTGCCTTTGCTTTGACGGCTTCGATGGGGCATCAAGAATATTATGGATTGTACCGATACGACTACCTCTTGATTTATGCAGTGGTTATTCAGGTCTGTTTACTGCTTTTAAAGTTAGAGTCTTGGGCTGAAGCCAAAGTTATTGCAATTTTTCATATGGTGGCCATGGTCATGGAGATTTTCCTGACACATCCACAGATTGCATCATGGCAATATCCGCAACCTGCGGTATTTAAGATTATGACCGTACCACTTTTTGCGGGATTTATGTATTCTGCAGTGGGCAGTTTTTTTGCTCGTTCACTCAGGCTCTATCGTGTAGAAATTGAGAACTTACCTAGTTTTTTTAATATGCTGAGTTTAGCGATTTTGTCCTATTTAAACTTTATGACGAAGTTCTTTATCCCAGATATACGATATTTACTGTTTGCATGGAGCGTGTTGATATTTTGGAAAACTAAAATAACGTTCAAGCTTAAATATCATGAGATGACCTTGCCAATGCTTCCTGTGCTTTTGTTGTTGGCATTTATTATTTGGATTGCTGAAAATATTAGTACTTTTTATCAAATTTGGTTGTATCCAACGCAAGTGGAACAGTGGCATATGGTGGGATGGGGGAAACTTGGTTCTTGGTATCTCCTATTAATGCTGAGTTTAGTATTGGTGTTAAAAATCTTAGGTGAACGGAATTCACAGGGTTTGTGGCGATTGAAGGGCGAATAAGTTAATTCATCAAAAAAACTCGATACTTGATGGCATTGGTAAGATTTGTTTTGCGTTCTTGGCTCGATATCGCTATGTTAAAGAAGTTCGTAAAAGAACAAAATTGGAACAATAGAGAACACTTGAGCACATCAAGTTTGGAGTGATGTTATGTATAAAAAATTAGCTTTAGCTGCGGTATTGGCAGTAGGATCAACAGCTGCATTTGCTGACCGTGATGTGGGTTGTGGTATCGGTTCACAAGTTTGGGCAGGTCAGTCTGGTAAAGTTGCAAAAATCTTAGCAGGTACGACCAACGGTTTATTTGCTAACCAATTATTCGGTATTACTTTCGGGACGTTAGGCTGTAGTGGTACAGGTACAGTAACAGCACAAGCAGTAACATTTACAAATGAAAATGCCGAAGCTCTTGCACGTGATATGGCGGTAGGTGAGGGGGAAAGTCTTAACGTCCTTGCAGAGCTTCTGAATATTAAATCTGAAGATAAAGCACGCTTCTTTGCAGTATCAAAAGAAAATTTCTCTGAAATTTATTCAGCGGACAATCAAGATGCATTCCAAGTCCTTGCATCTCTTCAAACTGTTATGTCTCAAGACGAAGTATTAAAAGCTTACGTTTAATTGCGAAAACCCTGTCTTATGGCAGGGTTTTTTTGTTTCATCATTATTAAGTTCATTTTATGAAATTTGCTTTTTTTTCTGCCTTGATTGTCAGTAGCTTTCTGACACATGCATATACTTCTCCAGTTGAACAATATATTGCACAAGCACAACACCATCAGCTTGATAAAAATAAAACTTGGCAAAGATTAATGTATGCACATCAAGAGAAGAGTGAAGTCAGCTATTCAGGATTTTTTTTTAGTGCAAATGGTGCAGATAATTTAGAAGAGGAGCTGAATGCAAATATTCGTGAATTATTTATAGATCGAGGACAAGATCAATCCATTTTATGTCGTTTCCCAGCTCGCTCTGCATGGTTAATAGAACAACTGAAAATAAAACAAGAGGAGCTTCCTAAAGCAGATTGTCCTGCTCTAGAGAAATGGATTGGACAGATTAAACCGTATCAAGCAACATTGATTTATGCGACAGATTTCATGGGAAATCCAAGTTCGATGTTTGGTCATACCTTGCTGCGTCTTGATCCTAAAGATCAAAAAGAGCTTAATCTTATTTCTTATGCAGTCAACTACGCCGCGACGGTCGAAAATAGTGATAGTTTTTCTTTTGCTTGGAAAGGTTTAACGGGTCAATATCCAGGTGAATACTCGTTAATGCCCTACTATCGAAAAGTAAAAGAGTATGGTGATTTCGAAAGCCGTGATTTGTGGGAATACGAATTAGCATTAAACCCAGAAGAAACAACACGTTTAGTACAACATATCTGGGAGTTAAAGCATGTCCAATTTCCCTATTATTTTATAAGTGATAATTGTGCCTACCGCTTATTGGGACTCATTGATTTGGTAAAACCCGATGCCAATCTACAAGTACAGTTTAGTCATACTGCAATTCCAGTCGAAACCATCAAAGCGGTGCAGCAGCAAGGCCTCATTAAAGATACTGTTTATCGCCCAGCACTTGAAACGCAGTTACTTCATCAAGCCAAACAACATGGTAATGACTTAGCACATTCGGCACATCAATTAACGCTGGTGCAACCAGCACAAATGCGTGAATTTTTAGCTCAATTTACGGCCAAGGATCAGGCGCGTATTCTTGAGATGGCATATGATCATTTGTATCTACAGCTTATTTCTCAAAAAATCGAAGCGAGTATTGCGCAACCTAAAATACGACAAATTTTGAGTTTAAGAAGTCAACTCCCTGTTGAAAAACAACGTACTGAAGTGGCAAGACCACGAATTGACCCTGTGGATGGGCATCATGCTCGAAAAACATCGATTGAGTTTGGACGAGTGCAGGACGATACGTTTGTGCAGATCAATCATCGACTAGCGTATCATGATTTATCTGATCCTCAGGGGGGATACCGACTTGGAACACAGTTGAAATTTCTTGAGGGAAGTCTTGAGCTTCGGAATGATCAACTCAAGTTGGCTGATTTGGATCTTTTAGAATTGAATTCTTATAATCCAATTACGCCTTTTAAGACGCCGTTGAGCTGGGGATTTGGATTCGGTTGGAAGCAAATCTCAATTGATGATTCTGGAAATTTCAGTGATACCGAGCAACATGGTGTTTTGAATCTATCAACACAGTTTGGATATAGTTGGGCAGATGCAGATCGTGAACACCTGTGTTATGCGCAGATGCAGAATCATATTCAAGCTGGAAAAATTTTAGAAAAGGGTTGGAGATTGGGGCTAGGGCCAACTGTAGGTTGCCAAAGTTTATGGTCAGATCGAGTGAATAGCTTAGTGCAAATTGAAATCCCTTTTTGGGAAGATCAGCAGGATTGGCAGCTCGGACTACGATCCTCAGTTCAGTATGCACTTAACTCGCAAAGTGCTATCTCTATTCACTGGAATTATCAATTACAAGAACAGCATGATTGGCATCAAACCAGTTTAGGATTTACACGCTATTGGTAAATACACAGTACTAGGAAGTACTGTGTTGAAAGGTGAAGCTTGTTTTTAAACGATTACATTCACATAGTACTTTTTCACTTTCTCAACGACTTCGAATGTTCCAATGAATCCTGGTGGTATTACACCTGCTTGACCTGCCGAAACTTCGATAAAGTGATTTTTACTTTGAGTGTGGATGCGAACTTTTCCTTCTATAATTTGAAAGAATTCTTGTTTATTGTCGGCAAATTGAATATTCCAAGCACCAACTTCACATTCCCAAATCCCACAGTCCATATGCTCGTGTTCATAAAGACTGTAGGTGTGACGTTCGGGATTGCCTTGGACGAGACGATCAGGACGCGGGAAGTCGACTGACTTTTCTGCGTGTTGTTGACCTTGACCTGCAACATGAAGAGATGTCATATATTCACCTTAAGAAATTGAGCCTTGGAATACGGTCTAAAAAAAACCTCAACAAGGTTGAGGTTTTATGAATTAATAACTTTCTGGAACAGCGCTCAGAAACTCGCGACGTTCATCTTTGTTAGTTTTAAAGTCCCCAACAAATGATACTGTACGAGTGGTTGACTCTTGTTTGCCTACACCACGCATCATCATACACATATGTGCTGAATCAATGACAACAGCTACGCCTCTAGCACCAGTCACTTGAGCCACAGCTTCAGCAATCTGTTGAGTTAGATTTTCTTGAATCTGTAGACGACGGGCAAACATTTCAGTAATACGTGCAAATTTAGATAAACCTAAAACTTGACCTTCTGGTAAGTAGGCAATATGCACACGTCCATAGAATGGCAGTAAATGATGTTCACAAAGCGAATAGAATTCGATGTTCTTGACCAAAACCATTTCACGGTTGTCTGAAGGGAAGACCGCATTGTTGGTCACTTCTTCAAGCGTTTGGCTATAACCTGACGTCAAATACGAAAAAGCTTTAGCAGCACGCATTGGTGTATCTTTAAGACCAGGACGAGTAAGATCTTCGCCAACGGCAGTTAAAATGTTGGCGTAGGATTGCTGCATAGACATAAGACGTGTTCACTTACACAGATGTTGAACAAGGACGGCATTGTATCAGAAAACGATTACAATGCCGTATATTCAGAAAAAATTCCGATTATTGAGTAAATTTTGGATTCTTTTCTGCACGTTTAAGCAGAACTAAGACCGCGCCAGTGCCACCTTGTTTTTCAGGCGCACTGACAAAAGCCAAAACATCACGATGTTGTCTGAGCCAACTATTAACATAGGTTTTTAAAACAGCTTCAGGGCCTTTACCATGAACGATTTTAATGACGTTTTGATTTTGCTCTTTCGCCATCTGAATAATTTGCAATACAGCTGAACGTGCTTCTTCTACGGTACAGCCATGCAAATCAACTGCTTCAAACCAACGTAAATTTCCAGCTTTCAGATCTTCAAATACTTTATGTTGTAAGGTCGCAATTCGATAACTCAGACTGGCCTGACTGCCAACTGGATTGAGCATGGCTTGAGTATCAGACATCACAGTTTCATCAGTATGCATTGGACCTTCAGCAGCAGCACGTTTTGCTAAGGTTTGAGCATCCAATTTCTTTTTTACTGGTTTCTCAATTTTTGCAATATTGCCATGATCAATTTTTTGAACACCTTGCATCTGCTGACGAAAGAGTTCTAAATCTTCCTCATGCTCTTGTTCAACCGTCTTTTCAATAGGTTTAGGAGCTTCAACACGAGGAGCAGGATTACTGATTTGTTTCTTAAACTGTTTCAGTAAATTAAATTGATCTTTTGATAAAGAAGAATCATGTTTACTCATAACGTGTTTGTAACTTTAAAGTGGAAGATGAATGAATGTGATTATAATCCGAAAACCCCTCAACTTTGTAGTGAGGAGTATTTAAGTTGATTTTAACAGGTTAAATTAAGTGGAGATAACTTAAGGGACAAAGCTAAAAAATAGGTATGTGGCAAAAATACACAGATGTACAATGCCTGGCAAAATGGTGGTGTATCCAGTACGCAGAGAATTTGAAACAACAAAAAGTGATAGTACGAGTAATGCTAATGATTTTGCATCTAAACCTAACTCGAGTGTCCAGCCCATGCCGATCGCAAAAAAAGCCACCACAGGAATCGTAAGTCCGATACTTGCAATTGCAGAACCTATGGCTAAATTTAAACTTGATTGAAGCCGATTTGCTTTTGCTGCACGAATAGAAGCTCCAAACTCTGGCAGTAATACAATTGCTGCAATTATGATCCCAAGGGTCGCTAACGGTGCGCCAAACTGAGTCAGTAGGCTTTCAAGTGTTGGAGAAATTCCTTTTGCTGACAATACCACAGCAATCAAAGAGACGATCAGCATTATTAAGCTGATCATGACAGTATGAATACTAGGAATGAAGACATCTTCTTCTACAGCATTCTGATCGACTTCTACTGGTAGGAAGTAGTCACGATGACGTACAGTTTGGAAAAAAGTAAACGCTGAAAATAATATCAAAGTAATGATGGCGATAAAAAATAATTGTGAATTGTTGTAGCTGCCAATAGCTGGTGAGTTAGTCACATAATTTGGCAATACCATGGCAATAACAATAATGACGGTCATGGTGCCTAAAGCAGCAGTGACACCTTCTAAATTAAAGCCTTGAACTTGATGTTTAGTGGCACCTAATAATAAGCTTAGACCAATGATTGCATTTAAGATGATCATCACCGCTGCAAAAATCGTATCACGTGCAAGCCCCATGGCTTCAGGACCACCTGACATCATCATTGAAACAATCAGTGCAACTTCGATAATCGTGACGGATAATGCCAACACTAACGTACCAAACGGTTCTCCTACTTTATGAGCAATAACTTCTGCATGATGCACAGCAGTCACTACACTGCCAATCAGACCAACACAAAGTAATGTGACAATAAATGGAAAGCTTGGAACAAGATGATATACACCCAGAATAACCAGTGAAACTATAGGTATAGCAATGGTCCATGTGGGATTAAAGCGATTCGTTTTCATAAGATTATGTTCTATTTATTGTTGAAAATAATGATAAGTGTTTGATGGTTTATTAATCAAATTTATTTTGAATTTGTTCTAGCTATTGTTGTTGGAATTAATGGAGGCAAGAATGGATTCGGGAATCCATTCTTATCAGGTCTAAAGCTTAGAATTTGAAAACCTTACCGCAGAATATTAGAGTTAAATATTCTGAGGTTCGCCAAATAATGCTGTAAAGGCATGATCAGGACGAGGCTGTTTCATAAAACTTTCACCCACAAGGAAAGTGTGAATGTCATTTTCCTGCATCATGGCAACATCGGCAGGCGTAGCAATGCCACTTTCAGTCACCAGTAAACGCGAAGGATCAAGTAATTTTTTCAAACGTAAAGATGTATTTAAATCAACATCGAAAGTTTTTAAATTACGATTATTAACGCCTAATAAACAATGATCTGACAATTTGAGAGCACGTTCTAGTTCATATTCATCATGCACTTCAACCAGTACATCTAAATGATGTTCAAATGCAGTTTTCGACATTTCCTCAAGTTGTTGATCTGAAAGACATGCAACAATGAGAAGGATACAGTCTGCATGCAATGCACGAGCTTCAATCACACCATAAGGATCGATTAAGAAATCTTTTCTTAGTGCAGGCAAATCACAGTGAGAGCGAGCAATATGAATGTTTTCATCGGCACCTTGGAAGAAATCAATATCTGTAAGTACTGATAAACATGCCGCACCCGCTGATTGATACTGTTCAGCTATTTCAGCAGGATTGAAGTTTTCTCGAATAATGCCTTTAGATGGAGATGCTTTTTTGATTTCAGCAATGACAGCAGGACGTTTGTGTTGTAGCGCTTGAGCAAAACCGCGAACAGGGCTAGCGGCTTGAGCGAGTTCTTCGACGTCCTTATAGCTACGTTGTTTTAATCGTGCAGCAAATTCTTCTTGTTTACGGTCAACAATTTTGCCAAGAATAGTATTCGCGATATCTAACATAAGAATGTCCTGACTTAATTAAGCTTCATAATGTTTTATTGTTTTTGTGAATTCAGAAAGCACATCCATCTTTTCAAGTGCCTGACCACCATAAATGATGTCATGTGCTAATGCCACACCTTGTTTATAGCTCGAAGTTAAACCTGAGACATAAATACCAGCACCAGCATTTAATGCAATCATACTGGCCGCTTTTTCACCTTTCGGTGACTTTTTCTTACCTAGTGCATCTTTGATCAGTGCCAAACTTTCAGCAGAGCTATCAACAGATAAATGCGTCAATGTTTGAGACTCAATCTCTACATCCTCAGGGAGGATTTCCCATTCAGTAATTTCACCATTTTTTAACTCAGCAACATAGGTGGATGAAGCAAGACTGATTTCATCTAGCCCATCTTTAGAGTGAACAACCATGACGTGCTCAGCACCAAGTTGCTTAAGAACTTCAGCAATAGGTCGACATAATTCTGTTGAGAACACGCCAATCACAAAGCGCTTTACACCAGCCGGATTCGTAAGCGGGCCAAGTAAGTTGAAAATGCTTCTGAAGCCCAATTCTTTACGAGGACCTGCTGCATACTTCATTGCTTTATGATGGTTTGGAGCAAAGAGAAAACCCACACCCAAATCGCGGATGCAGCGTTCAGTCTGTGCCATATTTAGGTCGAGATTAATACCAGCTTGTTCTAATAGATCTGACGAGCCTGATTTTGATGACACACCTCGGCCACCGTGTTTGGCAATCGTTGCACCTGCCGCTGCAATTACAAAACTTGATGCAGTTGATACATTAAACAGGTTTTGTCCATCACCACCCGTGCCAACGATATCGACTAAGTATGGAAGATCACTGACATCAATCTTGATCGCATATTCACGCATCACACGTGCAGCAGCAGTAATTTCGTCAATACTTTCGCCTTTTAAACGCAAACCCATCATCAATGCACCGATTTGTGCATCAGTCGCTTCACCATCCATAATGGTGCGCATAACAGCTTCCATTTGAGGCTGCGTTAATTCAATATTTTTCGTAATGTTGTTCAATGCTTGTTGAATATTCATGTCTTGCTCTTACGCATAAATTTCTAAGAAGTTTTGGAAAATTTTGTGGCCATGTTGGCTGAGTATCGATTCTGGATGGAACTGAACACCTTCAACGGGAAGGGTTTTATGTTTCACACCCATAATTTCTTCCATAGAACCATCTTCTTCATTGGTCCAACACGTCACCTCTAAACATTCAGGCAAAGTCGCTTGATCAATGACTAAAGAATGATAGCGAGTCGCTGAGAATGGAGAGGGTAGATTGCTAAAGATCCCTTGATCAGAGTGGTACATGTCAGATAAGCGCCCGTGCATTACTTTTTTTGCACGAACAATATCTCCACCAAATGCTTGCCCGATACTTTGGTGACCTAAGCACACACCAAGCAGTGGTATCTTGCCTGAAAAGTGTTGAATCGCTGGGATTGAAATACCTGCCTCAGAGGGAGAGCAGGGACCAGGTCCAATGACGAGATATTTTGGTTGCCATCGCTCAATATCCTCCAAAGTCACGGCATCATTACGGACCACTTTTACTTCCTGATTTAACTCGCCAAAATATTGGACGATGTTGTAGGTAAAAGAGTCATAGTTGTCGATCATCAGAAGCATTTTAAGCTTAACCTCTTGAAATTTATAATTTAACTTAATTTAGCTTTTTTATTCACGTTGATAAGATGCATCACAGAGTGTTGACTGCATCCTTGTCTAGTAACCCAAAGCGATTAAGTGGCAGTTATCATAGCAGATTCTTTTATCAGCGCAGGTTAAATTTTGGGGTTCAAAACATCAGCAATATTGATCACTTAAATCAAATTAATGTGTGAATGAATGGTTCTATGTGAAGAGCGCTAATAAATGAAATATTGATCTGAATCTAAAAGCTCATACGTGTTGTTCATAAGTTTTTTTAATCATTCTGTTTGATGAGTAAGATTTGTTTTAAAAACAAACAAACAAAATGCACTCAGTAAATTTATAATTTATAAGATTTAGTCTCGCGGTCGTTCACTTTTACATCATTTATCTAAGATATTTAATTTTACTGAACTAATATGATGCACAAAATTTAGATTCATCATGGCTCGATGTGTATTAATAAAGTCATGATTGAGTTGGAATTTTAGTCTTTCAAGTAAAAAATAATTATTAAAGCTTTTTAATTATTGATATATAAAACAAGGCATTAAATGCATGTGTCTGAAAATTTGATCCATTTTTCTAATTTATAAAAATTTATAAAATATATCGTTTGGTAAATTAAGCAATTAAATCCCTAAATAAACTTGACTTTAAGTTTAATAATTAAACGATCATGCTCTGGGATGCACCATTTTGATACAGGTTGTAAATAAATATTTTTTATTACGATGAACTGTGCCTGAATATGGTGCATTTAGTTTTAAGCACAGTATAATAGTCACAAAGCAAAGTGAATAAAGCTGTTAATCTGATAAGGATTTCAAGATTTTAGCTTTGCTTTTAAAAGTTGGTACGGTAATTGCTTTAAAACTACCAACTACTAACACGCACTAAATGTGCAACAAAAAATCATCGGAGCAAAATGAGCATGGCGAACAAGGTCCTACAACTCATCCAAGAAAGTGGCGCAAAATGGGTAGACTTCCGTTTTACGGACACTAAGGGTAAAGAACAACATGTTACTTACCCAGCAGATACTATCGATGAAGATACTTTTGAAGATGGTAAAATGTTCGACGGTTCTTCAATTGCTGGTTGGAAAGGTATCGAAGCGTCTGACATGATCTTACGTCCAGATGCTGAAACAGGTTTTATCGACCCGTTTTTTGCAGAGCCAACTGTAGTGGTGACTTGTGATGTTATTGAGCCATCTACTGGTCAAGGTTATGACCGTGACCCACGTTCAATTGCTCGCCGTGCAGAAGAATATTTAAAATCTACTGGTATTGGTGATACTGCTTTCTTTGGTCCAGAACCAGAATTCTTCGTATTTGACGAAGTTAAATGGGACATCGATATGTCTGGTGCTCGCCATACATTAATCGCTGAAGAAGCTGCTTGGTCTACAGGTAATTCTTACGAATCAGGTAACTCAGGCCACCGTCCACGCGTTAAAGGTGGTTACTTCCCAGTGCCTCCAGTTGATTCTCACCACGATATGCGTGCAGAAATGTGTGCGAAAATTGAAGACATCATGGGGCCAGGTCGTGTAGAAGTACATCACCATGAAGTTGCATCTTGCCAATTAGAAATTGGTGTGAGCTTCAACACAATGGTTCGTAAAGCTGATGAAGTACAACAGTTTAAATATGCTGTTTGGAACGTTGCTCATCAATATGCTAAAACTGCAACGTTTATGCCTAAACCAATGGTTGGTGATAACGGTTCTGGTATGCACGTTCATATGTCAATTTCTAAAGACGGCAAGAACTTGTTTGCTGGTGATGAATATGCAGGCCTTTCAGAAATGGCATTGTATTTCATTGGCGGTATCATCAAGCACGCACGCTCATTAAATGCGATTACTAACCCTTCTACAAACTCGTATAAGCGTTTAGTGCCACATTATGAAGCGCCAATTATGCTTGCTTACTCAGCGCGTAACCGTTCAGCTTCTATCCGTATTCCATACGTTTCTAGCCCGAAAGGTAAACGTATTGAAGCACGTTTCCCAGATCCAATGATGAACCCGTACTTAGGTTTTGCTGCATTGTTAATGGCGGGTATCGACGGTATTCAAAACAAGATTCATCCAGGTGAAGCTTCAGACAAGAATTTGTATGATCTACCTCCTGAAGAAGAAGCAAAAATTCCTACAGTTGCACACAGCTTGGATATGGCTTTAGAAGCTCTTCAAGCGGATCACGATTACCTACTTAAAGGTGGCGTATTCACTAAAGAAATGCTTGATGCTTACATTGAGCTTAAAACTGAAGAAGTTCGTCGTCTTAATACGACAACTCACCCAGTTGAATTTGATATGTACTACAGCCTGTAATTCGTTCACGAATTTCGCTGTAAAAAACCCGCGCAATGCGCGGGTTTTTTTTTGTTTTGAGTTAAAATAAATGTAGTCAAATATGAGAAATATTTCATGGCAAAGCCACGTAAAAAGCACACGGGATTTTTTCCTTGGAATGATCCAAGTGACCACGAAAAAGGATTTAAGCTCAATTTTTCTGAAGTGACCTATTTGGAAGTTGGCAGAACCATGGAAGGCTATAAACAGGCACAATTTCTTGAACTGAGAAATCCTGATTTGGCTTTACAATTTGATTATCCAAATGAATTTTATATCAGTGCCGAAGGTTTTATTTTAGTAAAAACAGCACAAAATAAATTTGAAGTGATTGCAAAATCAGACAATGCTTGAATGTGTGAGTCTGCGCCTAAAAAATAAGATTTATTCCTTGTGATCATCCAAGTCATATTTGAGTAAGTTTTCACGCTCATAAGGTGCATCCTCAGCAGGATATCTTAAATTTTCAATATTTTGGCTTTTGGCGATAGACCATATAATACTCTCTCCAGCGGGGATATTAGAGCTGAAATTCTTATATAGTGGATTAGTATAAGCATCTGTTGCATTGATTATTTTCCAACCTTTGCTTTCTAAGGCTAGAATGATCTCGCCTAGAAACTGTCCATTAATCGCATTCGTATGGAGTAACAATACATGTTGAGGAGAGTGTTGAAGGGTTTGCAATGCGAGTGAGTCATAATATTCAGCTCGATCAAGAAGATGATCAATATAAGCACGCTTCAATCTTTTAATGTGTGACGTTTTTCCTGCTTTTAGATACGCTAGATATTTTTGATTATAAAACCAGTCACTTGCATCAATACTGACACCACCATGCTGGTAATGATTTTGTTTTAACCAGTTTTGGACTTGATCTCTTTTCGCAATATTATTGCCTTCTTTAAGATAGGGATATCTAAAAATTTTCCTATAGTTTTTTAAATCATGAAAAACCAATTCATTAATTTTAATGCTCTTGATGTAGTCTTTCGCCAAAACTTCAGGTTTATTTAAATTTTCGTGAAAAGCACTGTGATTGCCAACAATGTGTCCGTGTTTATCCCATTGACGTATTAAGTCTTTACCCGCATTGTCACCGATTTTGATGTAACTTGGGAAAATGATAGATTGAATATTTTTGTTTTTTAAATGCGCTAGTATTTGTTGATTAATGAGTGGAGCAGTAGGATCGATAGTTGGATTTAATCCATCATCAAAACTCAGTGCTAATTGACGAGCATGAGCTTGGGAAAGAAATAACAGTGATATAAATAAGTACAAGCTAAATTTAAGCATGTTTAATGAAGTTGTTTACGAATGAATGTTTATAGCATTTTTTGGGGGAGTGCAGTATGAAATGTGTGAGTGTGATGTCTTAAACTAAACCATAGGTTTGGTGCATTAGTTCTAAAGCTTGGGTACACTTGAGAGTATAAAATAATGGTAGTCTGAAATATGCTTGAAAGCCGTCAATTTAATCATCAGGAAAAATTAATGTGTCCTGAGTTAAAAAAATGGTTGTACGCCTCAGGCTCACTTACCCAACAACTGACAGATTTAGCTGATGGAATATTTAAAGTCCAACGAATCCAAGAGCGATTTCAACGTTTAAACTTTAATGATGCTAGCTGGATGGGTGTATCACATCAGCATACTTCTTGGGTTAGAGAGACTCATTTATTTGGTTCTGATTGCGAACCTTGGGTAAAAGCGAAATCTATTTTTCCAATTACCAGCCTTCAAAAAAAAGCACGTCTCTTTCAACATATTGGAAATCAGCCCATAGGTCGATTCCTATTCCAACGCACAGAACCGCAATGCCAACGTCGCGTGATATTACTTGAGGATGGATGGACTAGACAGAGCTGTTATACTTGGCATGGCTGTAAATTTATTGTCCAAGAAACATTTTTACCAGCATTTGAACGTTTTATAAAAACTCATTGAGCTAGACTTTATGGCAACCGCACAAGCAATCACCTGGCGCGAGCGTTTAAGCGCTTATTACTATTTATGTCGTTTCGATAAGCCAATTGGTACTGAGTTAGTCCTGTGGCCCACCTTATGGGCGCTGTGGATTGCAGCTGGTGGAATACCTGATTTAGTGACACTGCTTGCCATTGTATGTGGCACTATTTTTATGCGTGCAGCGGGATGTGCCATTAATGATTTTGCTGATCGTAAAGTGGATGCACACGTAGAAAGAACCAAAAATCGTCCATTAGCCACAGGTGTGATTTCGGCAAAAGAAGCAGTTTGGGTGTTTATCGCACTGGTTGCTGCAAGTGCTTGTACATTGTTTTTCCTGCCTATTGAAACTTTTTATTGTGCCTTAATTGGGCTGGTACTTGCTTTCATCTATCCATTTATGAAGCGCTATACGCATTTACCTCAAGTGGTACTGGGGATGGCATTCTCATGGGGTATACCGATGTCATTTACTGCAATGGGGAAGCCTTTGGATTGGACGTGTTGGCTACTTTATTTCGGTAATTTGGCTTGGACTGTAGCTTATGATACTCAATATGCAATTACGGATCGCGAATATGATTTAAAGATTGGGGTTAAGTCGACGGCCATTTTGTTTGGAAAAAATGATATTAAAATTATCAGTTTATTGCAGGCGATGAGTGTTATTTTAATTGGTACTGCACTATGGCTTGAACACATACTTGTCCCTTATGGATTAATCGCATTAGTGCTCGTGGTAGGTGATTTCATCTATCAATGGACCAAAACACGTGATAAAGATCCGCAATGGTGCTTCTGGGCATTTAGACATAACCGATGGGTAGGGGTGATGATCTTTATGGGTATTTTTATTGCGTTCATATAAACTGAATATTAAGTACAAATAAAGTTATTAAGCATCCTAGTCGGATGCTTTTTTTTTATGTTTAATTAAAAGTACTCATGGAGAGTGATAATAATGAAGGGAAAGAATGATGAAGTATGTGATTAAAAAAACGGTTATCGCAATGTGCTGTACGGCAGCATTACTCTTAACGGCTTGTAATAGTGATGATGATAAAAATATTTTTCAAGAAAAAGTGTTTATTGCTGAGAAAGCTTATCAAAAAGATAGTCTAGAGCAAGCTTCCAAAATCCAGATTATGACTTATTTAATGCCGAATGTTCTGGGTCAGAAAACTGAGGCTACAGCAATGGTCATGTTTCCTAAAACTGCTCAGCCAGCAGCAGGATGGCCAGTGGTGGTATGGGCACATGGAACAACTGGTGTTGGAGACGAATGTGCACCAAGCAATAATGTACTTAATTCAAATTTTGAAATTTTAGCGAACAGTCTTCTTAAAGAAGGTTATGTCATTGTAGCACCTGATTATGAAGGTTTGGGAGTTAAAGGGATTCATCCTTATCTTCATCTATCTAGTGCTGCACAATCTGCGATTCATGCAATAAAGTCAGTTCACCAAGCATATCCATCACAATTAAATAAATCTTGGATGTCTGTCGGCCAATCCCAAGGTGGTCATGCATCATTAGGAATTGCACAATATGCCAATAATGATCCGTATTACAAAGGGGCTGTAGCGACTGCTCCAGCATCAAGTTTGGGTTACATTATTACCCAAGTCGCACCAAATGCCATTTCAGCGATAGAAAGTCAAAATAGAGATTTGGCAATCGCTATTTATTCAGAGCTATTAGCTTATGCTGCTTATACAGGTGTCGGGATTAAAGCATATGAACCTAGATTTTCATTAGCAACGATATTCCAATCTAGGTCTCAAGCTGTGGCAGAGAAAGCTGAGGGGTCGACTGGTGAAAATGGCCTATGCTTGATGCCATTAATTGATGAGTTTAGTAAAGATATTAAGACTTATTTGGAATCAAATTCAACACAAAAAGTAATGGACTATCCTGGGTTAAAGGTTGGCTTTGAAAATGATCCAGTGGTGAGTAGTTTTTTAAGTAATAATCAGCCTGGAACTCAAAAACTCATGAAACCGGTTTATGTGGTTCAAGGTGAAAATGACACCGCTGTCCCATATCAAGTAACACAACAATTAGTAAATCAGTTAAATGGATTGGGGACTCAACCTCCAGTTGTATTAGATATTGTGGCAGGAGCATCGCATACACAAGCGATTGTTGAGAAAAATGATGAGGTTGTTGATTTTATTAAATCGTATTTATCGGTGCGCTAAACGTGACTATGTCAGCTAGGGTGTTGCATCCTAGTTGACCCTTAAAGCTAAAGTTTTTTCTATGACTTTATTCTGTTATATTGCCTCGGACTCAATGACTCAGGTTTTGTCGATGACTTCATCAAAAAAGAAATTCACCACTAAATTTATTTTATTGGCAAGTCTAGGCCCCCTTATCCCGTTGCTTATCATTGCGATTGCTTTTTTTGCAGTAAAGAGTGATGCAAAGAACAAAGCAGAGTACGATCGTTTACGTGCAGAACAAGCCGCGCGAATTGAAGCTAGAGAAAAACAAGAGCAACTTGAGCAGAATGCTTCGTCTGTAGCAGAGCCTTTGAACTAATTATTTTTTAGCAAGAATGTCTTTTTTGAGACTTTGAACACTTGGGATATCGTTATAGCGAAATACTCGATATCCTGCTTCATAAAACATTTGATCGCGTTCAGCATCTTCTTGTTCCTTACCAAGATGACTTGGATCATCGAGTTCGATAATGGCGACAACTTTAAGCTGATCATCCAGTAAGACAAAATCAGTCACTTTTCGATTGAATTTAGCTCGAATCTTTAGACTAGGGTTTGTGATTAAAGCACTAAAAGCGACTTGAGCAAGCACATGGTATTGCGGAAAACTCTCTTTTAATCTAAAAAACATTTTACTTTCAAATGCGGTAATAATGCGTTTGGGGTAAAAGCGTTGTGGCTTTTTAAATAATTGTTGAAAGATAATGGTGAGCAGGGCAAGGGTTGCAATAACACCAATAATTAAGAAAGTAATTTGACTGGATTGAAACACAGGAATTCGTAAATAAAAGCACATATAAGAAAAAACCCACTCGATTGAGTGGGTTTTTAGAATCTTGGCTCTCCAACCTGGGCTCGAACCAGGGACCTGCGGATTAACAGTCCGTCGCTCTACCGACTGAGCTATTGGAGAATCTGGTACGCATTCTATGAGTCAAATGAAGAGAGGTCAAGCCTTAACATTGAAAAATATTAGAAATATGAATCAACTGATTTAAATTTAATCTAAGTGAAACGATCTATAGCTTTTTTAATAAATGGACATACTCTGCTTTGCTTTTCAGTGGGTTCGCTTTACGACATAAACTCATGAGTTCCATCATGGTCTGTTGTGATGATTCCACATTTAACTCATTTTGAATTTTTTTGATTAGGAGTGCGTGCTCAGAGGATAATTCCGAAGTACAGTGATACAAACGTTCATACATAAGTGTAGGGGCTACTTTATTATGTTCAGATTTCTGAGTGCATTGAAATATAAAAATGAGACTGCCAACAAGTAGAGACCAGAAAATCAGTGATTTAAGCCAAGGTGTATTCATTTTTAGACTTTTTTATAAAATTAGAATAATTCTATAGCAAATCAAAAATTTAGGCATAAAAAAACCCAAGTCATTATGCTTGGGTTTTTAGAATCTTGGCTCTCCCACCTGGGCTCGAACCAGGGACCTGCGGATTAACAGTCCGTCGCTCTACCGACTGAGCTATGGGAGATTAGATTGGCTCTCCAACCTGGGCTCGAACCAGGGACCTGCGGATTAACAGTCCGTCGCTCTACCGACTGAGCTATTGGAGAATCTGATGCGCATTTTAGGGTTGAAATTACTAGTCGTCAACCAATTATTGTAAAGAAATGAATAGTTTGATTTATTAATACTCAAATTGATGTAAATAATAAAAAAACCATCCTAAAAGGATGGTTTTTTAAACCTAATAAGACGGTTAAATCTTATTTTTCTACGCCAGCTTCTTGACCAGCATATTTCGCATTAGCGTAATCCCAGTTCACTAAGCTTTCTAAGAAAGTAGAAATATACTTAGGACGAGCGTTGCGGAAGTCGATGTAGTAAGCATGTTCCCAAACATCGATCGTTAATACAGCTACTTTACCATGAGCAAGTGGAGTATCAGCATTTGAAGTTTTCATGATAGAAAGTTTACCATTTACTTCATCAGCAACTAACCAAGCCCAACCTGAACCGAATTGAGTTGTAGCAGCAGCAGCAAATTCTTCAGCAAATTTTTCGTAAGAACCGAAAGCTTCGTCAATTTTAGCAGCTAAAGCACCAGTCGCTTTACCACCACCGTTTTTAGCCATACAATTCCAGTAGAATGTGTGGTTCCAAACTTGTGCTGCGTTGTTGAAGATACCTGCTTTAGAAGCATCACCAACAGAAGCTTTGATGATTTCTTCAAGCGTTTTACCTTCAAGATCAGTACCTGCAATAAGGTTGTTTAGATTAACAACGTAAGTATTGTGGTGTTTGTCGTGGTGGTATTCTAAAGTTTCTTTGCTGATGTGTGGAGCAAGATCTTCGTAACCGTACGGAAGAGCTGGTAAAGTAATCGTTGTCATGTTTTAAGTTCCTTGCATTGTGCTGGGTTTTACATCGAAGTGCACTTATTGTAATAGATTCTCACCATATTTTGCGCATTACTTATAAATAAGAATACAGAATAAAGCGTGAATTAATACGTATAAGCTCACTCCAATTTAAAACGCGTGGTTAAATCAATTTAAATAGGATTATTGAGTTCAACGTAATGATATTCAAGACCAAATTGTTCACAAATTGCTTGACCTAGTCGTTGAACACCATAACGTTCAGTCGCATGATGTCCACATGCGTAATAATGCACATCTAATTCTACAGCTTGATAAAAGGTACGCTCACTGACTTCACCTGAAATATAAGCATCGCAATTTTGTTCGGCAGCTTTAGTGATAAAGTCTTGAGCACCGCCAGTACAAAATCCAACTTTTTGAATACGTGGTTTATCAGCCATCAAATGTATCGGATCATAATTAAGTTGTTGTGACACAAAAGCTTTGAACTCATCTGGTGTCATTGCATTTTTTAAATAGCCGATATTTCCAATGGGATGACGTTCATTCGGATCAAGTGCTTCAAGTTGATCAAGATGAAGTAAATCTGCTATCGCTGCATTATTTCCCAAGCTAGGGTGGCTATCTAGAGGTAAATGATAAGCTAATAATGAAATATCATGTTGAATGAGTGATTTAATTCGTTTGCCACGCATTCCTGTAATCGGAGATGGCTCACCTTTCCAAAAATAGCCATGGTGAACCAATAAAACATCAGCTTGCAGCTCGATTGCAGCATCAATGGCTGATTGAGAAGCCGATACAGCACAAACAATTCGCTTTACTTCTGTTTTGCCTTCGATTTGCAGACCATTAGGAGCGTAATCTTTAAATTCATTGGCTTTTAGGGTCTGATCACACCATTGGATAATGTCGTTTAGCTTTACCATAATGTTCTTAAGTCTGTGAAAATATAAAGATCAAAGCATATTTTTAATATTAACTAAAGCCGAACAAAACTATTTTCACAATTTTAGGTATATAAATTTTTTTTGATTACAATATGCTGTCATAAATACTTTTCTCATCAATAAATTAAAATTCTCAGAGGATATTAAAGTGCGCCGGTCCTTTACATGGTTACCATGGGTGTTACTCATCATTGTAATTATTAGTTTTGTCACGTGGCAAAAGCTAAATCAACCAAAGCCTCAAATAGCAGCTGATGGTTATAAAATGCCGGCTGAAAAAGTAGAACCTTTAGTGGATACGACACGTTCTGGGGGAGTGGTTTCATACAATGCTGCGGTAAAGGTTGCAGCACCTGCAGTCGTCAATATTTTTACAACACAAACTGTTAAAAAAATTGATCATCCGATTCTAAATGATCCTGTTTTTAGAGAATTTTTTGGTGGTCAATTACCAGAACGTTTTGGACAAGGACCAAATGAAAATAGTTTGGGTTCAGGGGTGATTGTTCGACCTGATGGTTATATTCTGACTAATAATCATGTGATTGCACAGGCTGATCAGATTATTGTGGCGTTGTATGATGGTCGTCGAGCAGAAGCCAAAGTGATTGGAACAGATCCTGATACGGATTTAGCAGTCATTAAAATCGAAATGGACAAACTACCAGTGCTTCCTTTCAAACTGAGTGGAAACGAGGTTGGAGATGTTGTACTCGCAATTGGTAATCCATTTGGCGTGGGGCAAACAGTCACGCAAGGGATCATATCTGCGACAGAACGTTCGGGATTGGGTATAAATTTCTATGAAGATTTTATTCAAACCGATGCTGCTATTAATCCAGGAAATTCTGGAGGAGCACTCATTGATGTTGCGGGTAATTTGATTGGGATTAATACCGCAATATTCTCGCAATCGGGTGGGTCTTTAGGAATTGGTTTTGCTATTCCTGCTAAAGTCTGTCAGCAAGTTCTGAATTCAATATTAAAAGAAGGCAGAGTGATTCGTGGGTGGCTAGGTATTGGTCTGGCGAATCCAACGCAACTCGATGTATTACAACCTCGTGAGAAGGGGGTAATTGTGAGCAGCGTCTATGAGTCTGGTCCTGCAGATAAAGCTAAGATTAAAGTCGGTGATCGGATCATGAAAGTAAATGATCAGGAGATCAATAATCCATCACAATTGATTAATTATGTTGCAATGCAATCACCGAATACCTCTGCAAAAATTGAGATTTTACGTGAAGGTAAGAGTATCAATACGGAAGTGGTTATTGGTGAACGACCAGCTGAAACCAGCGATCGTAATAGCCAGTATATTCCATTACCTCGTCGTTAAATTAACAAGCCCCAGTAATGGGGCTTTTTTATAATTCTTAGATTCTATATTGTTTCAAACCTTTGAATGGATCTGAATAAATCTGCTACTTAGTTAGTGATTTAAATGCGGTCATGCATTCCTAAGTGACGGTGAGATAGGGTTTTAATACATGCAGAATTGAATTCACTCAACAGTGATTAAACAGTATACGAAACAAAAAAAAAGCCAGTGGTTCACTGGCTTTTTAAGAGAATAAAATTAGCTTTCCTGTTGAATGCCCGCAACCAACCAATCTTGACTAGAACCCGCTGGTTTAACGAAATGCCAGACTTCAGCAAACGGTTGTGGAAGGCTGTTTAAGTCTTCACTTACCGTACCCGTGAAACGAACGCTAACAACGTATTGACCATTTTCAGTCGCAGAATCAACAACCATAGCATTCAGATTTGAAAACTCAGCTACGTCTTGATCTTGGTTAGCCATGATATCGTTATACATCGATTGATAAAGATCAGGCGTCAAATAACGTTGAATCTCAGCAATATTACTTGCCGTATTCATCGATTGAATATGGTTGAAGCGTTGGCGTGCAATGCGTAAGAAAGCAGCTGGTTCAGTTCCGTCAGGTAGCTGACTTCCACTAGACATTGTTGCTGCACCAAAAGGAGCTTGTGGTGCTTGACCAAATGGCGCTTGAGATGCAGCTGTACCACCGCCCACAGATTGACCAAAAATATTGGTATTGTCATTAGACACTGAAGGGCGAGGTGCAGCAGTTTGACCAAACGGTGCAGATTGAGGACCTGAACTGTTTGGTGCATATGGGTTGTTAGCCGCTAATTTTTTTTTTGCTCCGAATTTACGGAAGATGAAGAACGCAGCAGCAGCAATAATCAACAACCAAACCCAACTTGGGATACCACCTTCTTCCTCAGGTTGTGCAGCAACTTCTGCTTGACTCGCTGGAACAGTATCATCATCTGCTAAAGCATTTGCTGCGACTGCACCAATTGCAGCACCAGCAACACCAGCAGCGACCATACCACCAACACCAGGACCAGACTTTTGAGGTGCAGTCGCTGGAGCAGCAGGTTGTTGGGCAGGAGTAGCTTGACGTGGTTGCTGATATGATTGGGTTGGAGCAGCAGAACGGCTCATACCATGGCTTTTACCACCACCAGCACGTTTTGCTTCTGCAAAAGGCGCTACCATGAGTGTCGCCATTAAAATACCCGCAACTAAACTACGCTGTCGAACTTCCATCTAAAATTCCTATTTTAAAAAGTTAATTTCACACTGTATTTATGCAGTCTTTTAGCTTAAATTTCAACTTAAACCTCAATTTTTTTCAGTATTCATACACAGTGTTTAGTTAAATAAATTGATCAGCTGAATTAATGTTCATCCGCTAAGCTCATCGCTTCAGTTAAAGCTTCATGTAGACGGGCAACGGCGATAATGCGAACACCAGGAATATCCTTTTGTGGTGCATTCGCTCTAGGGACTATAATATATTTAAACCCGTGCTTAATCGCTTCCTTTAAACGTTCCTGCCCGTTAGGTACGGGACGAATCTCTCCCGATAAACCCACTTCGCCAAATACAGCCAATTGCTGAGGGAGCGCTTTTGCTCTCAAACTTGAAGCACAAGCCAATAAGACGGCGAGATCTGAACCTGTTTCAGTAATTTTTAAGCCACCAACAACATTCACATATACGTCTTGACCAGAAGTTTGAACACCACCATGTCGGTGCATGACGGCGAGTAGCATATTCAAACGGTTTTGCTCAAGACCCAATGCAACACGGCGAGGTTGACCATGCGCGTCATCTACTAGGGCTTGCACTTCAACTAAGAGTGGACGTGTGCCTTCTCGACTAATCATGACGATAGAACCAGGAATCGCTTCATCATATCGGCTAAGAAAGATGGCTGAGGGATTGGCAACCTCTCTAAGCCCTTTATCGGTCATCCCAAAAACACCGAGTTCATTGACTGCACCAAAACGATTTTTAACAGCTCGAATCATTCGATAACGTGAATCAGATTGACCTTCAAAATAAAGTACGCAATCGACCATGTGTTCTAAAACACGAGGGCCAGCTAAAGCACCTTCTTTGGTCACATGACCCACAATAAATAATGCTGTTCCGCTGTTTTTCGCAAAACGTGTTAGAAGGGCTGCAGATTCTCGAATTTGAGAAACGCCGCCTGGCGCAGACTGTAAAGTTTCAGTGTATAAAGTTTGAATCGAGTCTAAGATCGCGACAGCAGGTCGTTCATGCGCTAATACTTCGCAAATACGCTCTACGCACGTCTCAGCCATCACTTTTAATTGATCAGTTGGGAGGTCCAAACGATTGGCACGTAATGCAACTTGAGATAAAGATTCCTCACCAGTGACATATAGGGCGGAACTTTTCGCGGCAGCCATATGGGTTGCCGTCTGCAAAAGAATTGTTGATTTACCAATACCAGGGTCACCACCGATCAGTACAACTGAACCAGTAACAAGCCCTCCGCCTAAAACGCGATCAAATTCTCCAATCCCTGTTGCTAAACGTGTTTCGTGAGAAACTGAAACTTGATTCAATGTAGTGATTGATGCTGCTTGACCAGCATAACCACCTGCAATTTTTGGATTTGCACGATGCGTAATCGCAGGGGCAATGGTGACTTCAACTAAACTGTTCCATTCTCCGCATTCTGAGCATTGACCTGCCCATTTAGGATGATCTGCGCCACATTGTTCACAGCGATATACACTTTTTGCTTTAGCCATAACTTAATATAGGTTTTTTGAATTTCTATATGCTGAGCATACTGAGTAAAGGTCACGAAAACAAAAAAATATTGATCAAATTTTAAAACAATAAGACAAGTCATGACGTGTGCTTTAACGAGATATTAAATTAAAGCAATCATGAATTGATTTATACTCATATCAAGAATCGACTGAGTTATTTGATATGCGTTTGTACGCCCAACATATTGATGCCATCGCACGCGAAATACAGCGTGATGTGCTGTTTATTCATTTTGAGAATTACACGGATGATCAGAATGAGGAAGAAAGTATTCGAGATCATGTGATTACATGGCTTGAACAACATGAAATTGAATTTAAGCCATGTCTAGGTTTGTCTGGTGAGGATGAAATTGACAGCTATCTGGGTGACCTATATCTAGATATTCCTTTTGATGAGCAAAATAAGCAGTATCAGCTGGTTAAAAATTATCTTGAAGATGAACAAGGCAATATGAAAATTGAACATGTTCTATTTTTTGTATTGAGCTTGGAGGTAGCAGAAGAAATTGCAAAGGATCAAGAGGAAAAACAAAATTTGAACGATCAGAAATTTTCGTGAAAAGATAAAAAAGCCTCATCAATGAGGCTTTTATATTGGTTTGATTCTATTAATTTGTTTAATAAAGCTCACCAGATTTTCGTCGTTCAATAAAATCTTTAGATTCTTTTGCAATAACTCCAGAAAGTAACAATAAGGCAATTAAGTTTGGTGCTGCCATTAAACCATTGAAGGTGTCTGCGAAAAGCCAAACTAAATCAAGTGTGACGACACAGCCTACAAATACCGAAGCAATATAAATGAGACGATAAATAAATACTGACTTTTCACCCAGTAAATAGGTGCAACATTTTTCACCGTAATAACTCCAACCTAAAATAGTTGAATAAGCAAAAAAGATGATTCCGAACGTAACAACCCAGCCCCCAAATCCTGGTAGTAATTTGTCAAAAACACTAATGGTCAAAACAGCCCCAGTTTGATCACCAAATGTTTGTCCTGCCATGATGAAACCCATAACAAGAACAATACCCGTAATTGAGCACACAATAATCGTATCAATGAATGTACCTGTCATTGAAACTAGGCCTTGACGGGCAGGGTGATCAGTTTTTGCTGCTGCCGCTGCAATGGGCGCTGAACCCATACCTGCTTCGTTTGAGAATACACCACGGGCAACACCGTAACGAATCGCCGCACCAATCGCACCACCTGCTGCCGCTTCACCTGTGAATGCATAGGTAAAAATCATTTTTAAAGCAGGAACAACTAATTCAAGGTTATTGAAAATAATAATTAGCCCGCCAATGACATAGCCTAGGGCCATGACTGGAACAATAATTGAGGATGCTTTGGAAATAGACTTAATGCCGCCTAAAATCACCAATGCAGAGAAAATTGTAATAATGATGGCAGTGGTGAGCGTGCTTATACCCAAACTATTTTCTACTGCTAGTGCCACTGTGTTTGATTGAACTGAGCTACCAATACCAAAGGATGCTAATGTACCAAATAATGCGAAGAGGACTGCGAGCCACTTCCATTTCGCGCCAAGTCCTCGTTCAATGTAGTACATTGGACCACCAGACATTTCTCCTTTTTCATTTTTTACACGGTATTTGACCGCCAAAACACCTTCACCATATTTGGTTGCCATGCCAAAAAATGCAGTCATCCACATCCAGAAGACAGCACCTGGACCACCCAGCACACAAGCTGTCGCTACCCCTGCGATGTTACCTGTACCAATCGTGGCTGAAAGTGCAGTCATGAGTGAGGCAAATTGTGAGATATCTCCCGAGTCTTTTTTATCTGGGTGTTTCCCGAACACTTGTTTAAATGCCAATGGAAGCATCCTGAATTGCCAAAAAAGTAGACGGAATGTTAAGAAAACACCTGTCCCAACAATCAGCACCAGCATATAAGGTCCCCAGACTAAGCCGCTGAGTGTTTCCATGATTGATTGTATTTCTTGCATAAATTACCTTCTTATTTTCCTGATTGTTTTTTACATGCATGATCAAGCAAGGGATATGCCATACTTTTGCGCGATCAAACACATCATTCCTTTTGATTATTTTTTGCACTTATATTTTTTACATATAACAACAAGATTTTCAATATTTTACTCAAAATAAGATAAATAAATATGATGAATAATTGATCACTCTAGTGATATATAAGAAAAATGAATTAATACTTTAAACTAATTAGAAAATATTGATCGTGCTAATTTTCTTATTGAAATATGATTTTTTTCAGTTAAGTTGTGCCGATTAATATATTTGGTGAATTTGAAAATGTCAGATCAAAATATAAATTCGCCTCAGCAAAATGGTGAATTACAACGAAGTCTATCCAATCGACATTTGCAGTTAATTGCAATTGGAGGCGCAATTGGAACAGGTTTGTTCATGGGCTCTGGGAAAACAATTAGCCTAGCTGGTCCTTCAATTCTTGTAATTTACATGATCATCGGTTTCATGGTTTTTTTAGTGATGCGAGCACTAGGCGAATTGTTGCTTTCAAATTTGCAATATAAGTCGTTTATTGATTTCGCCACGGATTTAATTGGCCCATGGGCAGGTTACTTTGTGGGCTGGACCTACTGGCTGTGTTGGATCACCATCGGTATTGCAGATTTATCGGCGATCATTTATTACCTTCAGTTCTTCAATAATGGGATGCCTTTTAGCCCTGAAGAAGGGGTAATGATTAGCATCGCTGCAATCGTATTTATCATGGGATTGAATCTTGTTACGGTGAAACTGTTTGGCGAATTAGAATTCTGGTTTGCTTTAATCAAGATTATCGCAATTGTAGTTCTAATTGGCGTTGGTTTTTGGATGATATTTACAGGTTTCACTTCTACTTCAGGTGAAATCGCAGCATTCAGCAATATTTGGTCACACGGTGGGATTTTCCCAACTGGTGCAATCGGTTTCTTGGCAGGTTTCCAAATCGCAATTTTTGCTTTTGTGGGTGTAGAACTGGTGGGTACAACCGCAGCTGAAACTAAAGATCCTGAAACAAACTTGCCGAAAGCTGTCAACTCGATTCCTATTCGAATCATTATTTTCTATGTTTTGTCGTTGCTGGTGGTGATGTCGGTTACACCATGGAATAAGATTGATCCGAATATTTCCCCATTTGTAAACTTGTTTAGTCAAGCAGGTATTGCAGCCGCTGCTATTATTATGAATTTGGTTGTATTGTCTTCAGTGATGTCATCGATGAACAGTGGCGTATTCTCAACCAGCCGCATGCTGTTTGGCTTGTCGCGCGAGACTCAAGCTCCTGAAGCTTTTGGAACACTAAATAAGCGAGCTGTACCAGCGAATGCCTTGTATTTCTCAGCAGTATGTTTGTTACTAGGGGCAGCACTGCAATACTTCGTACCGAATACGGTGGAAGCATTTACTTTAGCGACAACACTTTCCACCATTTTATTTATTTGTGTGTGGTTAATGATTATTTGGAGTTATGTGGTGTATTACAAAACACGCCCAGAACTTCATGCCAAATCGACATTTAAACTACCAGGTGGATTGGTGACATGTGCGATTGTTGCTATATTCTTTATTGGCATGATTGGAGTATTGGCTTTAGAAGATGATACTCGCCGTGCATTGATGGTGAGCCCGATTTGGTTTGTTATTCTGATCATTGGTTATTTTGGTTTTTATAAGAAAAAATAAAAACTTATAAATGATTTGCAATTTAGGTCAAAAGAAACGTCAGTAATTACTGGCGTTTTTTTATTTCTGTTATTAATCTGTTGCGTTAAATACTTTGGTGAATTAGATGATCAAGGTATACTTCTATAAATTTTACTGATAGGTGTGGGTATGCGTATTTTGATCGGAGTTATCAGTGCAGCCGTTGTTTCAATCTTGGCTGGATGTGGTCAGACTGGTGCATTACAACTACCCAGTGATCCAAACTATGACAAGCGAGCACAATATTTAATTTATAAAAACAGTGATCGCCCAAGTCAGGATCAAGCTGAACCTAAAGCAGATGCTGTACCTACTCAAGATTAATATTCATTTATTTTTTTCTCCAGCGCAATTTAGAAAGGATACATCCATGAGTTTCCCTCGCATTCAAGGGGTTTTGCACGCAGAACAATGTTCATTGGATCAACTTGCTCAGCAATTTGGTACACCACTTTATGTTTATTCAAAAGCAACTTTTGAAAAACATTATTTGGATATGGATCGTGCTTTTAACTTTATCGATCACCAAATTTGTTTTGCAGTGAAGTCAAACTCAAATATCGCTGTTCTAAATGTGTTGGCGAAACTTGGTTGCGGTTTTGATATCGTGACTGGTGGTGAATTAGCACGTGTTTTACGCGCAGGTGGTGACGCTTCTAAAATTGTCTTCTCTGGTTTGGGCAAGTCTGAAGCTGACATTCGTCAAGCATTAGAAGTGGGTATTGCTTGTTTTAATGTGGAATCATATGCAGAGCTTGACCGTATTCAAAAAGTTGCAGCAGAACTTAACGTAAAAGCTCCAATTTCACTTCGGGTAAATCCAGATGTTGATGCCAAAACACATCCATATATCTCGACTGGTCTTAAAGAAAATAAATTTGGTATTCCTTCTGATTCGGTATATGAAACTTATCAGTATGCAGCAAGTTTAAGTCACTTAGATATCGTAGGAATTGATTGTCACATTGGTTCACAATTGACTGAAACTCAACCTTTTGTTGATGCACTTGATCGTGTCATGAACATGATTGAAGCATTGAAAAAATTAGGGATCAACCTCAAACATATTGATATTGGTGGTGGTCTTGGTGTGACTTATAAAGATGAAGTTCCACCGACAGTTGAAGAATATGCAAATGCTTTACGTCCTGCATTAGAAAAACTTGGTCTTAAAGTGTATATGGAGCCAGGTCGTAGTATTTCGGCGAATGCTGGCGTATTGCTGACGAAAGTTGATCTTTTAAAACCTACCAATCATCGCAATTTTGCAATTGTTGATGCAGCAATGAATGACTTGATTCGTCCTTCTTTGTACGAAGCTTGGATGGATATCCAAGAGGTTAATCAAAATTCGAAAACTGAGAAAAAAGTTTGGGATGTGGTTGGTGCGATCTGTGAAACAGGTGACTTCCTTGGTAAAGAGCGTGAACTTGCGATTCAAGCGAACGATCATTTGGCCGTTTTAGGTGCAGGTGCTTATGGTTTTGTGATGAGTTCAAATTACAACAGCCGAGGTCGTGCAGCAGAGGTGATGGTTGACGGTGATCAAGCACACTTAATTCGTCAACGTGAAACGATTGAGTCTCTGTGGGAACGTGAGTCCTTATTGCCTTAAGGAGACAATAGATGTTGCTAGAATTTACTAAAATGCATGGTCTGGGTAATGACTTCATGGTGGTTGATTTAATCAGTCAACGTGCTTATTTAGATCCTGTCATGATTCGCCGTTTGGCTGACCGTAATTTTGGCATCGGTTTTGATCAGTTATTAATTGTTGAAACACCAGATCATCCGAACGTTGATTTCAAATATCGCATTTTTAATGCGGATGGTTCTGAGGTTGAGCAATGCGGCAATGGCGTTCGTTGTTTTGCCAAATTTGTTCATGATCGTCATTTAACCAATAAAACTAAATTCAAAGTGCAAACAAAGGCGGGGATCGTCGAGCCTGAGTTGGGTGCGAATGGATGGGTGCGTGTGAACATGGGGTATCCGAAGTTCTTACCGAACCAAATCCCATTTCTAGCAGAAGCGCCTGCTGCTTTATATGATTTAGCTTTAGCGGACAATGAGACGATCAGCATTGATGTGGTTAATATGGGAAATCCGCATGCAGTGACCATTGTGCCAGACGTGTTAACTGCTGATGTTGCTAAAATAGGCCCTCAAGTGGAATCTCACGAACGTTTTCCTGAGCGTGTAAATGCTGGATTTATGCAGATCGTTGATGAAAAACATGCTCGATTACGAGTTTTTGAACGTGGTGTGGGAGAAACATTAGCTTGTGGTACAGGTGCATGTGCTGCTGCTGTCTCAGGTATGCGCCGTGGTTTATTGTCTAGCAATGTGGAAATCGAACTTGCCGGCGGTAAATTGCTGATTGAATGGAAAGAGGGAGATGTGGTGTGGATGACTGGTCCAACTGCAACGGTTTATGAAGGTCGTTTGGATCTACGTTATTTTCAATAAAACTTATTTCCTGACTAAAAAGCCCTGAAATTCAGGGCTTTTTACTTTATGATTTGTTGGAATGCCCACGAGTATTGATGATTAGACATCGATTCAATAGAGAGAAAGCCAAATGCAATATGGCGCAATGCAATTGCTGTCAATGTGGTTGAAAGAGAGAAAGATTCAAAATCAATCTGAGCATACGCTTGAGGCGTATTTCCGTGATGTGTCTGGTTTTATTGACTTTTGTTATGAAAAGAAAATTGAATTAAATCAGGTTGAAGCATCTGATTTACGAGAATATATGGCTTATAAGGTTGAACAACATCAACTCAATAGTGCAAGCTTACAACGTCATTTAACAGCCATTCGTCAATTCATGAAATGGGCTGTGGAAGGGAAATATCTATCGAATAATCCCATTCATGATTTTAAGTTAAAAAGACAGCCAAGGCCTTTGCCGGGTATGGTTGATGTCGAAACGATTCAGCAAATTTTGGATCAACCTGCACCTGAATCCTCTCAAGATCATCTCTTGTGGTTAAGAGATAAAGCTATTTTAGAGTTGCTTTATTCAAGTGGTTTACGATTAGCTGAAGTTCAAGGATTGAATATTCGAGATATCGATTTTACACGACAATTACTTCGAATTACAGGTAAGGGAAATAAAACTCGGGTTGTTCCTTTTGGTTTAAAAGCGAAAACAAGTTTAATTGAATGGCTCAAAGTCCATCGTATCTGGTGTGGAGACATTGAATTGGATTCCCCAGTTTTTATGACCAAAAAAGGGAGTCGATTGACGAATCGACAGATTGAAAATCGAGTCAAATTGCAAGCACAAAGAGCGGGTGTTAATGTGGATTTACATCCTCACTTACTGCGACACTGTTTTGCTAGTCATCTGCTCTCAAACAGTGGTGATTTACGAGCAGTTCAAGAAATGCTAGGTCATAGTAATCTATCTACGACACAAATTTATACTCAGTTAGATTTTGATCGTTTGGCTCAAGTCTATGATAAAGCTCACCCTAGAGCCCAAAAATCTTAATCCTCAGTATTAAGTATATTGAATATACTTAATACTGTACTGAATGATAAAGTTATCTGTTTAAAGTGCTGGTGTGTGTATAGGTATCATACGTGCGGGATTCACTTTTTGGAATGCGACTGCGATTTCAAATAAAGTCGGCTCATCAAATTCACGAGCAATAAACTCGATGTTAACATTCATAGGATAACTACTGCGACTTGAGTTCACTGATTTAGCAGGCATAGATAATGCAGGAAAACCACTAAACGGACTTAGGCGATTATTGGTACCTGTGGTCGGGCTACTTCCTAAATTGCCAGCAAACCCAGTAATAGAAGGGTAGGCTAAAGCGTCGTATTGTACGCCTTTACGAGTACCATCTAGTTCAACATTATTTAAAGCGCTATTCATGCGTAAGCGCACGAAAGGACTTCTTTCAGTGGTGTTGCGCTCATAATTCTCAATATATGATGCACTTGTTGGATCAGAATTATAGCCGCTGAAGTTACGGATCATTAGTCCACTAGCGAGTAAATCTTCATACGATTGGTAAATACTTCTTGTGGTCTTTAAATACTCTGTAAGTGATATTTTAAATTCAGCACTTGAAAGACTCGAATAACGTGTCAAAATTGTATTTAGATCGCTTATTGTAACTATTTCTACAGTCGCTCCTGCCTCTTCAAGTTTAGTAATTGCGTTATCCATTGCTTCTTTAACGAGATTGTAGTCTTCTTTCTGTTGAGTGGTTGAACCTTCGGAAGGGTAAAGTGCTTGTACTATACCAATACGCTTTCCTACAAGACTTACAGTGTCATGAGGAACGTAGCTATTCGGTTGATTAATCAATTCGCGGTAAGCAGACTCTGATTTTAGAAGAGGAGAAGTACGTGAAAATTCACTACGTTGATTTGAACTTAATGAGCTATCGAATCCGATCATTGCATCCATTAATTTTGCACAGTCAATAGCTTGTCTACACATTGGTCCAGCAGTATCTTGAGTTGGTGCCAGTGGAATAATTCCATCTTGACTCAAAAGACGTAAAGATGGTCGTAAACCGACAAGACCCTGTACTGATGAAGGCACACGAATTGATCCTCCCGTATCAGTTCCTATTCCCACCATTGCAAAACTTGCAGATATAGCAGCGCCAGTTCCTGATGATGAACCACCTGGGCCTTTACTTAAGTCATACACATTTTTAGTTTGATCACCTAGAGTTGATTTTCCACCAAAGCCGAAAGCGAACTCATCAAGATTGGCTTTTCCTAAAATGATTCCGCCATTTTCTTTAATATTTTTTATGATATAGGCATCATCATTTGGAAAATTATCTTTTAATGCTACAGAACCTGCTGTGTTCGCCATATCTACAGCATCAATATTGTCTTTAGCGAGTACAGTGACACAGTGAAGAGGTCCTGAAAGTTTTGAATTCTTTGCAAATTGTTGGTCGAGCATTTCTGCTTCTTTAAGTGCATTTGGATTTAAAGAAATAATGCTATTGAGCTCTGGACCTTGTCGATCGTAAGCTGATATACGATTTAAATAACCTTGCACAACATTAACACAAGATGAACCTTTGCTTAAAATCGAGTTATGCAAATCAGTAATGGTTGCTTCTACAGGATTAAATGGGACAGGAGGCGGCGTGTTAGAATTATTTGTGCTACTTTCATTGTCACCACAGGCTGTTAAGAAAGTTGCTATCGTCACAACAAGCAGAGTTTTTTTAAATGTGATCATGTGCATTCCCCAGATTAAGTTCAAACTGGTTAAGCAATGAATGTGCCACTCTAAAAATGAATGAAATTTACAGTTTTATGCTCCAGAAAATAGCTAATAACCATTGATATAAATAAAATGCGTTAATTTAATGCGAATAAAATTATTTGAAAAATAATGTATTGTTGGGATGGAGCTTTTGAAAGCTGCGCGTTTAAAAATAATTTTCCCTTAAACTTTAGCTTAAATTTTTAGAATTGATTTTTTTTAATACTATTTTTAAGGTATAACTTTAATAGATGGATTTAAGTTGTATATAAATTAAAAAATATTTTGCAGGAATGATTAGGTCAAGCCATGATTGACAATATTGATCAAAAGTATCAGCAACTCTCTTCAGCACAAAAAGACATTTTTGCAGGCTATGGTTTACGTCAGGTGAAACATTTTGTGGAAATCAATCTCCCGACGATAGAAGCTGCTCTACCCAACAATGCCTATGTGCAGGGTATTAATACTGAAGGAAAAATCCAAGCGATTGATCCAGTAGCATCTAAGACTTATCTGTGGATTTCTGATCAGCAATGGCAAGAAAGACCTATTGCAGATCAAGGAGTTGATTTGAAAGAAGACTTTATTGAAGTTTGGAAAATTTTTGAACTAGAACAATATCCTATTATTGAATTGAGTCACGTCCATCGTGATTACTTGGCAGCGCTCAATCAAGTTTGAAAAAAAACATTTAAAAAACAGGGCTAATAATTTTAGTTCTTTTACTTTGTAGAAAATTAAATTTACCTGTTTCCAACAACTCAATACATAAAGATAAAAATATTGATTAAATAACAATCAATTTTGTTTCATATATTTATTCTGCCTATTCGATTCAGTCAAATTCTTTACACTTGTCTAGTAATTTTGAATTTTTTTGGAGAGGGGTAAATGATTAAATTTCATGAAAATAATATCCATGCCGCCATTTTTGATATGGATGGCACAATGTTTGATACGGAGCGACTTCGTTTTCAAACGTTGAAGCAAGCATCATTAGAGCTCATTGGAGTCGAATTTACAGACGCTTATTTATTATCTTGTTTGGGTCTGAGTGCTCGTAGTGCCGAAAAACTAGTAAATCAGCAATATGGTCAAGAAGTGCCGTATGCGGAAATTAGAAAGCGAGCAGATCAGCTAGAACTTGAGCATGTAAGAAAATACGGAGTGCCGATTAAATTTGGACTCATGCAAGTTCTTGAACGTTTAAGAAAGTCCAATCTGAAAATGGCAGTAGCAACTTCGAGTCGACGTGAAATAGCTGAAGAGTATTTAATCAATGCCAATGTATATAAGTTTTTCGACATTATCGTATGCGGCGATGAGGTTGATAATGGAAAACCACACCCAGAAATTTTCTTAAAAGCTGCTGAGCAACTGAACATTGATCCAACTTTATGTTTAATGTTTGAAGACTCAGAAAATGGAGTGATGTCGGCGTTTGAAGCGGGTGGATTAACAGTATTACTTCAAGATATCAAAGAACCTAATTCAACCATGCTCGAAAAAGCGAATTTCTTTTACGAAAGCATGCATGATTTTCTGGAAGATTTGAATCAATTTACACCAAAATTAAAAATGCCTGCTCTATTTGACCCTTTTCCTCAGACTTTAAATCAGCATGTCGTGGGGATACATGGTTTTGGGGCAATAGGTGGTGGCTATATTGCCCAAGTATTGTCTCATTGGGATGGATATACTCGACCAAAACAAATCTATGCTTCAACGCGGAATTCACTCTATAGAAATAGTGTGAATACTTTTGGTGGTTACAGTATTCGTTATGGGCAACACTCTCATGACGAGCGAATAGACAATATAACCGTCATAGATGCATCAAATATTGAAATGATGCAGCACATGTATATTGAATCAAGTTTAATTGCACTGTGTTTACCTGAAAAGGCAATCGAGCAAGAGGCTAAAACCATTGCTCAAGGGTTGTATGCGCGTTATATCCATTTTGAAGAACAGTTGAATCCTCTAACAGTTTTAATTATTTTGAACAAAGTAGGTGCAAAATCGTTAATTGAACAACAGATTTGTAGTGCTTTGCATGAAATTACGGATGCGAAGACGGTCAATATCATCATGTCGCAGCACTATTTTTGCGATACAGTAGTCAATCGAATGGTAGCGAAAATTACAGATCAAAAATTATTTAGACAGTTAAAAATCAAATACAACATTTTTAGACATGTGCAGGATGAGCATGATTTAGACGTGACGGATGTGGATGAAGGGACGCGTTTAAATGCTGAACAAGAACAATTGGCTACTCAGTATATTGACGATCTATACGAAAAATTCAAATCGGCGCATATTCTACAGAATCTAGAATTAATCTTATTTCATGCCGAAACAGATATGCCGCTTTATGTGGAAAATAATAGTCCTTTATTGGAAAAAATGCGCCAAATGATTCTGGTTGAAGAGATTGAAGAGATACAGTTAATCAAAAATCGCATGTGGAATGGTGTGCATGCAATGACAGCATGGGCTGCAAGTTTTCGACAATATGAAACGATCGGGATTGCACTGTCTGATGAGCAAATTTCTAAATTTATGTTGGCAGTACTCCATGAGGTTAAAGTTGGATTAAAGGATCTACTACCACATCGAAAAGAAAATTTAGAATTGTTGGCGAAGAGTTTTATCGACTCTTGTGAGACGGCTTATAAAGACCCATGTGATCGAGTGGCACGAGACCCATATCGTAAGTTAGGTTTTGGTGAGCGGGTACTATCTTCATTGGCATACAATTTTCAACGTGGTAAGCCTTATCAGGAAATTTTCAAAGGGCTTGTATTGGGTTATGCATACGTTATATTGAAGGAAAATCAACGACTTGAAGGTGTGATTCGGCATTTTGCTCAGCAACTTAGTCAAACTGAATTGGAACTTGAGGATCAATTGTATTTACAGGAAGAGCTGAAACGAAGACTCAAAATTTGTGATCCTAAATTGAGTGAATCAGTGGATCAGCATGTACTTTTAGAAAAAATTTTGAATGAAAAAATCGAGGTTGAAAAAACTTAAAGCATTGAACATTTAACTTTTTAACTTGATCAAAATGGATAATCGGTCCGATCTAAAAAGTCAGTCGGATCGATTGCTTTGTGGTGTCAAATTGATTGCAGGGGCAGTTGATAGCTTTGTTTAATGATTTGACTGGGTAAATCCGTTTTCACACTGGTAATCCCATTTTTTTTGGTTAAGTGTTCTGACTGAAATTTACGATAGTTCTCCAAATCAGGTACGACAACTTTTAACATCGCATCACATTCGCCCAAAATAATATAGCACTCCATGACTTGAGGGAGTTCTTTCATCGCCTCAATAAAAGTATCGATGGTTTCAGCGTCTTGTCCCACCAACCAAATACGCGAAAATAGAATAAGTTGTAATCCGATTTTTTGAGGATCAACAATGGTTGTGTATTGCTGGATGACTCCAGCATCTTCGAGAATTTTTACGCGTCTTAAACAAGAGGATGGTGATAAGCCAATCTCTTTGGCTAAATCATTATTTTGAATTCGACCGTTGGTTTGAAGTTCATGAATGATACTTTTATCGATACGATCTAATTTAACTGAAATTGATTTAGATATTATTTTCATATATTAGAATTAGATTCTAAAAATTAAAGAATAAATAGAATATTTGAAATCCTATTTTATGTAAATTCGAAGATACTTTTTTTTCATTTTCATTAATGATGGAAGAAAGAAAATGTCTACCTATTGGTTATTTGCTTTGACCGTTATCCCTCTTATTTTTACGCCTGGTCCGGATATGTTATTTATTCTGTCACAGGTAATGGGTAAAAATGCGAAAGCAGGCGTTATGGCGACTTTAGGGGTGTGTTTGGGTTATTTCGTCCATTCTTTTTTAGTCGTTGTAGGTATTGCGGCTATCATTATTTCTTTCCCTATTATTTTTGAAACGATCAAATGGTTAGGAATCTGTTATTTGCTTTATTTGGCATTTAATTTAATTCGATCTGCGCTTAATCACAAAAATATTGAAATTAAACAAAGTCAGGTCAATAGTCCGATTAGACGCGGTTTTATAACATCCTTACTTAATCCTAAAGCTATGCTCATTTATTTTGCGATTTTGCCTCAATTTATTAACCAGCATACCTCTTCGATTATGGGACAGGGGATTGTCTTATCCCTAATCTTCATTGGATTATGCTTAATTATTTATTCATCATTGAGTTTTGTATTTGCATTTTTGACACAGAAAACAGGGATAAATGAAAAACGTCAAAAATGGATTGATGGTGGTTCGGGAGTGATGCTTTCATTGGCAGCAACATGGCTCATTGTGAATTAACATTAAAAAAGCGCAAACTAATGTTTGCGCTTTCTATTCAAATAGAATTAACTTTGGTTAAATTATACTCAAAAAGGATAGCTGTTATTGTAATTTTTGCTGTCTGTTATGACATTTTTTACCTCAAATTTGGTGACTCACGCCAACGCTTTTCAACGTAAAATAAGAGTCTACAGCATCAATTCAACTGATGTAGTTAATAAATTAAAAAAATATTAAAAATCAAAGTTTAATTTTTTACAAAAAATATTGAAAAGCTGACAAATTTATTAACAAAATAATTTCGTGAACGCTCCGTTCAACGAAAATTACGCTTTTTTACAGCAGTTTTGTGAATTGTGACTTGACCGAAATGCCAAACACATTGCAAGATAGGACACCTAAAAATTTTAAATGAAGAGTTATTATAACTTTTCTGAATATTTACTTCTGTTAAAACAGCCGAGGATTACATGAAGGCTCTTGTTGCTGTAAAACGTGTGGTTGATGCCAACGTTAAAGTTCGCGTAAAGCCGGACAATAGTGGGGTTGACCTTACTAACGTTAAAATGTCAATTAACCCATTCTGTGAAATCGCAGTGGAAGAAGCGGTTCGCTTAAAAGAAAAAGGAACTGTTTCAGAAATCGTTGTTGTTTCTATTGGTCCTAAAGAAGCGCAAGAACAAATCCGTTCTGCAATGGCGCTTGGTGCAGACCGCGGTATCCTAGTTGAAGCTGATGATAGCCAACTTGGTGCTTTAGAAGTTGCGAAGATTCTTAAAGGCGTTGTAGACGCTGAACAGCCACAACTTATCCTTCTTGGTAAACAAGCAATTGATGACGACTCTAACCAAGTTGGTCAGATGCTTGGTGCATTACTTGGTGCTGGTCAAGGTACATTTGCTTCAGAAGTTAAAGTTGAAGGCGATAAAGTACAAGTGACTCGTGAAATCGACGGTGGTTTACAAACTGTTGAACTAGCACTTCCAGCGATTATTACGACTGACTTACGTTTGAATGAGCCACGTTATGCTGCTCTACCAAATATCATGAAAGCACGTAAGAAACCGCTTGATACTAAATCTCCTGCAGATTTTGGTGTTAATCCTGCAACTAAGCTTAAGACTGTTAAAGTTGAAGCGCCTGCTGAACGTAAAGCTGGTGTTCAAGTGAAGTCTGTTGATGAGCTTGTTGAAAAACTAAAAAATGAAGCGAAAGTGATCTAATACAGAAGGATAAAAATCATGAGTATTTTAGTAATCGCTGAGCACGACAACAAAGCACTTAACGGTGCAACTTTAAACGTTGTAGCTGCGGCTCAAAAAATCGGTGGTGATATCACTGTATTAGTTGCTGGTTCAGGCGCTCAAGCAGTTGCTGATGAAGCTGCTAAAGTTGCTGGTGTAAGCAAAGTTCTTTTAGCTGACGATGCTGCATATGCAAACCAATTGGCTGAAAATGTAGCGAAGCTTGTTGCTTCAATTGGTGCAGGTTATTCACACATTCTTGCGGCGTCTACAACGACGGGCAAAAACGTACTTCCACGTGCTGCAGCACTTCTTGATGTTAGTATGATTACTGACATTATTGCAGTTGATGGTCCTAAAACTTTCAAGCGTCCAATCTATGCTGGTAACGCGATTGCAACTGTAGAGTCTGGTGAATCAGTTGTTGTTGGTACAGTTCGTGGTACAGCGTTTGATGCAGTTGCTGCTGAAGGTGGATCTGCTGCGGTTGAAGCTGCAACTTCTACTGGTGATGCGGGTATTTCTAAGTTCATATCTGAAGAAATCGTAAAATCAGAACGTCCAGAGTTAACAGCAGCTCGCATTGTTGTATCTGGTGGACGTGGTGTAGGTTCTGGTGAGAACTACCATAAAGTACTTGATCCATTAGCTGATAAGCTTGGTGCAGCTCAAGGTGCATCTCGTGCAGCAGTAGATGCTGGTTTCGTTCCAAACGATATGCAAGTTGGTCAAACGGGTAAAATCGTTGCGCCAGACCTTTATATTGCTGTAGGTATCTCTGGTGCGATTCAGCACTTGGCAGGTATGAAAGATTCTAAGGTGATCGTTGCGATCAACAAAGATGAAGAAGCTCCAATTAATGCAGTAGCTGACTACTGGTTAGTAGGTGACTTAAATACAGTGGTTCCAGAATTAGTTTCTAAAATCTAATTCAGCATTGCTGTACTAATGCTCTGATCGAGTAATGATTCATTTCATTTTACTTGGTCAGGGCATTTTTATATTTAATCATCAAAAAAATCTCATAAAACAAAATTATAGATTATTCTCATCAAGGGATCAGAATTTACCGTTTTATATGTTTTTTGTAATTGTGATATGATTCGCCATCATTTTTTAAGCTCATTCATACTTTCAATGTATTAATGAGGGAGTTTGTGTTTTGCTGGTCGACACCCGAATAACATTACCGCTTGTTCTAATCGCGGTCTCATGTTTAATTTTTCCATTATTTAATCAAGTCCATTTCAATGTGTTTGGTATGGAAGACGTGCGTCTGATTGAAAATTTACAGGCTCTTTTATTGTTGTCCTTTGCAGTTATTAGCTATTTTTACATAAAGCCTTTACAGCTTAGAGAAGGTAAGAAAGAGTTTTGGCTTTGGGCTGTTTGCTGGTGGGTTTTATTGTTTGGTCGTAGTACCAGTTGGGGGCGAGATTATTTCCCTGATGTCCCCAAAATCTATTTTCGAGGTATCTCAATTGTATTGATTGGGTCTGTGGTTTTTCCACTATTGAACCAAAAATTACGCACAGAGATTGTGAACAAGTTTAAGACAGCTATTATCCCAGTTTGGGCCTTGGTTTTGGCTGTGATTGGGCTCGTTGTTTCTGATGCGATAGAGCATCATCGCTTTATAGGGATGCTCCTGCTCACAGAAAATAGTAATGAAAGCTTACTCGAAGAGCTGTATGAGTTTCCGTTAATTTTAAGCTTATTTGCAATTTCTTTTAGTTTAATGAAAGCGGACAAGCGCGAACTTCATCATTGAAGAATATTCATGTATTTATAAGGATCCTTACGAGGATCTTTTTTATGTATAAGTAGCAAAAAAGTGATTTTTATCATTCATTTTAGGGCAATACTGTTTAAGAATTTTGTGTTGAAAATTTAGTCATTTTTATGAATAAAATTAAACAGATCATCCATAAAATTTAGGGACAAAAATACGGATTTGTGCTATAATTTTCGGCTGAGTTTTAGAATTTAGCTCCATAGATTTTGGGCTAATTTTTTGCAAGATTGATTATATAAATCGAGCAGTTTCTTCAAGCTGTTTGTAATAAGGAGTATGCATGAGCGTATCGGAAATTCGACCGATTGCCATTGAGGATGAACTGAAGAGCTCATATCTCGACTATGCTATGAGTGTCATTGTCTCTCGTGCACTACCAGACGTTAGAGATGGTTTAAAGCCAGTTCATCGCCGTGTTCTTTATGCGATGCATGAGCTTGGAAATGATTATAACAAAGCTTACAAAAAATCAGCGCGTGTCGTTGGTGATGTAATCGGTAAATACCACCCTCATGGTGACTCTGCTGTATACGAAACAATCGTTCGTATGGCACAAGATTTCAGTTTACGTTATCAGTTGGTTGATGGTCAGGGTAACTTCGGCTCTGTTGATGGTGACAGTGCAGCAGCGATGCGTTATACCGAAGTGCGTATGCGTAAATTAACGCATGAACTGTTAGCTGATTTAGAAAAAGATACAGTAGAGTGGGAAGATAACTACGACGGTTCAGAGCGTATCCCACAAGTTATGCCAACTCGTGTGCCAAATTTACTCATTAATGGTGTCACGGGTATTGCTGTAGGTATGGCAACCAATATGGCGCCGCATAATATGACTGAAGTGGTCAATGCGTGCTTAGCCTATGCCAATAATCCGAATATCAGTATTGAAGGATTGATGGAACATATTTCGGGTCCAGACTTTCCTACAGGCGGTATCATTTACGGTAAATCGGGTATTGTTGATGCTTACCGTACTGGTAAAGGTCGTTTATTTATTCGTGGTAAGTACCATTTAGAAGAAGACCAAAAAACAGGTCGTACGACGATTGTATTCACTGAAATTCCATATCAAGTGAACAAAGCAAAAACGATTGAACGTATTGCTGAACTTGTGAAAGAGAAGAAGCTCGAAGGTATTTCAGAGTTACGCGACGAATCTGATAAAGAAGGGATGCGTATTGCAATTGACTTAAAGCGTGGCGAAAACGCTGAAGTAATTGTTAATAATTTATTCCAAAATACTCAGCTTCAAAATTCATTCAGTATTAATATGGTTTGCTTGGATAATGGCCAGCCAAAGCTGATGAATTTAAAAGACATCATTGCTGCTTTCATTCGCCATCGTCAAGAAGTTGTAACACGTCGTACGATGTTCGAATTACGTAAAGCGCGTGAACGTGGTCATATCTTGGAAGGTTTAACGGTTGCTTTAGCAAATATTGATGCCATCATCGAAACCATTAAAACCTCTGCGAATCCGCAAGAAGCACGTGAACGTTTGCAAGCAGGGGAATGGTCTGCAGGTGGCGTAGTTGCTTTATTAGAAAAAGCAGGTTCAGTATCTGTTCGCCCAGATGAAATTGAAGGCGAAGATCCTAATAAACCGTTTGGATTATCTGGCAATATTTATCGTCTCTCACCAACTCAAGTGGGTGCAATTTTAGAATTACGTTTGCATCGTTTAACTGGTTTAGAACAAGATAAGCTGCATGCAGAATATTCTGAAATATTGGCACAAATTGCAGAGTTGACAGCAATTCTTAATGATTTTGAATTGTTGATGAACGTGATTCGTGAAGAGCTAGCACTTATTCTTCAGCAATATGGTGATGAGCGTCGTACTGCGATTGTAGAATCTCGTGTAGATTTCTCTCGTGAAGATTTAATTCCAGAAGAGCAAGTTGTTCTAACGGTTTCTCAATCAGGCTATGCGAAAACACAGCCACTTTCTGATTATGCTGCGCAACGTCGTGGTGGGCGTGGTAAATCAGCAACGTCTATGAAAGAAGATGATTACATTCAACATCTGATTGTTACATCTAACCATGCAACAGTTTTATGCTTTACCAATGTCGGCAAAGTCTATCGCTTAAAAGTTTTTGAAGTGCCTCAAGCTTCTCGTGGTGCAAAAGGTCGTCCTATGGTGAACTTATTGCCATTAGATGAAAATGAGACAATTACTGCTATTCTGCCAGTGATTGATGCACCGAAGAAATTTAAAGAACGTCTAGCGGATTTCCGTCAGTTTGTTAAATCTCATCAAGTTCAATTACAGCAAAACGAAATCATTGCTGCACACTATGATGCATTAGAAAAATCATTTGCTGATCTAGCAGATGGTGACGATCTATCAGACGAATTGCGTACGCATCTGAAAGAGCTAGGTATTGAATTATCAACTACAGATCTTGATGATGAAGTAGTTGCTGAATTTGCTGAGCTTGCAGAAAACTTACGTAAAAACTTCTATGTCTTTATGGCAACGGAATACGGTACGATCAAGCGAGTTGAACTTGAGCAGTTCTCTAATGTACGTTCAAATGGTTTACGTGCAATCGAGTTAGCTGGAGATGACCGTTTAATTGGTGTTGCGATTACGGACGGTGAACAACAAATTATGTTGTTCTCGAATGAAGGTAAAGCGATTCGATTTGCAGAAACTGATGTGCGTGCAATGGGTCGATCTGCGAAAGGTGTACGTGGTATGCGTGTCACCATTGGATTGGCTCAAGCGGAAGAAATTGAAGACAATGATGTAGATTCAGAAGATGAAGATACGGATTCTAATTTCTTAAGCCGTATTGTTTCATTAGTCGTTGTCCCGGCAACAGGTGAAGTGCTATGTGCTTCAGCAAATGGTTACGGTAAGCGTACGCCAGTGGATGACTTCCCGACGAAGAAACGTGGTGGTAAAGGCGTCATTGCGATCAAGACATCTGATCGTAATGGTGAGCTGGTTGGTGCTGTAGCGATCGATGTCAGCAAAGAAGTCATGCTGATTTCTGATGGTGGTACGCTAGTACGTACTCGTGCATCTGAAATTGCTCAGACAGGTCGTAATGCACAAGGTGTACGTTTAATCCGCTTAGGTGAAAACGAGACATTGGTTGGTGTTGAAGCGATTGAAGCTGTTGAAGATGAAGAATTAGAAATTTTAGATGATTCAGAAATTTTGAATACTGAACCAGCTGAAACTTCTGAGCTTGATCAGCCATCAGAAGAATAATAATACATTCAAAAAAAGGACGCTGAGGCGTCCTTTTTTATAAAAGTAAGAATTATAAATAAAGGAAAGTATCGAATATGGATCAAAAAACTTTAGAACAAATATCAGAATTTATTTGTGGGAATGATCCTGAAAATCATCCTGAGTATAGAAGCGGTTCACAATTAACACAATTTTTTAGAAATGCAGGACTACCGTTTACTCATGATGGTTCAACAAGATCAAAGTGGGTTTTAGAAAAATTAAATGAAGCTAATAAAGAACAACTAGCGAATATTCTTAAAAGATTAGTGTCACCGAAAGAATATGCAGGTGATAAAGAGAAAATAAATAAAGCTTTAAAAATTTTGAATAAGATTCTCTATATAGAGGGTTTTGAAATGTACTTGGATCGTATAGATCCAAAATTTAGAAAAATTGAAATAGATTATTCAAATATTTGCGAATTAGAATCAGAACTTAAGTCTTATCCACCACCTAATTTCTTAATTCTAGGTCTAGAGATGAGGGTGGGTGAAATTTTACAGAATAGGTGGGTGGAAATACAAAAGTGTCTAGATTCGAAAGCATATTTAGCTTCAATGATATTAATGGGTAGTGTCTTAGAGGGGTTGTTATTGGGTGTTTTTCAACAAAATATGAGAGAGGCGAATCAGGCTCCAAGTGCACCTAGGGATAAAAATCAAAAAACAAAAAATTTTGCTGATTGGAAATTAGGTGAAATGATTGATGTAGCTCATCAGTTAGGTTGGATTGGTGTAGATGTGAAAAAGTATTCACACTCTTTAAGAGAATTTAGAAACTTAATTCATCCTTATGAGCATATGATTCAGGGATTTGATCCTGATGAAGACTCTACAAATATTTCTTGGTTAGTGGTGCAAGCTGTTATCAATGATTTAACAAAAAAATTAACCAATTAGAAAGATTCTTATATCTTTAAATATGGAGTGTTTCTCGTTTTATTAAAACTATCCTATAAATATACATCGTTTTTTTGATTCTGCTAAGGATAATAGATTGAAATAATTTCAACTTAAACTACTGCAACATAATGCCATCTGTGGTTAAATGCCATCATTTTATTGTGTTTCACTCTGAAAGGAAAAATCATGCGCGCGTACAACTTCTGTGCTGGTCCTGCTGCATTACCTACTGCTGTATTAGAAAAAGCTCAAGCTGAGATGCTTGATTGGCAGGGTAAGGGCCTATCAATCATGGAAATGAGTCACCGTAGTTCAGACTACGTCGCTGTTGCTGAAAAAGCAGAAGCAGACTTACGCAAGTTAATGAATATTCCTAACAACTACAAAGTGCTTTTTTTACAGGGTGGGGCTTCTCTACAATTTTCTGCGATTCCATTGAATCTATTAGGGAAAAATAACAAAGCAGATTATATCCATACTGGCATTTGGTCTGAAAAAGCTTTAAAAGAAGCAAAACGTTATGGCGAAATTAACGTGATCGAAGCTGGCATTAAAGATGCAGATGGTAATCTTGCAATTTCTGAAGAAAGTACATGGAATTTATCTGCTGATGCTGCCTATGTTCATTATGCAGATAATGAAACAATTGGTGGTATTCAATTTAAAAATATCCCAACTACGGATAAACCACTGGTTGCAGATTTATCTTCTAGTATTTTGTCGGCACCAATTGATGTTTCAAAATTTGGTCTTATTTACGCGGGTGCGCAAAAAAATATCGGTCCTGCTGGTTTAACGTTGGTAATCATTCGTGATGATTTATTAGACCAAGCAAAAGAAGAAATTCCGAGCATTATGAAGTATTCAGCGCAAGCGAAGAACGATTCTATGGTGAATACACCGTCTACTTATGCTTGGTATTTATCAGGCTTAGTATTTGAATGGTTGCTTGAACAGGGTGGTGTAGAAGCAATTCATCAAGTGAACCAACAAAAAGCTGAATTGTTGTATGGTTATATTGATTCAAGTGACTTCTATGCAAATCCAATTGCAAAAGAATATCGTTCAATCATGAATGTACCATTTACATTGGCGAAGCCTGAACTTGAAAAGCAATTCCTGAAAGAAGCAGAGGAAAATAATTTATTAAATCTTGCAGGACATCGTTCAGTAGGTGGTATGCGTGCGAGTATTTATAATGCAGTGCCACTGGAGGGTGTACAAGCTCTTGTGAAATTTATGGATGATTTTGCGAAGCGTAATGCTTAAAAATCAGTTTGTAAAAAAGCCTGTCATATGACAGGCTTTTTTCATGCACTAAAACGAAGATGAAAGTGATCAACGCTAATTTTCTTAAAAAGCTGGAATAAGATTGGTAAAGTGGAAAATAAAAGCAGCGAGGAAAACACCTAAGAAAAAGAAACAGTAAGCACCCTTGTCTACTCGAATACGAGGGCGTGCTTGTTCCATTAAGCCTGTTGATTGTTCCGGTATAATTTTCATCTAGGAGCCTAAATATTACTTTATAGTTAAATCCTATTTATTTGATGTATTTTTAGCATAAATATTCGCCTGAATCCATATATTTCCACGAATATATTGACCAATTTCGAAATTTTTATAATTCTCATCCTTAGTCGCGATACGAATAAGTGTAGCAGGTTGGTTTTCTTCCAAAATAAGTGTTACATCATAAAGTTGATAAAATTGATTGTTGAACTGCATTTGGGTCTTGCCAACAACTTTTCCTTGGAACCAGGCCTCATCTTCCTGACCCATGGTTTCACCGTATAAGTAAGCTACCATTTTCGAAAAATCGACCGTTACAGGTTCTTTATCGGCATCTGATTTAGGTTCCCAAGCATCGATCAGCTGCTGTAAATTATCTGGCGCTACACCATTGTGTTCACTCAAAATTTCATTTAAAGCACGATGGTGTTTAATTGAAGCTGGATCATCCACAACAATTTGTTCTTGATCAGCAACCTTTTCTAGCTCATAAGCCCACGCATTTAATTGGACTTTATAAGATTGATTTTTTTGGTATTGAATTTGGTTCACGCTGTATAAGCTATCAAAAGCATAAACCACACTATTATCACTGACTTTTAATTGTAACACTGCTTGCGTGTTGGACTTACAAGTAATGATACGTTCAATCGTTGCGTTTAACGTATAAGGACTATCAAAAGTTGGGAAGGCTGTTTTGACTGCTTTAGGTTTATTGTCTTCTACAGCAATAACTTGCACCAATTGGATAGGTTGTTGTTTAGGTCCTTGAATTAACCAAACATTCGGATCCATATCTTGTTCTTCAGTACAAATCCCCATCGGCATGACAGGTGCATTTAGTGCTTCACTCAACCATTTTGGAACCTGAACAGTCGGATCATCAGTTAACAGCGCCCAATGTTCTACATGGCTACCAAAGCTTTGATCTTCTATCGTAATAATTTCAGGTTTGTTTTGATTGTTCATATGCTCATTCTAAGATTGAGTGAATTACTTTATGTAATATCGAGGATAATTGATATTTTTCAAGTCTTGAATTGTTTTTTCTTTATGCAATCCAAAAGTTTAACGCGGTATAAATGAAAAAAAGAGCACCTAAGTGCTCTATGGGAATCATGAGTTAGAACTTGAATGTAACATCGGCAATAAACTGACGTCCAATTTCAGACTTCAATGTATTGCTGTTATCAGAAATGTTTTGACTGGTGTAAATATTGTGATGGTTCGTCAAATTATTGATCGTTAAACCAAATATTGCTTTTAAATCTTTGTTGATTTGCATGTCATATGTGCCTCGGAGATCCCATGTGAAGCGAGGGTCGATACGTTCAGTACCGTAAACTTCTAAACCATCTTTGTTGGGTTCTTTAAACTTATAAGTGTCTTTGTAAGATGATTTATAACTTAAAAAGTTGCTAATTTTAATCGGTGTATTTAAGAAATTAATATCCCAGCTTACTCGAGTCGTCCAAGGTTGTGCATAGTTCTCAACAGGTCGTTCATTAAATTTAATGAGTTTACCATTATAGATTACTTCACGATCTTCTGCTGTAGTTTGACTATTTATATTGAATGCATCGACATAGGTATTGTAGTTCTTTTTTATTTCATTATAGTCAAAAGCTAATCCAAAGTTGTGCTCACTATTTTTCAACTTCAGTGGGTGAATGTTATTGATTGCTAGGGTGTAGATGTCAGCGGTAGACTTCCCTATATTACTATAGCTAAAATAATCAATCGTGTTTTTAGTTCCTTCAACGACGTAACGGCTTTTGGTAATTTCATCTTTAGTATCGCGATTGATCCACTTGAGTCCAATATTCCAGTTTTTTATTTGACCATTCATACCAAAAACAATTTCGTCACTATATGGTGTGTCGAGTTCAGAGCGACGAATGTTGAGATTCGAAATTAGAATATCTGATAACCCAATTTGAACCCAATCTTCTTGTGGGCTATTTGTACGTTTTAAATTGTATTCGAGGTGTGCAACCTCATCTCGCAATTCAGTATTCAATGTATAGTTCGAATAGTAGCGATTCCAACCAGTTGTGAAGCTCAATAGTTCTGATTGGAATGGGCTGTATTTGAATGAAGTACGAGGAGCGAGATTGAAATTTTTTGATAGGGTTTCATAGTCAGCACGTAAACCTAAACGAGCAGAAAATTTATCCCATAACATTTGATTTTCAGCAAATAAATACACACTATTTTGATCAATATGAGTTGACCCTTTTTTATAATATTTACCATTACTTAAGAACTGACCTTGATCATTATTTTCGGCAGATGGTAAGTCGCATAGAATATCTTCAGCTAAACAAGTGTATTGAGCTGATTTAGAAAAAACTTTTGGTTGATTGTACATGTAAGAGTCATTAAGACGTTCCCAGGCTGCGCTTGTATGTGAGTAACCTAAGCCAAAACTAATATTATGTATGGCTTTTGCCCAATTTTTAGGGTCAAAGACATTTTTAGCGCTATATGAAAACACATTTTGTGATAGTTCAATATCACTGCTGGTTGCACCTTGTCCGGGATTGTTACTCCAGTTTTTGGTCGGTGTTTCTTTCCAAATAATACCTAAATTACTGTCATTTTTGCGAGCATTGCTCATGGTTTGGTAGCTTAGATTTTGAGTCAGTGACGAATTATCAAATTTAGAGGTGAGTTCACCAAATAGGGTAACCGTTTCAGTATGGGTAACACTGCCTGAATCTAAGCGCTTTGCAACATAGTTCGTACTGTCTAAATTGCCATAATCAAAGCCAAACTTAAATTTATTTTGAGGCGAAGGTGTATAGAACACGGTTGCACCAGTGTTAATGTTATGTCTTTTATTTTCCTGTTTTGTATCAATTGCTAGGCCGCTCAATACTGGTATTAATGAATGACGCGTAGAACCATATAGATTGACCCCCAAATTTTCCGATAGTTTACTGTAAATATTTGCGCTGATACCTTGTTTATTGAAGTCTTTTTGATTGGTTAAGGTTGGTTCTTGGAACTCATCTTGTTCTTCTTCATTCGCATAATGATATTTCGTCCAATTACTGCTAGTATAATCATATGTTAAAGAACCATGAATTTTACCAATCTCTGTATTAGGGGCACAGGTTTCGGCACGAATAACTCCCCCTGTAAATTCACCATATTCTGCAGAAATATTGCTATCTAATACCTCAAGACTACAGATTAAATCCGTATTAATTGCAATGCCTTGAGAACTGTCTGATAGTTTTCCATCATACGAGTCCCCACTTCCCATTGGATCAACGTTATTTGTAGAATTTACACCATTAATCATAAATTTATTACGGTAAGTTTGTGCGCCATTGATAGAGATTTCGGATGGTTTTAATTCAGCTTGTGATCCTGCAGCACGATAGTCATTACTAAATTGCACATTAGGATTTACTCTTAAAAAATCAGTAATGTTCTTAGAACTATTGGGTGTCTTGTCTAAGTCATCCTTCGTATAAAGGGTTTTCCCAACTTCTTGTTGCTCAGTTGCATTCGTTACAATTGTATTGAGTTTGATTGAATCATCATTAGCTGTTGAATTTATTTCTGTTTCATTTGCACAAACTGTAGTTGAGAGAATCGTAAGAATGGCTAAATTTAATTTTGAGCGTACAAATGACATGATTTAACATTGAGAGAATAAAAACGATAGCGATTATCATTTAATAATACTTATTTCACAATATTAATGAGAATAATTATCAATACTATATTCCGATTAACATAATATAAAAAAGCGATAGTTAAAAATTGGAACAAAAAGCCCCAATACTTTTCAATTAAGATCAATCCACAGGATGATCAAGATTTCTAAAATATTGGGGTATTTAAAGATTTTTACTCTGAAACGAGTGTTTCAAGTAAATGGGGCGCTAATTTATTTAAAATATAGCAGAATAATTCAGCTGTTTTCTGTGTGTCATACAAAGCAGAGTGGGCTTCTTTACCATCAAACTCGATGCCAGCTTGAATACATGATTTAGCCAAAACAGTTTGTCCGAACATCACAGCACTCAAAGTCACCGTATCAAAAACCGAGAAACTATGAAATGGATTTTGATTCTTAGTTCCAGTACGTGCAATTGCCGCTTTTAAAAAACCAAGATCAAAATGAGCATTGTGTCCAACTAGCACAGCATGTGTGCATTGTTGTTGTTTGCGTACCTCATTAATTGCTTTGAACATACGTTTAAGTGCAGACTTTTCATCTTCTGCCATCGCTACACGCATTGGATTAAAAGGATCAATGCCAATGAAGTCGAGTGAGCGACGATCTAAATTTGCACCTTCAAATGGATTGATGTGTGCATGATGCGCTTGACCAGGTACAAACTTTCCAGATTCGTCGTAAATGATTGGAATACATGCTATTTCAAGCAATGCATCGGTATCCGCATTAAAACCAGCTGTTTCCACGTCAACAACCACGGGTAGGAACCCGCGGAAGCGTTGACCGATGACAGGTAATGTTTCAGTGGTCACACTTTTCTCCATTGAATTGTTTTACCTGCATAAAGAGGAATGATCTGTTCGCCATCTAAATATTCAAGGCTTTCAGGAATCACTTGATCTTCTTTGATCAATGTAATGGTTTCAGTATTACGAGGTAAACCATAGAAATCCGCACCAAAGAATGAAGCGAAACCTTCAAGACGTTCAATTTTACCGACCTGATCGAATGCTTGAGCATACAATTCAATTGCAGTTGGAGCGCTATAGCATCCCGCACATCCACAGGCATTTTCTTTCGCATTTTTAGAATGCGGAGCGCTGTCAGTACCTAAGAAAAATTTAGGGTTGCCACTTGTTGCGACTTCTAACAAAGTTTGCTGATGTGTCTGGCGTTTTAAAATTGGCAAACAATAGAAATGCGGTTTAACACCACCAACCAACATGTCATTGCGATTGAATAACAAATGTTGTGGTGTAATCGTCGCTGCCACATTGCGATCTTGCTCAAGTACAAAATGTGCAGCTTCGCTTGTGGTGATATGTTCTAAAACTAATTTCAATTTTGGAAATTGTTTAAGCAGCGGTGCTAAAACTTCATCTAAGAAACGTTTTTCACGATCGAAAATATCAACATGATGATGTGTTACTTCGCCGTGGAGTAAGAGAGGAACCTGATGTTCTTCAAGTTGTTCAATGACGCTATACACTTTACGTATATCACTAACGCCATTATCAGAATTTGTGGTTGCTCCAGCAGGGTAAAGCTTAATTGCATTTACATATGGAGAGTTTTTAATTTTTTGTACTTCTTCAGGAGAAGTATGATCCGTAAAGTAGAGCACCATACGAGGATCGAATTTTACATTTTCAGGAACATGCGCCATGATTCTTTCACGATAAGCATGTGCTTCTTCCACAGTTTTTACAGGTGGAACTGTATTCGGCATACAGATTGCGCGATGAAATTGCTTCGCCAAATCAGGAACAGTACGTTGAAGTGCTAAACCATCTCTTAAATGAGCGTGCCAATCATCTGGCTGGATTAAAGTGATCGTATTCAAGGCAAGTCTTACTGAAAAAATAACATAGATGATAATCGATATTGCTTGAAATTGATAACGACAAAAGCCGAAAAAAGGGGTTTTACATCTATTTGTGCTGATTAATATGGAAATGAGGCATACGTTAGATGAATGAGTCATTATCCATCTAGGGAACAATGATAGATTTTAACGACCAAATAAAAAACCGCGCTCAAAGCGCGGTTTTTTTTAGGACTAAACTAAATCTTAGTTTTTGTCTTTAAGTTGTGGAACAGCAGAACCTGTACCGACAGCAAGTAAACCTGCACCAGTATAGATTCCTAACTTAGCGCGAGTATCTGTAATGTCTAGGTTACGCATGGTTAATTGACCAATACGATCCATTGGAGTGAATACAGAATCACCTTTTTCCATGGTTAAGCGTTCAGCTTCGTATGTAAGGTTCTCAGATTCAGTGTTCATAATAGTGTAATCGTTACCACGACGAAGTTCTAAAGTCACAGTACCTGTGATTGCTTTAGCAACCCAACGTTGAGCAGTTTCACGAAGCATAAGCGCTTGAGAGTCGAACCAACGACCTTGGTAAAGTAAACGACCTAAACGTAAACCGTTGATGCGGTACTGTTCAATGGTATCTTCGTTATGAATACCAGTTACAAGACGTTCGTAAGCAATGTGTAGAAGTGCCATACCTGGAGCTTCATAAATACCACGAGATTTCGCTTCGATGATACGGTTTTCGATTTGGTCAGACATACCTAGACCATGACGACCACCGATACGGTTCGCTTCAAGAATTAACTCAACTGGATCTTCAATACGTTGACCGTTAAGTGCAACAGGGAAGCCTTCTTCAAATGTGATTGAAACTTCTTCAGGTGCGATTTCAACGTCTTCTTTCCAGAAAGCAACACCCATAATTGGTTCAACGATTTTGATACCAGCATCAAGATACTCAAGATCTTTCGCTTCGTGAGTTGCACCAAGCATGTTTGAGTCTGTTGAGTATGCTTTTTCTTTTGACATTTTATAGTCAAAACCGTTATCGATGAGGAACTGTGACATTTCTGCACGGCCACCAAGTTCATCGATAAATGTTTGGTCTAACCAAGGTTTGTAAATTTTAAGTGCTGGGTTCGTTAATAGACCATAACGGTAGAAACGCTCAATGTCGTTACCTTTATAAGTAGATCCGTCACCCCAAATGTTGACGTCATCTTCTTTCATCGCGGTAACAAGCATTGTACCTGTGACTGCACGACCAAGTGGTGTTGTATTGAAGTAAGGTACACCACCTGTAGAGATATGGAATGCGCCACATTGAATTGCTGCAATACCTTCTAATGCAAGTTGTAAACGGCAATCCACTAAGCGTGCTTTAACAGCGCCATAAGCTTCAGCTTTCTTTGGAATAGCATCGTAATCATCTTCATCTGGCTGACCTAAGTTTGCTGTATACGCATAAGGTTCAGCACCTTTTTGTTTCATCCACAATAGAGCTGCAGAAGTATCAAGACCACCAGAGAAGGCAATACCAACTTTTTTGCCTACAGGTACATTCTGTAAGATAGTTGCATTATCAGACATTGTTCATCCTAACGATAGAATATAGGCACCTAGAAAATTGGTAACCTGAAAAATATATTTCTTCAATTGTAGCACTTTTCATTGGTAATTTTTTTTAAAAAAAGATACGTGGTGCAAAAATATTAGAATAAGTAGCAATATTTCGTCGAAACTCAGAAGTAATAGGTAGTGCTTAATCTAATTCATGATTTCTTCTTGAAAATAATACAGTGCATTTATGAAGATTTTTATGCATCAATTTATTTTATTGCAATTTTTCAAAGAGAACTTAGTGAAAAATATTTTTTATAAGTGATTGAATATTAATATCTAATTTCATGGTTGGTAATTTATTATAGAAAAAGACAAAAAATTGCCATAAACAGTTATGAAAAAAGAAGTATAGTTTTATGCAACAAGTTGCAAAGCCCATAAAATAAGGAATTGCCATGACAACTCGCTATGCAAATATATTAAAACCTCTTGATCTTGGTTTCACTACCCTCAAAAATCGTGTCGTGATGGGATCGATGCATACCGGTCTAGAAGATCGTTTTTATAACTATCCTAAATTAGCAGCATATTTTGGTGAGCGTGCTAAAGGGGGCGTAGGTCTCATCATTACAGGTGGTATTTCCCCTAACCGTCAGGGCTGGCTGCTTCCAGCTGGTGGCACAATGAATACCTTAGGTGATGTTGCCCCACACCGATTAGTGACACATGCAGTTCATAAACATGGTGCAAAAATTTTAATGCAAATTTTGCATTCAGGGCGTTATGGTTATCAACCTTTTGTGGTTTCTGCAAGCCCAATAAAATCGCCGATCTCACCATTCAAACCACGCCAAATGTCAGAAAAACAAATTTTGGATACGATTCAAGATTATGCGGCTACAGCAAGTATCGCGAAAAAAGCTGGCTATGATGGTGTTGAAATCATGGGATCAGAAGGCTATTTGCTGAACCAATTTATGAGTCGTCATGTCAATCAGCGTACAGACCAATGGGGCGGGGAAATAGAAAACCGTATGCGCTTTGCAGTTGAAATTGTTAAGGCAATTCGCGCGAAAGTTGGCGAAAAATTTATCATTTGTTTCCGTTTATCTATGCTTGATTTAGTTCATGACGGTAATACAATGAATGAAGTGATCACGGTGGCTAAAGCGCTAGAAGAAGCAGGTATCACATTATTGAATACAGGTATTGGTTGGCATGAAGCTCGTGTGCCAACAATTGTAACCTCTGTTCCTCGTGCGGCATTTGTAGATTATACCGCAGAGGTGAAAAAACATGTGTCTGTGCCTGTGATTGCATCCAACCGAATCAATATGCCTGAAACTGCCGAAGTTATTTTGGCTGAAGGTAAAGCCGACATGATTCAAATGGCTCGACCATTATTGGCAGATGCTTTCTGGGTGAATAAAACTGCGACTAATCGTGTTGATGAAATCAATACGTGTATTGCGTGTAATCAGGCTTGTTTGGATCATACTTTCAAAAATAAACGTGCAACATGTTTAGTGAATCCACGTGCAGCCTATGAAACTGAACTGGTTTATTTAAAAACCAAGAAGCCAAAAAAAGTAGCTGTTGTGGGTGGTGGTGTAGCTGGAATGTCGGCAGCGACCGTTGCTGCCAGTCGTGGTCATCAGGTTACTTTATTTGAAGCCACTAATGATGTAGGGGGACAATTCAACTTAGCGAAAGTTGTTCCTGGGAAAGAAGAGTTTCATGAAACCATTCGCTATTTTAAAGTCCAAATTGAGCGCACTGGGGTTGAACTTCGTTTAAATACTAAAGTTAATCGTGAACAGCTTGAGCGTGAAGGCTTTGATGAGGTGATTGTTGCGACAGGCGTTGTACCACGTGCATTGAAGATCGAAGGAAGTGATGCACCACAAGTTTTATCTTATGCAGAAGTATTAAGAGGTGCGCCTGTGGGTCAAAAGGTAGCAGTAATTGGTGCTGGTGGTATTGGATTTGATGTGTCAGAGTTTTTATTAAAACCTGAACATCAGCCACAGCCACAACCTTTGGCAGAATGGAAACGTGAGTGGGGAGTTGATCCTGATGTTCAGTATGTTTCTGAAGGTGGTTTACAACCTGCTGAAGTGGATCATCCAGTTCGCGAAATATATTTATTGCAACGTAAGACAACGCCTTTGGGTATAGGATTAGGTAAAACCTCTGGTTGGGTTCATCGCGCCCAATTAAAAAAACATCATGTGAAAATGTTGCGTGGCGTTCAATATAAATCAGTGAGTGATGAAGGTCTGTGGATCGAAGTTGGTGGGCATGATCAATTATTACGAGTCGATACTATCGTTGTTTGTGCAGGGCAGGAATCTGTTAAAGAGATTATGCCATCAGAGACTGAAACAACTTTAGCGAAATATCACATTATTGGTGGTGCAAAGCTTGCTGCTGAGCTTGACGCTAAGCGTGCGATTCGTGAAGGTGCTGAAATTGCAGCCAAAATTTAATAAATTTGAATCATTTGGTGAAACTATATTCACTTGAATGGTTTGATTGTAATTTTTACTTGTCATGATATGAAAAGCTTCGTATTATGGCGCACATGGAAGCGTGGCAGAGCGGTTTAATGCACCGGTCTTGAAAACCGACGAGGGTGTGAGTCCTCCGTGAGTTCGAATCTCACCGCTTCCGCCAAATTCAAAAGCCCTGACAGATGTCAGGGCTTTTTTTATGAGCGAAATAATATTGCCTCATTGCCTCATATTGAATATTTAGAATTATGACGGGATCATGACAGAATTTGTCTAAATCAAAAATTTCATAATATCGCTTTAATATATATAAATATTTTAAAAATTATTAATTTTATAGAGTAATTTAGCTAAATTTTTCAAAATTCATAGTTACAAAAAAATACATGAATAATTAATTAATAATAAATAAAGAGTTAAAGATAAATTTACAAATGTGAAATGGTTTTAATGAAAATGGCAAAATGTGACTTTATTTACACTTATTTTGTAATGTAATACCATGCTTTTGCAATTTTTTGCATATCAATCGACATTTTTTAAACATCCCACCATTCCCCGAATTAGAGTAAGACTAATGAAAAAAATCGCATTATTTTCAGCAGTTTTATTAGCTACGATTGCACAAGCAAATGCAGCTGATGGAACAATTACAATCAACGGTTTAGTTACAGATAAGACTTGTGACATTGTAACGCCACAAGGCAAAAACTTTACTGTGACTCTACCTACAGTTTCAAAACAAACGCTCGCTACAGCTGGTGAAGTCGCTGGTCGTACACCGTTCACGATCAATCTAAGTGATTGTTCAGAAGGTAAAGTCGCAACTTATTTCGAACCTGGTGCAACGGTCGATTTCAACACTGGTCGTTTAAATAACCAAGATGCTAATGGTGCTAAAAACGTACAAGTTCAATTGTTAGGAAGCAACAACCAACCTATTTTAGTTCAGCAGGCTGGTGCGAATGGTGCGCAAACTAACTCTCAGTGGGTTGATGTTGTCGATGGTGGAACTGCTGCACTTGACTACTATGCAGAATACTATGCGACTGGTGCTTCTACAGCAGGTCCTGTAACTACTTCAGTTCAATACACGATTATTTATCAATAATTTGTTTTGAAAATAGAGTTAAGTTATTGATTAACTTGGCTCTAATCAAATGTATTAAGTAGAGATCAATTGCATGCTAGGTTCATTTAAAAATATAACAATGATGTTGGGACTATTGGCTTCGACAAGTTTTGCTCATGCTGAAATCATTATTCATGGAACAAGAGCAATATACCCAGCAGATGCAAGAGAAATCACACTACAGGTCAGTAACAATGGTGATAAACCATCATTGGTACAAGCATGGATTGATGAGGGTGATCCAAAGAGTAAGCCTGAACAATCTAAAGCTCCATTCATTATTACACCGCCAATCTCGCGTGTTGATCCCACCAAGAGTCAATCGCTTCGAATCACGGCTTTGCCAAATGCAAAATCATTAAGTGGTGAACAAGAAACTGTGTTTTGGTTGAATGTTTTAGATATTCCGCCTAAACCTAAAGCCAATGCTCAAAGCACGGAACCAGATAACTTTTTACAACTGGCAATACGCTCAAGAATTAAATTATTTTATCGACCAACAAATTTGAAAGATAAGGTTGCAGAAGCTCCAGCAAAATTACAATGGAAGCAAGTAGGTAATCAACTCCAAGTGATTAATCCAACGGCTTATCACGTCACAATCACATCGATATTAAGTCAACAAACTAATGGGAAATTGGTGGATTTGATGAAAGAAGGGATCATGGTGAGCCCCAAATCAAGTGAAAATATAAATCTAAAGTCAGCTATCACTCATAGTAAGTTGAGTTTTACAACGATTAATGATTTTGGTGGGCGTATTCAGACAGATTTGAAATTAAATCCCTAAATTAATGAATCAATATTCCTATTAAATATTAATAGGTAGGCAAAAATATGCTGATCCGTAACCAAAAACAAGATGATGAAAAAAAACTTCCTACAATTATGATTGTTTTGGGGGCTATTACGTTCGGATTTACTTATTTAACGCCAGCACATGGTGAAGAGATTTCAAACGAATCATCAGCGGATGGTGTGGAATTTGACTCATCTTTTTTGATTGGTGAAAACGCACAATCAATTAATACAGATAGGTTTAAATTTGGAAATCCTATTTTGCCAGGTGAATATAATGTTGATGTTTACGTAAATGGTAACTGGTATCGTAAGCATCGAGTTGTATTCAAGAATGAATTAAATAATAAATCAGCAAATGCTTATACGTGTTTTGATGCAAAAACATTAATGCAGTTTGGTGTCAAAAAAGAGATTTTAAAATTTGAGCCATCTAATTCTACTTCGACATCTTGTCAGCGTATTGAAAATTGGGTGGAAAATGCATTTTATGAGTTTGATTCTGCTCGTTTAAGACTAGATATTTCTATCCCTCAAATTGCGATGCAACAAAATGCTCAGGGCTACATCGACCCAAGTGCTTGGGATCGAGGGATTAATGCTGGATTTATTTCATACAGTGCCTCAGGTTATAAAACAAAAAATTACTCTGAAACCAATCCTGAAATTAACAATGCCTTCATGTCTTTGGCAACTGGTGCAAATTTAGGTGGGTGGCAACTCCGTCATAATGGTCAATGGAAATGGTCTGATCACGAAGATCAGGGGCGTAATAAAAGTAGTTACGATGCAGTCACGACTTATGTACAACGTGCATTTCCCCAATATCGAGGTATGTTGACACTCGGTGATTATTTTACCAATGGTGAATTATTAGATTCTGTAGGTTATCGCGGTCTAGATTTCACAAGTGATGAACGGATGTTACCCAATAGCATGACGGGTTATGCGCCCCGAATTCGTGGTAATGCTCGTACGAATGCTAAAATCGAAATTAAACAACAAGGTCAAATTATTTATCAAACTACAGTTGCACCGGGTAGTTTTGAAATTAAAGATCTTTATCCCACTGGCTTTGGTGGTGAATTAGAAGTTTCAGTCATTGAATCTGACGGTCAAATTCAGCGCTTTTCTGTACCTTATGCATCAGTTGTACAAATGCTAAGACCTGGTATGAATCGTTATTCATTTACGATAGGTGAGTTTAGAGATAAGGATATTGATTTAGATCCATGGGTTGGTCAGGCAAAATATCAACATGGGATCAATAACTATATTACAGCCTATACAGGGCTACAATTTTCTGAAAATTATCAGGCATATTTAGTCGGTACAGCTTTTGCGACACCAATTGGTGCGATTGCAATTGATATCACGCAATCTGAAGCTAAGTTTGATCGAAGAAAAGATCAAACTGGACAAAGTTATCGTTTGAGTTACAGCAAGTTAATTAGCCCGACGAATACGAATTTAACTTTGGCTGCTTATCGTTATTCAACTGAAAACTTTTTGAAACTACGAGATGCCTTTTTAATCCAAGATCTGGATGAAAAGGGGGTAAGCTCAGGTCATGTTGGTAAGCAGAGAAGTGAGTTTACCATCACGTTAAACCAAGGATTACCAAATAATCTAGGCAATTTCTATGCTACAGGTTCTTGGAGTGATTATTGGAACACCAACCAAAAGTCTAAACAATATCAAGTTGGCTACAGTAATACTTATAATTTGCTGACGTATGGTTTATCTGCCATTAAACGAGAATTAGAAAATAATAATACGAATATGCGTAGCAGCGATACGGAGTATATGCTGACGCTTTCTTTGCCGCTCACATTTAAAAAGAGTGCTTTAAATCTAAGTTCAATTACCACGCAAGATCGTATTAATGTAGGTGCGAGTGGTACAGTGGGCGAAAAATTCAATTACGGATTTTCGACTTCCGCGGATTATGGCAATAATCCAAGTTTTAACACTAACGTACAATATCGAACAAATTATTCAACTCTTGGTGCGTCTTATAGTTTGGCGGATCAATATCAACAAATGTTAGTCACAGCCCGAGGCAATGTGGTTGTACACCGTGATGGCGTACATTTTGGACCAGATCAGGGGCAAACGATGGTCTTAGTCTATGCCCCTGAAGCCTCAGGTGCAAAAGTAAATAATTCGACAGGTTTAGAAATTAATAAATCTGGTTATGCGATTATTCCTTATGTCACACCATATCGTCTGAATGACATTAGCTTGAACCCTGAAGAGATGTCGACAGATGTAGAATTAATGGAAACAAGTCAAAGAATTGCACCTTATTCAGGCGCGATAACGAAAGTGAATTTTGCGACTAAATCAGGGAAGGCAATTTATATCAAAAGTGCGCTAAAAGATGGACAATCTTTACCATTTGCAGCAGAAGTATTCAATTCTAATCAAGAAAGCATTGGTTTAGTTGCTCAAGGTGGTTTGGTTTATGTCAGAACCGCAGCACTCAAAGATACTTTAAACATCGTTTGGGGTGATGAGCCAGATGATCGTTGCCAAATCCAATATGATGTCACTGCGCATCAGTCTGAAAATATGATTACGACAGAGGCACTATGTCAATGAAAACTAAGATTTTAATAGGTGCTGTTGTACTCTCAGGTTTTGCCATAACTTCTGTTCAAGCAGCTTGTACACCTCAAGCTAACTTTAGAACAGTTGATATTAGCATGGCTGTTGGCAGAGTCGTAGTCAGACCATCTGATCCAGTAGGCCGAGTTTTAACCAAAAAAACGTTTCCAATTTCACCGAATGGTTCAAGTATTCGGTGTGATCGAAATCCTGTAAATATTAATGCAAGACTGATTCAAAATGGTCAGTTGAGTCCCGCTGGGGATTCAGTTTATGAAACCAATATTCCAGGTATTGGGATTAGGCTTTATCGTGAAGCCGCAAATAATCAAAATTTTTCAGGTTATTATCCATACTCTCGTAGGTTAACGGCTAATACAACTTATAACTTAGATAATGGTTTTTTTGTTGTCGAAATTATCAAAACTGCAGTAAATTCGGGTTCAGGTGTAATAGCACCGGGACGTTATAGTACTTATTATGTAGAGGGCTATCCTCAGCAAGCTTTTTTAACCAGCACAGTATATGGTAATGCGATTACGATTGCTTCAAGTTCATGTGAGATCCAAGGAAATATCAATAAAACGGTGAATTTACCTACAGTAAATAAATCCGATTTTAAAGGTATAGGATCTACAGCGGGTGAGCAGGCATTTGATATGAATATATTATGTAATGGTGGAGATAATCCGACGAGTGTGACAGAAACAAACCGAATTAGCCTAAGCTTTGATTACACTTCAAATGGAAATAATTCAATCGTAAATGATGCAGCGTCAAATGTCAGAGCCAAAGGTGTAAATACACAATTAATTTCCAATTATCAAAATCAAAATAAAGTTATTACTCAAGGTGAGCAAATACAACTTGGCACCGTGAGCTCGAATCAAACGGTTCAATATAACTTGCCATTGAAAGCACGCTATATCCAAGTTGAAAACCAAGTAGAACCTGGTCGTGTGAGAGGTCAGGCAACGGTCACAATCCAATACCAATAATGATATGTAGTTCACATTAATAAAAAATATTTAATTTATAATATTGTTTTAACTATATTTTTATGTAAATTTAAAGATCGTATGCTTTATTGGGGAAAGGCAATGCGATCATTATTTATACTTATTCTAAATATGGTCATTTCGGTGCATGTCGTGCATGCTCAAAATATTGAATTTCAAGGTTCAGTCATTGAAAACTATAGCTGTTCTGAAAGTTCTTTAGAAAAATATTGTATTGAATTACATGAAATCACTCAGCAGTTAAAAGATCATCAAGTGACTCAAGAGGATCGTTTAAGTTTAGATCATTATGTGGTTCAAGTAAGCAATGTAAATGGGCAAGATAAGAAAATGATTTCAGTTTATTACCACTAATTAAACTCAAAAGCTTGCAATGGAATAATGCTCTTCCATAAGAAATCTACGTTGTCATCAATGAAGATGGATTAAGTTGGTATTGAGGATTAATCACCAAACTTATTTGGGATGACCAGTAACCTTTTCTTGGATTGATCATCTTCAACTATTCTGACTTCGGCATCTAAGTTATAAAGTTGATGAACTAATTGCTTTGTTAAAACATCTTCTGATTTACCTTGTGCAATGATTTGACCATCTTTCATGGCAACTAGAAAATCGGCACAGCGTGCAGCAGTGGCTAATTCATGTAGAACCATCACTATGGTTTTACCTTGTGAAGCTAGAGAGCGGACTAAATTTAAAATATCGGCTTGATGACCGATATCGAGCATACTAATTGGTTCATCTAAAAGAATTAAAGGGGTCTGTTGTGCGAGGACCATTGCGATCCATGCACGTTGACGTTGACCTCCTGATAGATTGCTTAAATTTTGATTTTTTAATTCGCTTAAATGGGTCGCAGACAAGGCATCATCAATCGCTTTTTGGTCTTCGATGTTCAGTCGTTTAAACCAACCTTGATGTGGAAAACGACCGAAGCGTACTAACTGCTCAACTGTCATGCCGTTGGGTGCAGTTACATGCTGTGGAAGTAATGCAAGTTGCTTAGCGAGCAACTTTTTACTGAGTAAATTCAGTTGATTTTTTTCCCAAATGACTTGGCCTTGATCATATGGATGAATTTGAGCAATACATTTTAACAAGGTCGATTTTCCACAGCCATTTGGACCAATGAGGACGATGACTTGACCCTGCTGAAATTCAGCATTGATACCCTTCAAAACTTGATGATGATTATATCCAGCACTTAATTGATTGATGATTAAACTCATGTACGACTCATACTTCTAGAATGACGATATAACAACCACAACAACAGTGGACCACCAACCATGCCGCTAATAATGCCTGCGGGAATTTCGACAGGGGCAAGCAAATTTTTTCCAAGTAAATCGGCACATAAAACCATTAATGCACCAATACACATGGTTGGGAAAATCGGAAATAAATGATGAGGAAATGATTTAAATGCGATGATTGGTGCAGCAATAGCCACGAATCCAATGGGGCCCGCAATACTGACAGCGGTCCCAGCGAGAAACGCAGCAATAATAATGAGCATCAGTCTAATTTTAGATAAGGGTTCTCCTAGACTATCAATGACAGAATCAGGGAGAACCATTGCACTAAATAGTCGCCGCCACAGCACAATAATACTGACAAGCAGCATGATAAAAATCGAAGTTGGTAGCAAGATGCTGTAGCTTCGACCAATCAAACTACCACTACTAAAAATTAAAATATTACTGGTGTGCATTACTGGCAGTGTCGCAAGGATAAGGTCAAAACTGGCTTTCATGAGTGTTGCAATTCCGACCCCGATGACCAAAATACGATACCCCTGTGTTCCTACGCCGCCTGAAGCAATTAAAATAAAAAAAACACAGAAGATCGCACCCATTAATGCTTGCCACCATTGACCTAACATACTAGAACTTGAGAGGAGAATGGTGAATGCCAAAGCAAGCACTGCACTGTCACTGATACCAAAAACATCTGGGCTCGCAAGAGGATTTTTGGTGATAATTTGAAGAATGAGACCAGATAAGGCGAGTGCAGCGCCAATCAATAAGGCTGCCAAAAGTCGTGGTAATCTAATCTTTTCAACGAGAAGTTGATGTGCAGCTGACGCATTGCCTGTAAATACATTCCATAGCGTATTCAAATTTAATGTGATTTCACCGTACATCAGGCTAAATAAACTAAGTGATATCAGTAGAATCGCAATGATTATCCAAGCCTTTATCATTGATTTTTGTTTTAAACGACTCAACAGAGAAGACATATTATTTCTCCGCCTGAATGATATTTTGTAAGTTATTTTGACGCACCATCCATATCAAAATAGGTGCACCTAATAAGGCTAAAAGAATACTGACAGGGGCTTCGAAAGGTTGCACGACTGCACGTGCAATGATATCCGCCATCAGCAACAACAACATGCCAAATAGTCCACTATAGATGAGCTGTTTCTGAATACTCTGAGCACCAATAGCTCGTGCAAAGTAAGGTGCAATCAAGCCTAAAAAGGCAATTGGTCCTGTTAATGCAACGGCACTTCCAGTTAATAAAACCACAGCTAAAATGCAGAATGCATCAAGTAGTTTCGTATTTAAGCCTAAGCTATTCGCCAGTTGATCACCAACTAAGCTAAGACCTAGAGGGCGTATCACCAATATAGCGATGATGAGTCCGATCGCCATTAAAATCAGTGCAAGACTGAGATATTGAATATCAACGCGATTGAGCGAACCTAAAACCCAAAAACGATAGTCGTCTAAGCCATTTTGGAAACTCAGAAGAATGGCAGCCATAAAACCTTGGAATGTACTGGTGATTGCCAGTCCAGCTAAGACTAAACGTGTAAGTGAGCTTTGATCTGTCATTTGACGAGGGCTGATGGCAAAGACCAATAATGCACTCACTAAAGCCCCAATCACCGCCCAAAAAAATAGTCCGAAGGTATCCATTTGAAGAACAATGGCCAAAACAATGGCAAGAGATGCACCACTATTAATTCCGATTAATCCACTATCAGCCAAAGGGTTTTTAAGCAAGTTCTGAAGGATGACGCCTGAGATCGCTAAAGCTAATCCGACACTCACCGCCGCAATAGTGCGTGGTATTCTAATTTCCAATAGGGGAGTAATTGGTTCTAAGGACCATTGACTGAGTGCCTGAAGAATAAGTTGCAAACTGTCTGTAAAGTAGGGCTGACCAGCGCCGTAAGCGATCGATAAAACAGTGCAACATAAAATAATCAAGCTAAGCACGATTCCCATCAGCGGGAATCGGTCAAGTACAGTTGTAGCATTCGTCAGCATGTTAATTATGGAGATGCTTCAATACATCATCAATGGCATGTCGAGCAGCATGTGGTCCACCTATGCCAGTCCACATAGATGCATCAACCACGAAATAATGCTTGTTTTTTGCAGCATTAAGACGTTGGAATTCTGGTAATTTTTCTAGTTCTGCCAGTTGCTTTTCCGCGTTTAGATGACTGCCAATGATGAGCCAGTCTGCATCAATTTGATCAAAACGTTCTCGACTGATTGGAGGGGTATGGCTTGCACCTGGTTGTTGCTGATGTTGAGGTCGTGTTAAGCCAATATCTTTTAAAACTTGGCTCGCAAATGAATCATTTAACATATACACAGGTCCATTGGCTGTCCAACGAATGACACTGACTGATTGACCTTGTTGAGCATGTAATTTCTGTTGAGCTTCTTGCGCATATTGATCGTACGCTTCTAGAGCTTTTTGGGCTTGTTGTTCTTTATTTAATAAATGAGCTACCTTTTTGAAACTGTCTTTCCATGGCTCGCCGCGTGCAAAACTGACTGCAGTGGGTGCAATTTGCTGCAATTGATTAATCATTTGTGTATCAATCATGCTTCCAGCAATAATTAAGTCAGGTTGTAACGTAAGAATTTGTTCCATGCTCGGTTGTCCAAAGTTACCGACGGAGGCGATCTGTTGTGTTTCATTTTTGAGGTAATCTGGAAAATTACTTTGACCTCGAACATAACTACTGCCTATAGGTTTTATTCCAAGCGCAATAGCACTATCCAAATCAAGTTCACTTAAAACCACAACACGTTGTGGCTGAACAGGAATCGTAACTTGACGACCTAAAGCATCTTCAATTTGTCGTGTCGTATTTATTTGAGATTCAGCCGTTGCTTTACTGTCTCGTGAAGAAGGTTCATTCGACTGAGAGCATGCTGTAAAGAGAGTGATAGCACTCAACATAATTGCAATTTTATATTTCATATCTTTCTACATATTTCATTAAAATAATTCTATTCACTTATTCAATGGCATCCATTACTTGATGGCGTTCCTCATGATAAGCCTCTTCGTTGTGACCTTGCTTCCAATAAGGCACAGCATATAAATTACTTTTGGGTAGCTGGAAGTTTTGTCTTAGTATTTTACGAAGTTCAACCACCGTTGAATTTTCACCCGCCAGTGATACTGAAATATCTTTATTTTTCCAGTCTAAGTTTTGCAAAGAATCACGGATGTTATTATTCAATTCATGAGGGCCTTTGCACCAATGAACCTTAATGTGTTCAGGCTTATTCAGATGTATTTGGTCTGAATCATCTTCGATCTCGATCCAAACTTCACCATGAGCGTCTTTTGGTAATTGTTCAAGAGAGGCAGCGATCATCGGAATTGCTGAAAGATCTCCAACAAAAATCCAATATTCTGCATCGATTTTAAAACGTGCTGGTCCTCCTGGACCGGCTAGACCTAACAGATCACCTGGACTCGCATGCTTTGCCCAATCAGCCGCTATACCAAAATCTTCATGTCTTACAAAATCGATGACTAAAAGTTGCTGTTCTTCATCGAAATCTCGAACAGTATATGTCCGTGTAATTGGTTTCTTTCCATTTGGCCACGTAATTTTGCCTAAAGAATTTCGAAACGGGAGGTCAGGGGCTTGTTGATCAGGGTTCGGAAAAAACAATTTGATGTGCGCACCACTATCACATTTTGCATAACCTGTGAAATCTTCACTTTTAAACTTAATACGCTGTAAATGAGTGGAAATTTGTTCTGTTGAATGGACAGAAATATGTCGAGCTAGAGGAGGAGATTGTGTCGTCATTATTTAATCTTCTGTACTTATCAATGGAGTGAAGATCGTCGATACAGTAATACGTGCGTCAGTCGACAGATTTGAATGGTTATTAATCTAAATCAAACAAATTAAATTTGCAAATGATAATCATTATATTTAATAATCTTTTTGTGCCAAAGTGTAATCACAAAATATGTAGGTTAAAATATTTTGTAAAGCTTTGATTTTATAATGAAAATTAAATATATGCGGTTGTCTTATGCAAATCAATGAATCCCATGATCTATTAACTCGTGCACAACACAGTATGTGGAAAGGCCATCATTATCATGGCAGTTATCCTTTTCATACGGCGGAGTGGTTGGTTATTGAGGGACCATTAGATCGAGAGCTTTTTCAAAAAGCAGTTTATCTCACATTAAAGGAAGCTAAATCGCTTCATTGGCGAGCTTTAGTTCAGGGCGAACACGTCTATCGAGTAGATGATGTGACGATACGGAAACCTAGCTTCGTTGATTTATCTCAGCTTGATGAGGAGGAAATTTTAGCGTGGGCTGAAAAAGAAGTAGAACCAGCATTTAATTTAGAATCGGGTCATTTATATGACTATGTGTTTGCACACTTAGGTGAGCAAAAGTATGGATTATTTTTTAAAGCGCATCACGTTGCATTAGATGGCTACGCTTACGGACTGATGATTAGCCGATTTATTGATTATTATCAATCTCTCAAAAATGGTACTGAATTAAAAATTAAAGGGTTCGATCATTATGAAAAGTTTATTGCAGAAGAACAGCGCTACCTTCACTCTGAAAAAGCTGAAAAAGATTTAGACTTTTGGAAGGCTAATTTTTCGTATGAGAAAGCTCCTAAGAAACGACTTAAACGAAAATTAAAAGAACCATTTTCACAAGGGCCACGTTATGAAGAGGTAATTGATTGGCCTACACAGCTACAATTAAATGCATTAGCAACTGAATTAAAATTGCCCAGTGCTCTTATCGTCATGGCAGTGATGATGAGTTATTTAATAAAACAGTCTAAAGATCCTCAACAATGCTTTGGGGTACCTTTTATGTCTCGGTTGGGTACTTCATCTATGCGTATACCGTGCTTAGTCATGAATATCCTGCCATTAAGGTTGGGCATTATGGGACAGGAAAACTTAAAAGAAATCATTTTATTATTAACGAAAAGGTTTGCCGAAATTCGACCGCATCAGCAAAGCTATTTTGAGCAAATGCGATTTGTATTAGAAGATTTTGATCCCTATGAAAATATCTTATTTGGACCTATTGTGAATTGGATTCCTTATCCTTTACCTGAACATTTCGAAGGGTGTAAGTTAACAAAAACAACCATATCCGCTGGCCCAATTGAAGACTTTGATACAGCGATTACCAATAAGTTTGTTGATGGTATCGAACGATTGTATCTCGCTGTTGACGGACATAAAGAACTCTATGATGTGCCGAGTCTTAAAACTTATTGGTATGATTTCATGGAGATGATGAAAACTTGGTTAGCTCAACCAGAACTTGTTTTTGAACAACTTCAAATTCATAAACCACTGCCAGAATAGTCTGGCAGCTTATGCTGTGAATGGGCAATAGGGCTGTTACACGCCTAAAGTTGCTCCACCATCAACCACCAATTCGTGCATTGTGATTTGGCGTGCTTGCTCTGAAAGTAAAAACATCACGGCATTGGCAATATCTTCAGCCTCAGCAATCTTTTGTAATGGAATGCCATTTCGGAATTGTTCTAGATTTCCGTTGACAATGCCTGCTGGAGGGCGATCCTCAGTCCATAGTTGTTTTTGCATTTGTGTAAGGGTTGAGCCAGGTAAAACTAAGTTACAGCGAATATTGTGGGGCGCGAGTTCCAACGCGAGATTTTTAAAATAATGACTCACTGTAGCTTTGGTCGTTGCATACAGACCCATATTCATTCTTGGAATGAGGGCTGCATTTGAACTGATGCTCACAATCGCACCTTCTCTTTGCGGAATCATTTGGTGAGCGACCCAACGACTAAGTTCGGCAGGGCCAATGAAATTTATCGACAAATTTTCATGCCATTGTTCAACAGATGTATTTAATAAAGATCCCATTTCTAAGACCCCCACAGCATTCACTAACCCCGTGATCGTGCCTTTAAAAAGTATAGAATTTTCAATGTGCTGAATAATCTCATTGGTCTTGCGAATGTCACAGCTGATGTGGTCTAGATGGTTGAGTGATGCTTCAGGAATTAATTTAAAAAGTTCCCATTGATTGATGTCATCAATCCGATCAATTGCGATGACTTGATGATCCTTCTGCAATAGTTGACGACAAATTTCAGCACCAATTCCTCTGGCTGCACCCGTCACGATATATAAACCCATTTAAGTATCCTTTAATTTATTAACAAATTGAAACGATAATCATTTTCAATTGGGAATAATAATTATTATATTGGTTGCGTTCAACTCCTAGAGGTTGTCCTTTTGTGAATGTTGAAAGTTTGATGCACGCAGTGCGAACAGATAATCGTGAGAACAAATATGTTGCCAATAGAACCGTCAGTTTTTCAAAATATGATAGGCATAAAAAAGGAAGAGTTAATTGAGGAAGATCAACCTGGCTTCGTGTTCGCAACGCCAACGGGGACCATTTCAAGTAAAAAGTTAGTTGAACATATCGAATTTGATCGATCTTCTCATTTAAATTTTAATCAGCAGCAAGCACAGTGGCTCGAACAAGCAAAATCTGCACTACAAAAAAAAATCGAATTAACAGCGAATAAAGATCTTATTTTGGTCGGGAGCTTGCCTTTTGATCATCGAGATTTACCAGAAATCTCGATTGCGGAAGCAAAAAACACATTTGTAAATGAGCGCATTGATCAATCGGCTCAGTCTTCTCTTGATGATCAAGTGCAAGCGACTCTCATCCCAGCACAAGAGGAATACATTGCTGGTGTCGTTAAATTGGTTGAATTGATGAAGTCATCACCGCTAGAAAAAGCAGTATTGGCTCGGGCAATTGATCTTAAAACCCAACACAAAATTAATATTATTGATTTATTTTACCAGTTGTTGGCCTCTAATCCTGATGGCTACACATTTGCGTTGGCCCAAAACCCAAAACAATCTGGTTGGTTTATGGGGGCAAGTCCAGAGCTTCTCGTTGCGAAGCAAAATGAATATTTGTTTAGCCACCCAGTTGCAGGAACATTAGCACGTCATACAGATCCAGCACTGGATCAACAACAAGCTGAAAAATTGCTTGCTTCACAAAAAGATCAACATGAACACGCCGTGGTCATCGAAGCCATTGCAGATCAACTCTCTCCCTTGTGCAAAACGCTGAATATCCCAAAATCACCTTCACTGATTAAAACCGAGGCGGTTTGGCACTTGGCGACCAAAATTCAGGGAACGTTGAAAGATCCAGAGCAACATATTTTTGATGTGGTCTCAATTCTGCATCCAACACCAGCAGTCTGTGGACAACCAGCACCCATGGCTCGCCAGCTGATTTCGGAACTAGAGCCTTTTAACCGTAACCTTTTTGCTGGAACCATGGGGTGGTGTGATGCCAGAGGGAATGGGGCTTGGGCAGTGAATGTACGTTGTGGGCGAATCTTTGACCATTATGCGCGTCTTTATGCAGGTGCAGGAATTGTCGAAGCTTCACAGCCGACCAGTGAACTGTCAGAAACCATCGTGAAATTTAAAACGATGTTAAATGCATTGGGTTTAGATTCTCAGCACTTAAATCATGGGGAATAAAATGAATGCAAATGTAAATGACGAGTCTTTGCTCTGGGATGGGATCGTGCCATACCCAGAAGAATTCGTAGAACGTTACATTCAAAAGGGATATTGGAAAGGTCAAACCATTTCAGAGTTTTTTCAAGAATCAGCCCAGAAATATGCCAATCAGCTGGCATTGATTTGTGGTGATCGCCAGTATTCTTATCAAGAGCTGAATCAAAATATTGAACAATTTGCAGTCTTCTTGACTAAACAAGGCTATGGGCTGGCAGATGCTGTTGTGATTCAAATGCCAAATATAGCAGAGTTTTTTATTGCTTATTTTGCAGCTTTGCGGATAGGGATGCGACCAGTGATGAGTTTACCAGCACACCGTCATGCCGAAGTAAGTCATTTTATTCAGCAAACAGATGCCAAACTTTATATCTGTGCAGATAAGCATCTAGGCTTTGATTACAGATCCTTAGCGCAAGAGTGCCAGCGCAGATGTCCGACTTTACAGCAAGTGATTGTCGTTGGTGATGCTGGCAATTTTGATCCTTGGCCGAATCTTGCATCGTTTAAAAATCATATGGTATCAAAGCCCAAAATAACGGCTCGCCATGTGGCTTTTTTTCAACTTTCAGGGGGCAGTACTGGCACACCGAAACTTATACCAAGAACACATGATGACTATTTGTATAGTGTTCGTGCCAGTGCAGATATTTGTGAACTTCATACAGCAAGTCGTATGCTTATGGTGCTTCCAGTAGCACATAATTTCAGTATGAGTTCGGCTGGTTCATTGGGTCTATTTTATGCAGGTGGAACACTTGTTTTAGCGAAAGATCCTTCTCCCCAAACTGCATTTCCACTCATTGAATCGCACAATATCACGCATGTTGCTCTTGTCCCTGCATTAGCAGCAACATGGGCTGAAGCTGTTCAAAACGGCGCAACAAATATTTTTAAGAAATTAAAGGCTTTACAGGTCGGTGGGGCAAGGTTGCCAGATGCTTTAGCTGAAAAGTTGATTGATCAATACCAATGCCGATTACAACAAGTATTTGGTATGGCAGAAGGCTTGGTGAATTACACCCGTTACCATGATCCGAAAGAAGTCATTATAGGTACCCAAGGTTCCCGTATAAGTCCAGATGATGAAATTAAAATCGTCGATGAGGAGGATCACGAGCTGCCGTTGGGTGAGGTGGGGCATCTTTTAACTCGCGGCCCTTATACCATTAGAGGTTATTATCGGGCTTCAGAACATAACCGAAGTGCTTTTACCTTAGATGGATTTTATCGCACTGGTGATTTAGTTCGATTAACGCCAGAAGGCAATATTATTGTTGAAGGGCGAAGTAAGGAACAAATTAATCGTGGCGGTGAAAAAATCGCGACGGAAGAAGTCGAACAGGTTTTAAATCAACACCAACAAATCATCTTGTCCGCCTTGGTTGCACAACCAGATCCAATGTTAGGAGAAAAAAGTTGTGCATTTATTCAATGGCGACCTAACAACCAAGATGCATCAGAAACAAGGCTCAAACTGCAAATTAGACAATTCGTTCAAGCCTATGGTCTGGCGACCTATAAGATTCCAGATCGCATCGAATTTATTGAAGAAATGCCTTATACGGCATTGGGCAAAATCGACAAGAAACAACTCAGAAAACGCCTCAGCGAAGACACGATTTAACGAAGGAAATAAAATATGGCAATCCTACGTATTGCAAGTTACCCCATGCCATCTGCTCAAGATTTTCCAGTTAACAAAGTTGATTGGACTTTAGATGCGTCACGGTCGGTTCTATTGGTACATGATGTTCAGCAGTATTTTTTAGATTTTTATGATCAAACCCAAGCGCCTATTCCGACATTAATCCGAAATTGTAGAGCCCTTATTGATCAGGCCCATGCACTAGGAATTCCAGTGTATTACACCGCACAACCTGGAGATCAGACGCCAGAACATCGTCAACTATTAACGGATTTTTGGGGTAAAGGTTTGTCAGCTGATCCAGCATTGACCAAAATTATTGATCCACTTCAACCAAAAAATGAAGACACTGTGCTGACAAAATGGCGCTATAGCGCATTTAAAAAAAGTGATTTTGAGCAGCAAATCAAACAAGCCAACCGCAATCAATTAGTGATTTGTGGAGTATATGCCCATATTGGTTGCTTATTAACAGCTGCGGAAGCATTTATGTTGGATATTCAAGCATTTATGGTGGGTGATGCCTTGGCGGATTTTAGCCGAGAAGAACATGATCTTGCACTAAAATATGCGACTGGGCGCTGTGCAAAAGTCATGGATACTCAGACTGTGATTAATGACTTAGGTCAGGGGCAATGATCATGAATGAATTAAGCATGCTTGAGCTAAAAAATATGGTCGCTCATCAATTGAATTTACCTGTAGATGAAATTCAGCAGGAAGATAATTTATTTATGTTAGGACTTGATTCAGTCAGTCTTATGACGCTGGTTGGATTGCTACGTGAAAAAGGCTTTCAAATTGAATTTCAAGATTTGGTGGAGGAGCCAACGTTGAATGAATGGAGTGATCGTCTTAAATTGAATAGAGATTAATGTAAGACTAATGTGCATACCTTAAAAATCAATATATGCACAATCAACGGCCCTAGCCAAAGTACTTATAGCCAAAGGCCATTTTCGTTAAATTATTCGCTAACTTGAGTGGATCTTACATGCAATTAGAAAAATACTATTCTGATCAACAATGGAAAAAAATCCAAAATTTTGCCGAAACAAAGCAAAGCCCTTTTTTAGTTGTTGATTTAGATCAAGTACAAACTCAATTTATTGAGTTGCAAAATAGCTTTCCAAAAGCCCATATTTATTATGCAGTGAAAGCAAATCCAGGTCGTGAAATTATTCATAAACTTGATCAACTTGGCTCATGTTTTGATGTTGCATCAATTTATGAGTTAGACAAAGCGCTTGAATGTGGAATTCATCCAGATCGTATTTCATACGGTAATACTATTAAAAAAGCTTCAGACGTTGAGTATGCTTACCAAAAAGGAATCCGTTTATTTGTCACCGATGCGGAAGCAGATCTCGCCCAAATAGCCGAATTCGCACCGAACTCTAAAGTCTTTGTCAGGGCAATGGTAGAGTCAGGAGGTACAGCAGATTGGCCACTTTCACGTAAATTTGGATGCCATCCAGATATGGCGGTTGATTTAATGGTGAAAGCTAGACAATTGGGTTTAATACCCTTTGGCGTGTCATTCCATGTTGGTAGTCAGCAACGTGATGTCACTGTATGGCGTTCAGCTTTAGGGATAGTAAAGCAAATATTTAATACTCTGAAAGACCAATACGGTATCAGTTTACAATTAATCAATTTGGGTGGTGGTTTCCCAGCACATTACTTAGCTGATGTTGACAGTATTCAAAGTTATGCGCACGAGATTCAACGCTATCTTGATGAACACTTTGATGATCAGGTGATATTATTTTTGGAGCCAGGCAGATCGCTGGTGGGTAATGCTGGTGTGATTGTTTCAGAGATTGTTCTTATCGCCAATAAATCAGCACATGATGATAAACGATGGGTGTACACGGATGTGGGCGTCTTTAATGGACTAATTGAAACTTTAGGTGAAATGATCAAATATCCTATATATACACCTAAAATGCATTCAGCACATGAACATTCAAGTGTTGTGCTTGCAGGACCGACCTGTGATTCAACAGATATCATGTATGAAAAAGTGCCTTATCAGTTACCAAAAAACTTGAGCATTGGAGATCGACTCTATTGGTTAAGTACTGGAGCTTATACAACCTCTTATGCTTCGGTCGAATTCAATGGTTATCCACCTTTAAAAACGTTCTATTTAGATTGATTTTAGGAATGGTGCTATGTGGTTGGTAGTCAGTCGCTCAAGCTGCGAGCCACATAGCCTAACCCTCACAGAAGCGTTATCATAATGCTAAAATCTTGATGGGTAGGCTCATGAAAATCGTTGCAGATGAAAATCTCGCATTCACAGATTATTTCTTTTCAGAATTTGGCGATATTTATAATAAAGCTGGTCGTACCTTAAAGCATGACGATGTGGTTGATGCTGAAGCCTTATTAGTACGTTCTGTGACGAAAGTGAATTCTGCGCTCATTCAAAATACTGCATTAACCTTTGTGGGTAGTGCAACGATCGGCACAGATCACTTGGACATTCCAGCAATTGAACAGCAAAATATCCAATGGACAAATGCTGCAGGATGTAATGCCCAAGCTGTTTCTGAATATGTTATTACTGCGTTATTAGCTCTAAATCCTCATTTGCTAGATGCAGAACAAGATTTCACTTTAGCCATTATTGGACTGGGTAATGTCGGTTCTCGACTCGCACATATGGCGAAACTATTGGGATGGAACGTCATCGGGGTTGATCCTTTTGTACAAAGAGAAAATATTCAGCAAGTCACTTTAGATGAAGTTTTTTCAAAAGCAGATGCAATTTCTATCCATGTGCCATTAACCACTTCAGGGATGCATGCAACCCGACATATGTTTAATGCTGAGACCTTAAAAAAGCTTAAACCATCTACAATTTTAATTAATTCTGCCCGTGGGCCCGTCATTGAAGAACAAGCTTTGATTGCAGATATTCGAGCAACGGGTCGTAAAGTTGTACTAGATGTCTTTGAGCATGAACCAGTCATTACGGAAGATTTACTGGATCTTGTGCAATTGGTGACACCTCATATTGCGGGTTATAGTCTTGAGGGTAAAGCGCGTGGTACCCAGATGATTTATGATGGTTTCTGTCAGCATTTCGGCCATCAGCCTTCAAAACAGTTCGAAACCCAATTGCCTACATGTGAACAATATTTTAACAATAGTGATCTCAAGCACACGCTGAAAACTCAATTAAACCATATCTACGATATCTTTAGAGATGATCAGAACTTAAGAGCATGCCTCATAGATGGGAAAGTAGATCAAGCCTCATTTGATCAATTACGTAAAACCTATCCATTACGCCGTGAATGGGCTGCTCATGGAGGGCCGCAAGCATGACTGACTCTCTGAGCTATCTACCAACTTGCGATCTTACAGCCATGAAGGCCAGAGCGAAGATGTATCAACAGATTCGCCAATTTTTTTTAGAACGTGATGTTTTGGAAGTGGAAACTCCAATTTTATCTCATGCTGGAGTAACCGATGTCCACTTGGCATCAGTTGAGGCAAGCCGTCATGTGCATGGTCATTTGAAAAAGCACTATCTTCAAACTTCACCAGAATTTGCCATGAAACGACTGTTGGCAGCAGGAGTAGGGCCAATTTATCAAATCTGTAAAGTTTTTCGCGATGATGAACATGGACGTAAACATAACAGTGAATTTACCATGCTTGAATGGTATAGACCTGATTTAAGTCTCAAAGAGTTAATGTTTGAAGTTACAGATTTACTCAATGTCACTTTGGCACATCGTTTTGGCGAAGTGCGACCTACGATTTTAAGTTATAAACATGCATTTATAGATCGCTTAGATCTCAACCCACTTAAATCCACATTAAAGGAATTAAAGGATTGTTGTAATCGTGTTGGGTTAAATCTAGATCTGGGTGATGATCGTCTAGGTTATATCGACTTGTTATTTTCGCATATGGTGGAACCGAGCTTAGGTTTTGATACGCCTGTATTTTTAACAGATTTTCCACCAGAACTTGCATCTCTTGCAAAAACTCGAGTTGATGAAGATGGGGAATTGGTTGCAGCACGTTTTGAGCTTTACATTGAGGGCTTAGAGTTAGCAAATGCTTATGATGAGTTGATTGATGCAGATGTATTGCGTTCCCGTTTTGAAGCTGATAATGCTGAACGCGAAAAATTAGGCTTAGATGTTATGCCAATAGATGAAAATCTCTTAGCAGCATTGCCTAAAATGCCAGAATGCTCAGGTATCGCATTGGGGATCGATCGTTTACTGATGGTGGCAACAGAGAAAATGAAACTAGAGCAAGTGATTACATTTCCTGCTGAAAAATCATAAATTGACTTTTAAGACAACCTGAATACATCATTAATGTTGTATTCAGGATATGATAATCTAAGAATAATAATAAAAAGGTAGCGTATGGATGTTCAAATTAGGAGGTTGGCAATTTACCGTTCATTGTATTGTGGGCGGAGGGGAAATTGCTTTAGTCAATCTTTAAAATATGAAACTCTCCAACAAAAGGCACGAGAAATTTTAGATGTTATTCATCATTTAGGTTATGTTCAGATTGATACTATTTCAGTGGTTGAGCGTGCACATCATCATGTACTTTGGAATCGTGTTGAAGGTTACCAAAAAGATAATTTAAATGTGTTGCTCGAAAATCATCATATTTTCGAATACTGGTTTCATGCAGCTTCATATATACCCATGCGCGACTACCGCTATGCGTTAAGACAAATGAATATGGTGAAACGAGGAGATAGTAAGTATTTTAATGGTGGTGATCAAAAACTCATGCGTGAGATTTTAGCGAGAGCAAAATCAGAGGGGGAAATTAGATCGCGCGATTTTATTGTAAAAAATCAAAAGACTAGTCATTCATGGTGGCACTCAGGAATTGTAAGAAAATCGATCGAGCAACTCTACATGCAAGGTGACTTAATGGTGCATCAGCGTTCAGGTGCTGAAAAAATTTACGTGCTGAAGGAGAATTGTTTAAGTTCGAGCATTGATTTGACAGAGCCTTCAATAGATGAATATGCACGCTACTTATACGAGACGGTTAAAAGATCACAGGGTGTATTTACATGGAAACAATTGATCCATTTGAAAACTGGCGCCGAACTTAAAAAAGCAATGCAAAGAATAATTCATGAACAAATAGATGCAAAATTAATTGAGTTAAAAAGCTTAGGTTCAGGTGAGTTCATTTATGTGGATGTGAAAGGGATCGAAGAAATTCCTAATATTGAAAGCACGGTGAAAATTCTTTCTCCCTTTGATAATCTAGTGATCCATCGTGATCGATTAATGAAATTATTTCAGTTCGACTATAGTTTAGAATGCTACGTTAAACCAGAAAAACGTCAATATGGTTATTTTAGTTTACCTATTCTCTATGGAACAGATTTTGTTGCAACAATAGATTGTAAAGCGTATCGTTCAGAAGGTATTTTAGAAATTCTAAATTTTCATTTACATGAAGGTATTAAACAAAAAGAAGAATTTTTAAATTTGTTGATGGTTGAGCTGAAGCGGTTTGCAGAGTTTAATCATTGCCAGTTAGAAGTTAATTTTTATCAAAAATTAAAAATATAAAATTTAAGTGAAAACCTTATTATGACTTTTAGTGTATTTATATCCTTTGTTCTATATTCATTTGTGACATCCATAACACCTGGACCTAACAATTTGATGGTCGCAACCTCAGGAGTGAACTTTGGACTCCGTGCGACTTATGGACACATTTTAGGTGTAGCGATCGGTTTTGGGGTCATGGTGATTTTGGTTGGTTTAGGGATAGGTACATTACTGAGTCAAAATCAATTGGTTTACGAAATTCTAAAGTTGATCGGTATTGCTTATTTAATCTACTTAGCCATTAAGATTGCTAAATCAGGCTCAGTTGAATTAGATAAAACTCAAGCGAAACCCATTACTTTTTTGCAAGCTGCATTATTTCAATGGGTCAATCCAAAAGCTTGGATTATGGCAATGGGCGCGGTGACGACTTATTTAGCTGCAGGCAGTGAATTTTATTGGTATATCATTTTGGGTGTTGTGTTTGGGTTAGTCTGTATTCCATGCACGGGAGCTTGGGGAATACTCGGAGAAAAATTACAAACTTTGGTGCGTACGCCACAGCATCTAAAGATCTTCAATTACAGTATGGCGCTATTATTAGTGGCTTCGATCATTAAACCAATGATTGATTCTTTTAAATATTTTCAACAATCATTCTTTTAAAATACGATTACCTCCTGAGCTTCAGGAGGTAAATATTATGTATTTACAATGGATTGATATTTTTCTCGGTGCATTGACAAAGCTTCAATTCTTTTTTGGATCAGCATTTCACCAATATCAGGGCCTTTGATCTCAGGCGGTAAATCAGATGCTTTAATTGAACGAACAATCTGTACTGCATCTAATACATATTTTGCTTGAGGATATTCACGGTCTTCGAGACCTAAGCGACCTTTGGCATCACATTCACATGCTTGTACAAAAGCCTCAACACGTTCAGGACGGCGTAATACATCTAAACGTTGTAATAGACGCCAAAGTGTTCCTGGTTTTAATGTAAACGCCTGATGGCATTTAAGATGTTCTTTGCACACCGCAATAGCCAATTGTTTGGTTTGGGTCGGAACTTTAAGACGTTCACATAAATCAGTCACGGGCTGAACACCACGTTCCTCATGCATGATATGGCGAGGTAACTCATCTTTAGGCGTGAGTGCTTTACCCAGATCATGCACTAATACTGCGAAGCGTACATCCATCGAGTAGTCTGCTTTACAAGCTTGTTGTAATGACATCAAGGTATGAATACCACAGTCAATTTCAGGATGGTATTCAGGACGTTGTGGTACACCAAATAATGCTTCGATTTCTGGAAAGAGGATTTTGAGAGCATCACACTGACGAAGGACTTCGAAGTAAATATCAGCATCACGTTCCATTAAAGCACGAGAAGTTTCTTTCCAAACACGTTCAGGCGTAAGTGCTTGCAATTCACCAGAATCAGCCAAATTTTTCATTAAGGCTATGGTTTCTTCAGCTACTTTAAAACCATACTGATGATAGCGAGCTGCAAAACGGGCAACACGCAATACTCGTAGTGGATCCTCTGCAAAGGCATCAGAAACGTGACGTAAAATGCGTTGATTCAAATCTTGATGACCATGATAAGGGTCGAACAACTCACCATCTTCATTCATGGCCATTGCATTGATTGTCAAATCACGACGAATTAAATCATCTTCAAGGGTTACCGAGGGATCGGTAAAAAATTCAAAGCCATGATAACCATGCCCAGATTTACGCTCAGTACGAGCGAGGGCGTATTCATCTTTAGTTTCGGGATGTAGAAATACAGGAAAATCTTTACCAACAGGTTGGAAACCTTGGTTTAAAAGTTGTTCTGGTGTTGCACCGACAACGACATAATCTTTTTCGTGATAGGGGTGTCCGAGCAACTGATCTCGCACTGCGCCGCCTACTAAATAAACTTGCATAAAAAACCTCTATTCTTAGCACCATCATGCATCAGAATAAAGGTTTTCTCAAGTCACAAAACGTGCCCTAAATAAAGGATTAGAGCGCGTTTTTTTCCTCTTCTTGAATTTCTGCAACAGTTAATGCAGTCATATTTACAACACGGCGCGTAGTAGCTGTTGGTGTTAAGATATGAACTGGCTTAGCCGCACCTAATAAGATTGGACCGATTGTTACATTATTTCCTGAAGTTGACTTCAACAGGTTGAATGAAATATTTGCAGCATCTAAATTCGGCATAATCAATAGATTCGCAGAACCTTTGAAGCGCGAGTTCGGGAATGCAAAGCTACGGATATTTTCATCAAGTGCTGCATCTGCATGCATTTCACCTTCAACTTCAAGTTCAGGTGCGATTTCAGAAAGGATTTCATACACTTTACGCATTTTTTGAGCGCTAGGGTCAGTCTGATCAGAACCAAAACTTGAGTGCGACAACAATGCGACACGTGGAGTAATACCGAAACGACGGACTTCATCTGCTGCTAATATAGTCATTTCAGCAAGCTGTTCAGCCGTAGGGTTACGATTGATGTATGTATCTGCAATGAACAAGTTGCGATCTTCGAGCATCAACGCATTTAAGGTAAAGAAAGTGTTATGACCTTCTTTTAAACCGATGACATTACTCACGAAATCTAAATGAATATCGTAGCTAGAATACGTACCGCATAGCATACCATCTGCTAAGCCGTGGCGTACTAACATCGCTGCAATCAGGGTCGAACGACGACGTGATTCACGTTGTGCATACTCAGGTGTTACCCCTTTACGCATCATCAGATTATAGTAATCATCAGCAAACTTTTCGTAATCAGGATTTGTTTCTTGATCAACGATAGTGATATTCACACCATTTTCTAAACGTAAACCTAATTTCTTAATATTCGCTTCGATCACAGCAGTACGACCCACCAAGATCGGTTTTGCCAGGCCTTCGTCTACTGCAATTTGAACAGCACGAAGAACACGAAGATCTTCACCTTCCGCATAAGCAATACGTTTAGGATCAGTTTTCGCTTGAGCAAAAATTGGTTTCATCATAAATGCTGAGTTGTAAACGAACTCAGAAAGACGCTGATGATACACGGAGAAATCTTGGATTGGACGAGTCGCTACACCAGAATCCATCGCAGCTTTTGCGACAGCAGGCGCAATTTCAAGAATCAAGCGTTGATCTAGTGGGCGTGGAATTAGGTAATCACGTCCAAATGATGCAGATTTTTCACCATAAGATGCAGCATCAGCTTCTACATGTGCCATACGAGCAATTGCGTGTACACATGCAATCTTCATTTCTTCGTTAATGGTTGTTGCACCTACATCAAGTGCACCACGGAAGATATATGGGAAGCAAAGCGCATTATTGACTTGGTTCGGATAGTCTGAACGACCCGTCGCCATGATGACATCATCACGAACTTCATGTGCATGTTCAGGCAGAATTTCAGGATCTGGGTTAGCAAGCGCGAAGATAATTGGATCCTTCGCCATGACTTTGACCATTTCTTTAGTCAAAATACCCGCAGCTGATAGACCAAGGAACATATCTGCACCAGCAATTACGTCGCCAAGCTGAGAACCTTCGATATCTTGAACATAGCGTTTTTTAGACTCGTCTAAACCTTCACGTTTTTTTGTTAAGAGTCCACGAGAGTCAGCAACAATGATATTTTCTTTTTTAGCACCAAGCGCACAAAGAAGATCTAGACATGACAGTGCAGCAGCACCTGCTCCAGAAGCGACGATCTTGATATCTTCAATTTTTTTGCCGTTCAATTGCAAAGCATTTAAAAGCGCTGAACCTACAATAATTGATGTTCCATGCTGATCATCATGAAAAACTGGAATATTCATACGCTCGCGAAGTTTCTGTTCAATATAGAAACATTCTGGAGCTTTAATGTCCTCGAGGTTAATACCGCCGAAAGTCGGTTCAAGAGCAGCAACAATATCTACGATTTTATCTGGATCATTTTCTGCAATTTCGATATCGAAAACATCAACGCCTGCAAACTTTTTAAACAGGACGCCTTTACCTTCCATCACTGGTTTAGAGGCGAGGGGACCAATATTACCCAAACCGAGTACTGCAGTACCATTACTGACGACTGCGACTAAGTTACCACGTGCAGTATAAAGCGCTGCTTTAGAAGGGTCTTTTTCAATTTCCAAACATGGCACTGCAACACCTGGGGAATATGCTAATGCTAGATCATGTTGGTTGACGAGTTGCTTACTCGGAGTAACGCTGATTTTTCCTGGCGTTGGAAATTCGTGGTAATAGAGTGCTTGCTGTTTTAAAGATTGATCGTCCATCTGAATCCCAGTTATTACAATGTTCCAGCCTTGCTGGTTTTTTGGTTATATCGGTTCGAATATACCACTAGTTGCACATTGATCACAGTTAAAAGTCGAAATTTCATACATATTTAGGACTTTGGTCTAGCCTTTATTTAATTTTTGAGAATTGATATTCATTTTGCAGAAATTGAGTGCTATCAGCGCTATTTAATGGTCTCGAAAAATAATAACCTTGGAAATAATCACAACCTTGTTTTTTTAAATATTCAATTTGCTCGATATCCTCAACACCTTCAGCAACTAATTTCATCCCCATCGTTTTACCCATTGAAATAATTGCATCGACAATAGCATTATTTTTACGAGTGCCAATCTTTGAAATAAAGGCGCGATCAATCTTGAGTGTATCAATAGGATAATCTGCAAGATATGCAAGTGATGAATAGCCTGTCCCAAAGTCATCTAAGGCGATTGAGAAATTTTTATCCTTAATTTGGTCTAGCAAATCAAAAACATGAGATGATTTATCTAACAATGATGACTCGGTAAGTTCAAACTCTATAAACTCCGGTTTGAGTGAGTATTTGAGCACGGCTTGATCAATAAAATTGAGAAATTCCCCACGATGGATCTGTTGCGCCACGACATTAATAGAAATTTGTAACTTATCAAATCCTAATTCATGCCATATTTTAAGTTGCTTACATGTCTGGAAAATAACAAATTTTCCGATATCTGAGATCAGACTAGTCATTTCAGCAATGGGTATAAAACGATCTGGCATGATGATGCCGTACTTTGGATGATTCCAGCGGATTAACGCTTCAAAGCCGCTCACTTGCATCGTTTTACTTTCTATCTTAGGTTGATAGTAAATTTCTAAGTCCTGATTCTTTATAGCAAGTCGTAAATCTCTTTCGAGCTCAATGTCACTGCCAAAAATGGATTCAGGCTTATTGTCATAATAATAGGCTGTGCTGCCCCCTAGTTTTTTTGCTTCTGTTAAAGCGCTTTCCGCGTGACTATTTAAGCTACCAATTTGTCTACCATGATTGGGGTAAATTGCGATACCCAGTGAGACATGAATCATGTGTTCTTGCCCATCGATGATAAAGGGTATTTCAAAGGCCTCAAGGATCTGATCGACGACTTGTTGGATCGTGTAATGACTATGATTTAAGTTGTAAATCATAGCAAAGTCATCATTATTTAAATATGAAATCAGAACGGCTTTAGAACAGGTATATTTCAGTCTTCGGGAAACTTCTTTGAGAACTTCATCTCCAGTTTGATGATTGATAAACTCATTAAAATGTCTAAATCGATCAATGTTGAGACGAATAATAGAAAAATGGCTCAGAATTTTAGATTTACTAATTAGATACTGGTGTAACTGTAAATTAAAATAAACACGGTTAGGTAAGTCTGTAAGTATATCGTAATTCTCTAAGTAGGCCATTCTTTCAAGATTTTGTTTCCGTTCAGTCAAATCTGAAATGATGCCTACATAATTTAAAATTCTATTTTTATCATCACGAACTGCATTGATATGCAGCCATAAGGTTAATATTTTTCCTGAAATAAATTCTTCTGTGACCTCAGCATCATATTGTCCAGTGTGTAACACAGTCTGAGTTATATCGGCGTGATGTTGGCTGAGTTGGGATGTGGAAGATTTGGTAATATCAAAGATGTGTTTTGAGATAATATCTTGCGGTGGGATGTTGACCAATTCACTAAAATAAGGATTAACTTCTAAAAAACACAAGTTATTGTCTAAAACGAAAACTCCTTGGGCCACTTGATTAAATACATTCGAAGCTAATTTCAATTTTTCTTGTGCTTTTTTTTCACTCTCAATGTCTTGGAAAATACCCACCATTTTAAGAGGTTTATTATTTTCAGGATCACGTGTAATAACTCGACCAATATCTTTAATCCAAAACCACTGATCTTTTACTTTAGTTCTATAATGTGCTTCAAAACGTTCAGTATTTCCTCTTAAATGTTTACGGAGCTCTTTACGATAATTTTCTTGATCTTCTGGGTGAATAAACTCGTTAATTTGATCAGTTGCACTTTGGTAATGTAAAACCTGATTACCATATTTAATGCCTGAAATTTCAATAGTTCTTTTCTCAATATTCCATAGCCAAGATGAAATTCCAGCAGTTTCATGCGCAAAATCGAGGTTAGCTTGATGGTGCTGCAGTCGATCGTTGATCTTATTAATATCGTAGGTTCGTTCAATTACTTTTTGTTCGAGTAATTGATTATGCATTTGTAATTGGCTTTCAATTTCTTTGGATTTTTCAATCTCATTTTTTAGCTTTTCTTGGAGAAGTGATGACTCCATAAGATGTTTTCTAGATTCAGATAAATAGAATTTATTGTGACTATTTAATATTCCAAGACGGCGGTACATCTTATGGGTAAGGAGTGCGCAAATAAGTAATACGCCAAACCAAATATTAAAGATTAAACTAAAAACATCAGGAGTATTATCTAAAAAAAGGAAATTGGAAAGGACTATGGCCGAAGCTGAAGGCAAAAAAACATAAAGAAAGTATCGTAAACGCTGTGATAGAAATACAATAGCAAAAGTATAAACAATAGATAACATTAACCCAGCTAAAGTCAACATATGTATATCTTTGACTTCTGGATTATGTTCGGGGATAAGCTGTAATACGGTATAAATACCGATAGCTAGACCAGCTCCAGTAATTAAGCAAACCAATTGTGCCCACATGTCTAAGTTAAAAATACTAATTTGATTAGATTTTTTAAAAAAGAGGGTAAAGCAAAAACAGATTAAAAGAATGGCGCTGAATATAATGAGCCAAATGGTATAAGGGATCGAAAAGCTTTTGAAGTAAAAAAAGTAAATAAGTTGATTATAGATACAGGCAAAGAGCACCCACGCTAAAAAAAAATGCAAATTAGAAGTCGCACTTTTGATCTGGCTATCGAGTACAGAGTTGGAAACATGCTCTCCCTGAACTTCACTCATAACTGGCAATACCTTAATTTTCTTTCTACTTTATTTGAATTATTTTTGAGTACGAACTTAAAAAATATAAATTTAGCGCGACAACTCTTTTCTCATTAAAGTACTGTCTAATTGGATGAAAATCAATTCTATTGTGAGTTAAATCACGGAATTTTGAGAAAATATTTATTAAAATTTGTAATTTAAGATCGATAAAGCAACCACTGGTGCAGTTTCTGTACGTAAAACACGTTCACCAATACACCAATTGATAAATCCATGCTGATTTGCAGATTGGATTTCAGCTTCACTCAATCCACCTTCTGGACCAATGAGTAGTGCTATATTTGAGGAAGCATCTTTTAACACATCGACCTCATCTTTATTGGGTGCCAAGACTAATTTCGTTTCAGGGAGTTCGCTATTTAACCATTGTGCTAAAGGGAGTGGGGCTAATATTTTAGGAACAATATTCAATCCACACTGCTCGCAAGCAGCAATTGCTACACCTTGCCAATGATCTAATTTTTTTTGATCGCGGTCGTACTTTAAACGCATTTCGCAACGTTCAGAGGTGAGAAGTTGAATTTCAGATACGCCTAACTCAACCGCTTTTTGAATAGCATAATCCATGCGGTCACCTTTACTCATTACTTGACCAAGTAAGGCATTAAAGTTTGGGGAGCGATTGGTTGGGTTAAATTCTTGAACTAGAACCGAGGCTGTTTTTTTATTGGCTTCAGTTAACTCAACTTGATATTCGCCACCTTGACCATTAAACAAGGTCGCTTTTTCACCGACTTGTGCACGTAAAACTTTGACCCAATGATGAAATACAGTTTCAGTTAGCTCAACTGTTGTATTTACATTTAAGTCTGCTTCAATAAAAAAACGAGGCATGTGCATTACTCTAAAGTCGGTAAAATAAAAACTTCTTTTATCTTCAGTCCTTACATCAAATAAATTGAACCTAAGCTGTCGATAAAAGAAGTCAGGAGACTTATGCCAGACCGAGGTCTTTTACAAGTTGACGAGTTGGATCAGTGGTGTTCATCGTATAAAAGTGTAAGCTTGGTGCACCACCAGCAATTAAGCGCTCGCAGAGCTTCACAATCACTTCATGACCAAAGGCTTTGATTGATGCAGTATCATCACCATAGGCTGCCAGTTGCTTACGAATCCAACGAGGGATTTCAGCACCTGTACCATCTGCAAAGCGAATTAAGTTGCTTGCATTGGTAATTGGCATAATGCCAGGTGCCACAGGAATATTCACACCTTCTTTTTGAATGCGCTCTACAAAGTAAAAATACGCATCTGGATTAAAGAAGAATTGAGTTAAGGCTGCATTTGCACCTGCATTGGCTTTCTCACAAAAGCGTTTAATGTCTAAATCAAAGCTATCTGCTTGTGGGTGCATTTCAGGGTAAGCTGCAACTTCAATCTGGAAGTGGTCACCCGAATGTTCACGGATAAAGCGTACTAAATCCTGAGCATACGGTAATTCACCTAAGCCAACTTGACCGGAAGGTAAGTCACCACGTAGTGCAACAATACGGTCAATCCCTTGAAATTTGTATAAATCTAAAAGTTCAGCGATCCGTTCTTTGCTATCACCAATACAAGATAGGTGAGGAGCGACAGGCGTGCCTTTGCCATTAAAATCAGCTAAAGTCGAAAGTGTACGTTCACGTGTAGAACCACCTGCACCATAAGTCACAGAGAAAAACTCTGGATTCAGCAACTGTAGTTCTTGGTGAACAACTTTAAGTTTTTCCGCACCTGCATCAGTTTTGGTTGGGAAAAACTCAAAAGAAATTGGAATCTGTTTAGACATGTTCAAATCCTTTGTACTTATTTCAGCAAAATAGAATTCAAAGAAAAGCAGGCTGTTCAGCCTGCTTGTTCAAAGATTAGTATTTATAAGCGTCAGATTTGAATGGACCTTCAACAGCAACCCCAAGGTAGTCCGCTTGTTCTTGAGTTAATTGAGTCAGAACACCACCGAAACCTGCAACCATTGCTGCAGCAACTTCTTCATCTAATTTCTTAGGAAGAAGTTCAACACGGATCGCAGCTTGTTTTTGGTCTTCAGGAAGATCAGCAAATTTCTCTGCGAACAAGTGCATTTGACCTAAAACTTGGTTCGCAAAAGAACCGTCCATCACGCGTGATGGGTGACCAGTTGCATTACCAAGATTTACTAAGCGACCTTCAGAAAGAAGAATGAGGTAATCATTTTCATTTTCTGAACGATATACTTGGTGAACTTGTGGTTTAACTTCAACCCATTTATAACCACGTAAGTAGTTGGTATCGATTTCAGTGTCAAAGTGACCGATATTACAAACTACTGCACCTGCTTTTAATGTATCAAGCATTGCAGCGTCACAAACGTGGTAGTTACCAGTCGTTGTTACGATTAAGTCTGTATTTAAAAGAAGGTCAGCGTTAACGTCTTCTTTTTTACCTGTTTGTACGCCGTTTTTGTATGGAGAAACCACTTCGTAACCGTCCATACATGCTTGCATTGCACAGATAGGATCGATTTCAGAAACACGTACGATCATGCCTTCTTGACGAAGCGATTGCGCAGAACCTTTACCTACATCACCGTAACCAATTACAAGTGCACGACGACCAGATAACAGCATGTCAGTTGCACGTTTGATGGCATCGTTTAGAGAGTGACGGCAACCGTATTTGTTGTCATTTTTAGATTTAGTTACTGAGTCATTTACGTTGATCGCAGGTACTTTCAATGAACCGTCTTTCCACATTTCGAGAAGACGTTGAACACCTGTTGTTGTTTCTTCAGTAATACCGTGGATTTTTGCGAGTACTTCTGGGTATTTTTCATGAACAAGTGCAGTTAAATCACCGCCGTCGTCCAGAATCATGTTGGCATCCCAAGGCGTACCATTTACATTAATTTGTTGTTCAAGACACCACATATATTCTTCTTCAGTTTCGCCTTTCCAAGCAAATACTGGAACACCAGAAGCTGCAATAGCTGCAGCAGCGTGGTCTTGAGTTGAGAAAATGTTGCAAGATGTCCAACGAACTTCAGCACCAAGCTCTACCAAAGTTTCGATAAGAACAGCTGTTTGGATTGTCATGTGGATACAACCCAAAATTTTAGCACCAGCAAGTGGTTTAGCCGCAGAGTAACGCTTACGCAGACCCATAAGGGCTGGCATTTCAGCTTCTGCAAGTTTGATTTCTTTACGGCCGTAGTCAGCAAGTGAAATATCGGCAACTTTATAATCTGTAAATGAAGCATTAACCGCGTTCATCACGATCTCCTTATAAAAAACAAAAATTGATCATTATGTTCGCGGATGCCGTTGTTGGTCTACCTAGAATAAGAGGGACCGATCGTCGAGCCTGGCGCTTTTACATTTTGTACTTGTAAAACGTCGCAGCATCCCTCGACTAGGGCAGTATTGTACTTCTAAACTTGCGAATTTCCAATGTTAAGTTGGTTATTGGTGATTCAAAGTATTTCAATTAAATCGCGTCAACTTCAGATTCCGATGATATTAGAGATTTTATTTTCTGTGCTTTTTCAAAGTGGTCAAGTTTATGTTTCATGATCCACCAATGAGCTACTTCCATGAGTGCATCGGGGTCATTATTTTATTTGAAAAGAAAGCATAAAATGACAAACCTACAGACTCTCCCTTCCGATCGATTTTTTCATCACAAATTCGAATAATTTTGTCTTTGATTGATTTATTCATTTTGGCAACGTATTAGAAATTTAATTTAAAATTTTTATCATTCAATCTATCAAGCTTTCATTAGTGTAATGTTGAGAAAATGTAGGATTGAATAATTTGGGCTATAAATAAACCGATTCCGAAATTTAAGTGTGCCACTAAGCTATTTTTTATGCTGATCCATTGATTGGGCGTTTTACTCGCAAAGAAACCAAATCCAAGAATAGGTTGCATCACCAAAAATGGGATAATAGCAGTTGAAAGTCCAAATAAAATAGAAGATATAAAAGCTTCCAAAGTAGTATGTGAATTATCGATATAAGTATAAATTAAAGCGAAAAAAATACCGGTTATATAATGAAATACCCAACCCGTAATGTATTCAAATTTGTGTACAGGGGCTTCGGTAATATTTCTGTATACGTATTTTTTATTTTTAACTAAAAAGAAAAACCTACCCAAATAAGCATAGTTAAATGAGGGGATTTTAAAAATCATCGCTCTTACCCAACCTAAAAAATCCATAATTAAAGTAGCGCTTAGGCCTAAGGCTAAAATGTAAATTAAAATATTCATGAAAGGATGACTCTCTAATTTAAGTCATGCTAGTGTGCAACTTAAAGCTAACTTGAAGTCAAGGTGCATTAATGGAAATAGATATAGGTGATCTAGCTGATCGAACAAATACTTCAACTGCCACGATTAGGTTTTATGAATCAAAAGGACTTATTCGATCTATTGGAAGGAAAGGGCTTAGAAGACAGTATTCATCCCGAGCAATACAGAATATCTCATTAATCAAGATCTTCCAAAATGGTGGTATGACGCTGAGCCAAATTAAAAATATGTCAATTGATCATGAAAAAATTAAAATTAAACGCGATCAAGTTAGGGAAGCAAAAAACGAAATCAAAGATAAAATTGAGACTTTAAATAAATTACTCTTAATTTTGTCACACGTTGAAAAATGTCCATACGATGACCATTTACAATGTCCAAACTTTTTGAAACTTTTAGATGAGTGAGCTTGAATTTTGTATTTAATTTCTTAAATTTTGAAGAAGATTATTTGTTATAATTGATAGCTCAATAAATAATATATATTTTTGATGGAAATTCCCGAAGAACTAGCTAACCTCGAAGCCAATGCTGGCATTTACGCCGTATGGATGCTCTTTCAATATCTTGGGTTAGACCCAGATATTGAACAACTAAAAGAAGTCTGTGGTTATGTAGAAGGTGATGGAACGACCACGATCGGTCTAGCGGTGGGACTTAAAAAATTTGGCTTAGATGTGGAATTTACCACAGATGAAGACAATGCACTTCAAGAGCAAGAAAAGCAAAGCTATTTAGAAGCTGAAAAACTTGCGCTAAAAATATCCCCCGCAATCAGCTATCAAGATATTCAAATCGCATTTGATGCCAATAAGTTCGTGATCGTGTATTACGATACTTTAGAAGGCATTGGTAATCATTCATTGGTATATGACATTAATGAAGAAGAAATCTGCTTTTTTGATAGCTTTGAAGCAATGCCGAAAAAAATATTTGAACAGCAAAGGGCAGTAGATGGGATTTGTAGACAAGCCATCATCGCTGAAGTTAATTAATATCTAAAAGTATGTCACTATCTTAAAGTGGGTTGCTATTTTAAGGTATGTTAAAGTTTTAACAAGATCTAAAGTAGTTCAATAAAAAGCCTTCAATCATGAAGGCTTTTGAGGCAAAAAAACGAGATTTATCTTAAGTGCTTGATTGAGCTTTTTCCTGCCAATAATCAGCTTTTTCCTCGTTTACATCTACACCTAAACCATGTGCATAGATGGCAGATAAATCACGCATTGCTTGAGTATCACCAAGTTCAGCGGCTTGAGTCACCAATTCAACAGATTTTTGTACATCTTTTTCGACCACATTACCACGACGGTAATAACCTGCGAGCTCTAAAATCGCAGCAGCATGTTGATGTTTACTTGCTTGCGTGAGCCAGTTAAAACCGTACTCAAAGTTTAGTTTTGCATCTTCAGGATCTTCTTCTAAAACTTCTTTCGCATAATGTGTATAACCTTCCCCTAACCAGTACATCGCTTCGACATGACCCAATTGACCAGCACGTAAAGCCCATTCTTCTGCAAGCGCAATGTCTTCATCGTGTTCACTCGTCATATAAAGTTCAGCAAGTTCAAATTGAGCAGCGGCATTACCTGCATGAGCACGATTTTCGAGAGCAATCGGGACGGTAACACGTTTAGTCATAGTGGGATTCCATGGCTTCAAAGCGAAGCAAAAAATATTAAAGTTGTTCCCTTATTATACTGCAAAACTGATTCAAAGCTTGAGTAGTATGGTTCGAGCCTATTTACTAAGATATTTTGTAGATGAATTACAAATTCAACTATAGGTAAAAGCTATAGATGAGCGACATAAATTAAGGTTTTTTGATGGAATTGAAGTAAAAGTGACAATTTCTTAAATTTCATAAGACCTTAGCATAACTTTTTCCTATGCTGAAAATCCTCTCTAATGCGAATATTAGAGGAGATTGACCATGTCACAGACCAACACTTATTCAGCAGATGTGATCGTACTTGGTGCAGGCCCAGTCGGTTTAACGATGGCGAACGGCCTTGGCCTTGCGGGCTTAAAAGTAAAAGTGATTGAACAGCTTGATCAATTGATTGATTATCCTCGTGCAATTGGTATTGATGATGAATCTCTAAGAACAATGCAATCGATTGGCTTGATCAACAAAGTATTGCCGCATACCACTCCCGATCATGCGATGCGTTTTCTTACGCCTTCAGGCCGTTGTTTTGCAGATATCCAACCTAAAACACGTGAGTTTGGTTTCCCTCGTCGTAACGCATTCGTACAACCTTATGTTGATGCAGAATTATTGGAAGGTTTAGAACGTTTTGATGATGTGGAAGTACTTTTTTCTCGTCAACTTCAAAGTTTTAAGCAGACTGAAGATCAAGTTGAAGTTCAAATCCAAAATAAAGATAAAACAATTGAATATATAACTGCAAAGTATCTTGTGGCATGTGATGGCGGTAATAGCTACGTTCGCCGTATGTTGAATATTCCTTTTGAAGGTAAAACTGCACCAAACCAATGGATTGTTGTCGATATTGCAAACGATCCATTGGCGACACCACATATTTACTTATGTTGCGATCCAGTACGTCCATATGTGTCAGCGGCTTTACCACATGGTATCCGTCGTTTTGAATTTATGGTGATGCCAGGGGAGACGCAAGAGCAACTGAGTCAACCTGAAAACATGGCTAAACTTTTATCCAAAGTATTACCAAACACTGAAAATATCGATGTGATCCGAAATCGTGTTTATACCCATAATGCACGTATTGCCAGTAGATTTAAAGAAGGGCGTATCTTACTTGCGGGAGATGCAGCGCACATTATGCCAGTATGGCAGGGGCAGGGTTATAACAGTGGAATGCGTGATGCGTTCAATTTATCTTGGAAACTGGCTATGGTCGTACAAGGTAAAGTAGATGCTAAAGTTCTAGATTCTTATCAAGAAGAGCGTCATGATCATGCCAAAGCGATGATTGATTTATCTGTTACAGCAGGCCATGTGCTGGCTCCGCCTAAAAAATGGCAAGGTACTGCGCGTGATGCTATTTCATATGTTCTAAATTACATTAAACCAGTTAAACAATATTTGTTGGAAATGCGCTTTAAGCCAATGCCACAATATAAATCTGGTATTTTGGTTGGACAGGTCAATAAGACATCACCAATCGGTAAAATGTTTATTCAACCTAAAATGCAAGACAGCACAGGTCAGGTGAAATTACTGGATGATTTTATTGGTCAAGGCTTTGCTATTATTGCTTGGGGAGTAGATCCGACTTGGGGACTCACACCAACAAGTATTCAAAAATGGAAAGCATTGGGTGTGAAATTCATTAAAGTCGTTCCACCTGAACAATTGAATACTGATGCTCATGATGATGAAATATTGACACTTGGGGATACGGAGCATGCGATTCGAGCATGGTTTGGTCGTACTCAATACTCGATGGCATTTTTAAGACCAGATAAATTTGTCGCTGGCTTAAGTATTCCTCAGACGAGCGAAGAGCTCAGTCAAAAACTGTTTGATAAACTTGGCGTTTAATCAAAAAGTTTAAGACTAATCTAAAAGAAAACCTGCAAATTTGCAGGTTTTTTATTTTTAAAATAGCTTTCAAAGTTTTAAAAAATATGACAATGAAAGTGTTGGCTTAGAATATTTTTCACAGTTTGCAAATGCTTACTTTGATCTTGTTTTCTGAAACTCAAATATAAGCTGATATTCGGTAAATCGATTTTAGTTGACTTAATTAAGACATTTTCACTGAGCAAGCTTTCAACATATTTTGGAACAATGGTCCAACCGACTTGCATCGCTACAAGATTAATATTCATTAAAATGTTACTCGAGTATTGAGCAACTTGAATAGATGTATTCAGGGTTTCAAAAATGTTCTGAATTTTTTGGAATAAGATCGGTGAGGCAGTTTCCTCGCTCATGATAAATTTTTGGGCAATTAAATCCTGTTTTGAAATACAGTCTAAATGCGCATGGGCTGAATGACGAGGAATCAGCAAGATCAGAGGCTCACTGAACAATTCGATAGAGGCAATATGCTCATCATCGATACATTGGCGAGTGAATGCGACATCAATTTTTTGATCACGAAGTGCTTGGATTTGATGTACACAGCTCAAACTATGAAATTGAATATCTAAATCAGGCTGTTGTGCACGAATAATAGGCATGACATAGGGAAAAATTTTCATTTCTGCCACAGGTAAAAAGCCAATATTTAATTTGTTTTTCTTGGTATTCGCCATAATTTGAATCTTGTGTTTGGCGTCTTGAGCAAGTTTCAATATATGTCGAGCATCTTTTAAAAAAGTTTCTCCTTCCTCTGTGAGCGATAAGCTTCTGCTTTTACGAATCAGCAGGGATGTACCTAATTCCGCTTCAAGATCTTTAATTTGCTGACTTAAAGAGGGCTGCGCTATAAAAAGTTTTTCTGCAGCACGCGTAAAATTAAGTTCTTCGGCAACTGAGACGAAATATTTCAAATGTCGAAGTTCCATGCGTACCGATCCTTAACCGCCATAATAAATGAGGCTCATTATACGTTTGATTTGCTAGAACTTCAGCGTGATTCACGTTTAAAGCTAATCTAAGAAGAATAAAACCGACCCATATTGAAATGAAATATTGGTCGGTTTTTTTATCAAGTAGAGTATTTAAATGATGAGGAAGATCAAGCTGATGAATCCAATAAAGGATACGCCCAAAATGATTTTTTTCATTTTTGACTCAAAATAGGTCAGACAAAGTGCAACAAAAAGCGCAGCGAATGTCAGTACACCAATCCAATAACTTATCATATTACTGACTTGTCCTTTGCTCATGCAGAGGATAAGCCCTAACGACAGGAATCCCCATCCAACCATTGAGGCTATTTTCTGGTGTTTAGTACTTAGCGTTTGACCAAAAATTTGTTTTTGATGCTTTTGCATTGCACTGGCTAAAACTATAAAACCTAAAGTACAAACTGCCCAAATGAGGAGAAAAAAGCTCATGGTGATTACCCCTCTACCTTAGGTAAAACTTGACTCTTTTTTAATGGAGTTCCTTGATGATTTTGAACTTTGTAAAGTGCAGAATAAAAAACCATTGCTAAAACTAGCATTGCCAGATCGAACGAAGCGATAACCCATTGACCGTGAGCTATAGTACGCCATAAAGGTTGACCACCTGTGATAAAGTTTACAAGCGGAAGTAAAGCAAAAAGCAGGGTAGCGAGACTCAGTAATTCAAGCCAAGCTTGGCGATGGGTGCGAAAAACAGCATAAACCAGTGTGAAGAGCCACACGATAAAGAATGTACGGATTTCCCAGTTTAAACGCATTTCCATATCGGCAGGGATAAAACGGTTTGCATAAAAATAAGCTGCACAAGCAATTGGTAAGCCGATAATCGCAGCGATATTGGTAATCTCAACCGTGCGATAGCCAAAGGATTTATAACCTTGTTTCGCTTGTTGAGGTGCACGTTTAACGCACCATAAAATTAATCCTGTTGCGACCATTAGCGTGCCAACGATACCAGAAAAAAAGAGTATCCAACGTAAGGCTAAATCAACTCCTCGTGCTTCATGTAGAACAGTGACAACATTGTAAATGCCATTGGGAATAGAAGGATTTTTGAGTTGAGCGGAATCATCTGTAATGTTTTGACCTGTCACACCATTGAAGTCTAAAGTTTCATATACGCCACGATGAGCGATACTTGCGCCGTGTAAAGCACGTAACTCTATGGTCGCCTTAGATGTATTTGGTGCTTTAATCGTGATCGAACCAATCGGATTGTTTTTCCACTTCGCTTCAGCTTGAGTGAGGATTGGGGCAATATCTGTAAGTGGTGCAGGTTCAGCTTTACGATCTTGGTTTCGAGTACGTCGACCTTCACCTCGATTCTTTCTCTCACCATCCATTTTGTTAGCATGTTCATTTGATGCTGACTGCGTACCACGAGCCTCAATTTCTGTACGAGCATTCATCATTGAACGCTGATTTCCTTGCGGTTGATCAGTACGAGTCTGCCCTTGTGGTTCTGCTGGATTTTGAATTAAGGATTTTCGTTGGTCTTGTAGAAAGGCGCCACGATTGTCATAAATTTGCTGTACCCCCCACGGCATGATGGTAAACAATAATAAAAGTAAACCACTAAAAGTGATCATGATATGAAAGGGAAGTGCGAATACAGCTGTTGCATTATGTGCGTCTAACCAAGAACGCTGTCCTTTACCTGTTCTAAAGGTAAAGAAATCTTTAAAGATTTTCTTATGGGTGATGATGCCACTAATAATTGCAACAAGCATAAACATAGTTGCTATGCCCACAATCCAACGTGACCATATACGTGGCATTCCGTATAATTCAAAATGGAAACGATACAGAAAACTACCACCACGGGTTTCACGGGCTTCTAATACTTCACCTGTGGCACTGTCAATCGTCACACGTTCACCACCGCGACGAGCATTGGGATCTTCTCCGACATTCCGGATATTCAGTGTGGTGTAATTTTGACGAGCATTGGGCAATTGAATTCCCCAGCTCCCCGCATCAGTATGATTATTCTGCAAATATTGCAGAGCTACTTGCGTCTGCTCAAGTTGAGATTGGCTAGGAATCGATTGGTGATACTCGGGTTTCATCCATGTACTGATTTCTGCTTGGAAAAAACTCAAAGTACCGGTTACAAAGATGGCATACAGCAACCATCCTAGTATCAAACTAGCCCAAGTATGTAACCATGACATCGATTGGCGTGGGCCTTCAGCTTTGGCATCACTTCTCATGAATTAGTTCCCCATGATTTTATAGATGAGAAATAAAGCAAGGCTAGGTAAGACGATGCCCAATGTGGCTTTCCTGGTTTTGTGAACCATAAAAACCCAAATAAACGCTGCACACTGTAAACAGAAAGCAATGAGCGTTGCTGACATCGCTGCGCTAGATTGATATGTGCTAAATGTTTGTGCAATTACGATGGCAGAGAGGGATGCAAGCAAATAACCTCCAATACCCGCCAATAAAAAACGATAGAGCACCATCAGGCGATAACTGATAGAAACTGATTTAGTAGTCTTACGAGTTTTTTTTACTTGATTCCCAAGTGTTAACTCGCCTGGTAGTTCGAATTCTGTACTGTTCATAAAAGTAAGAAAGTGTGAGTGTATGTAATTATTGTAAATGATAACAATTATTGTTTATCTTTAGAATTATAAATTTAGCATTTTAGAAATAAATTTTTAATTGAATTAGCTTGGGCATGTTAATTGCAGCGTTGTAGATATTTTTTATCGATAGGTAAAATTTATGACGTATCAAGTTTTTTACTGTAAATCTAATCCTGATGCTCAGTTTGTGTTGTTATCTTCAGGGCTAGGAGGACATGGACATTTTTGGCATCCTCAATTAGATATATTGTCTCGTTTTTTTCATGTTATTACATATGATCAAGAAGGTTGTCATGCAGATGCTGCATTACTAGCACCAACTTATTCAATGACCGATATGGCAGTACAAGTGATACAGATTTTAGAGGATCTAAAGATCGATGAATTCCATTTTATCGGTCATGCTTTAGGTGGGCATATTGGAGCGGAGTTAGCAGTTTTAATTAAAAATACAAAATTGGAAATGTTGAGTTTGACCAGTATTAATGCGTGGGACTCACTAGATCCACATACGCTCAAATGTTTTGAAGCTCGAGAATCGTTATTACAAAATGCTGGTGCAGAGGCATATGTTAGAGCTCAAGCATTATTTCTTTATCCACCTGTATGGATCTCTGTTAATATCGATCAAATACAACAAGCAGAAAATAATCAACTCCGAAACTTTCCACCAAAAGAGAATGTACTGAGACGTCTGAAGGCTTTAAAGGAATTTAAAATAACGAATGAACATATCACCGCACTTCAACGAACTCCAATTCACTTGATTGCAAATCGTGATGATTTCTTGGTTCCAGTACATAAGACTCTTGATCTTCAGAAAAATTTTGTACATGCACAATGCTCAATTTTTTATGTAGGTGCACATGCTTCTACTGTGACTGAGCCAAATATCACTAATCAAGCACTTATTCAATTTCTTCGATCACTCTAGCATTTGAAACTTTTCAATTGCATATAAAAAACCACGATTGAGATCGTGGTTTTTTTAATTATTTTACCAAATGGTATTTTTTTGGAACATCTTGTGCACTTTTTTATGACGTTCTTTAGGAGTGATGAGTAATGGGATTATGTGATTAATTTATCATAAGGTAAAATATAAAATTATTAAGTTGTTGTAATATATAATAAAATAATAATTGGCACACCATTTGCTAAATATCTAATACAAGCTCGAAAGCTTAATCCTACTAAATCAAATTTAACTGATCGTTAAATTAGGAGTGTTAGATATGAAAATTGGTGTCTTTTGTCCGATCGGAAATAATGGCTGGTTACTCTCAGAAAATGCTCCTCAATACAAACCAAGTTTTGAGTTAAATAAAAAAATTGTCCAACGCGCAGAGCATTACGGTTTTGACTTTGCATTGTCTATGATCAAGCTGCGTGGTTTCGGGGGTAAGACTGAGTTTTGGGATCACAACTTAGAAACTTTTACGCTTATGGCGGGTCTTGCTGCAGTCACCAGCAAAATAAAAATTTATGCAACAGCTGCGACGCTAGTGATGCCACCTGCCATAGTTGCACGCATGGCATCTACGATTGATTCAATTTCGAATGGTCGTTTCGGCCTAAATGTCGTCACAGGTTGGCAAGCGCCAGAATATACCCAAATGGGCATGTGGCCCGGTGATGAATATTTCGGAAAGCGTTACGAATACTTATCTGAATACGTACAAATTCTGCGTGAATTATGGGCAACAGGTAAATCTGATTTTAAAGGTGACCATTTCCAAATGGATGATTGCCGAGTTAGCCCACGCCCGCAAGCAGAGATGAAAATTATCTGCGCTGGTCAATCGGATACAGGTTTGGAATTTTCTGCTCAACACGCTGATTACAATTTTGTTTTTGGTAAAGGGCTTAATACACCAACAGCCTATGCAGAAATCAACGATCGTTTAAAAGCAAAAACAGATATTACGGGTCGTGATGTTCAAACCTACGTTTTGTTCATGATTATCGCTGCTGAAACAGACGAAGAAGCGATGGCGAAGTGGCAACATTACAACGATGGCGCTGATATTGAAGCGATCAACTGGTTAATGAATCAAGGCGGAAAAGATACTAAATCTGGTGCAGATACTAATATTCGTCAAATGGCTTCATCAGTATCACCAGTCAACATCAATATGGGAACGTTGGTGGGTTCTTACGAAACTATCGCAAAAATGCTAGATGAGATTAGTGAGGTGAAAGGAACTGAAGGCATTTTACTGACATTTGATGATTTTGTTGAAGGTGTTGAAAGTTTTGGACAGCGGATTCAGCCGCTTATGAAATGTCGTGAACATGTTGTGGTTGAAGGAATGAGTTCAGAACCTGTGTTGGAGAAAATCGCATGAGTCATTTAGAAAATACCGTTGAAGCTGGATTTACTGCACAAGCGGGTACGGGTGTAAAACTCAAAGCCGAACCGGAAAATATTGTGCTTGCACCAGAGCAAACAGCATTAATCGTGATTGATATGCAAAATGCGTATACGTCAAAAGGTGGTTATTTAGATCTTGCTGGGTTTGATGTGTCGACGACAAAACCTGTGGTTGAAAATATTAAAAAGGCAGTTTCTGCAGCACATGATGCTGGTATTCAAGTGATCTATTTCAAAAACGGTTGGGATAATCAATATCGTGAAGCAGGTGGTATTGATTCACCAAACTTTCATAAATCAAATGCACTGAAGACCATGCGTAAGCGTCCTGAGCTACAAGGCAAATTGTTAGCAAAAGGGGATTGGGATTTTGAGTTGATTGATGAGTTGGTGCCAGCTCCTCAAGATATTGTGATTGAAAAGCCTCGTTATAGTGGATTCTTTAACACGGCGCTAGACAGCATGCTCAGAGTGCGTGGAATTCGTAATTTGGTTTTTGTTGGTATCGCGACCAATGTATGCGTTGAATCGACGCTCAGAGATGGCTTCTTTCTAGAATATTTTGGCGTGGCTTTAGACGATGCCTGTCATCAAGCAGGGCCAAAAGAAGCCCATGTCGCAAGTATGTACAACATAAAAACCTTCTTTGGATGGGTGTCGGATACAGAAAGTTTTGTCAGTAGTTTTGCAGATCAACCAACACTCTCTGAAAGCGCATAGATATTTATAAATTTTAAAATTAGGAAATAAGTCATGTCAAAAGAAGTCATTATTCCAGTGGGTTCAGGTAAGCCACTCGCACCGTATTCGCCAGCAACTAAAGCAGACAACATTGTCTATGTTTCAGGCACTTTGCCTTTTGATGAAAACAACAATGTAGTTCATGTTGGAGACGTAGCAGCACAGACACGCCATGTCCTTGAAACAATAAAGAAGGTCATCGAAACTGCTGGCGGAACAATGTCTGACATTACTTTCAACCATATTTTTCTGACAGATTGGGCAAACTACGCTGCAATGAATGAAGTATATGCCGAATATTTTCCGAATGCAGAACCAGCTCGTTACTGTGTTCAAACAGGATTAGTCAAACCTGATGCACTCATCGAAATTGCTTCGATTGCTCATGTTTAATTTGAAAGCTTTCATCACCCTATTATGAGTCCCTCACTGACTGCTTAGGCGATGAGGGATGGAGAACACTATGAATGCAAATGTGAAATCAATCAATTTACCCGAGGCAGTGAGTGCCACATTCAACATTGACCAACAGGTTTTTAGGCAAGGAATGTCGAATTTAGGTGCAGCTGTCAATGTCATTACTACAGCTGGTCAAGCAGGAAAAGCTGGCTTCACAGCTTCAGCTGTATGTAGTGTGACAGATACACCACCAACATTGCTGGTATGTCTAAATCGATCAGCATCAGTATTTGAAACATTTAAAAGTAATCAGGTTTTGTGTGTCAATACTTTAAGTAGTAGTCAAAAGCATTTATCAAATGTGTTTGGGGGTAAAACTCCAATGGCAGAACGTTTTGAAAAGGGGGACTGGTCAACATTAGTCACAGGTGCACCTATTTTAGAAGGTGCGCTAGTGAGTTTTGATTGTGAAGTCGTACAAAGTTTATCGGTAGGCAGTCATGATGTTTTGTTCTGCCATGTAAAGGGGATGAAACAGCAAGCGGGTGAAAAAGCCCTCATGTATTTTAACCGCGCATATTGCGAGCCAGTTCCAATGGTCTAAAACAGCATGCTTGATCAGGAGAAGGTCGATGAGCACAAAAGAAACATGGTTTCCAAAATTTAAACCTTTCCAAGGAAATCTAGACACGACCGCAGTTCAAGTAGATGAGTACTTGCCGCCAGGTAAAAGTATGGTATTGGGGCTGCAGCATGCATTTGCAATGTTTGGAGCAACAGTACTTGCCCCTTTACTGATGGGTTTCGATCCGAATCTTACAATGTTTATTACGGGTATTGGGACAATATTATTTTTCCTAATGACTGGGGGGCGTATGCCGAGCTATTTAGGCTCGAGCTTCGCTTTCATTGGAGCAGTCATTGCAGTCACTGGTTATACCGGTGTTGGCTTAAATCCAAACCTAGGCTTAGCACTTGGCGGTACCATTGCATGCGGTATTTTGTACGCCTTGATCGGTTTGATCGTGATGAAAACTGGCACAGCATGGATTGAAAAATTGATGCCACCAATTGTGACTGGAGCAATTGTGATGATCATTGGTTTGCATTTAGCACCAGTGGCGATCAAAAGTGTCTCTGCTAATCAGTTTGATTCATGGATGGCTCTAATTACGATTATTTGTATTAGTGTGATCGCCGTATTTACTAAGGGCATGATCCGTAGATTATTATTGCTCATTGGCTTAGTGGCTTCTTACTTTATTTATTTTTTACTCACCAATGTTTTGGGTTTTGGTACAGCGATCGATTTTACTAAAGTCAGTGAGGCAGCTTGGTTCGGTTTACCTACTTTTCATGCGCCAGTGTTTGAATTTAATGCCATGCTCCTTATTGCTCCCGTAGCGATCATCTTAGTTGCAGAGAATCTAGGACATTTCAAAGCGGTGTCTGCAATGACTGGACGTAATCTTTCACCATATATGGGACGAGGTTTCTTTGCAGATGGTGTGTGTACGACCTTGTCTGCATCAGTCGGTGGAACAGGAATGACAACATATGCTGAGAACATTGGTGTGATGGCGGTAACCAAAATTTATGCGACCACCATATTTTTATTTGCTGGCGTATTTGCAATTTTGCTAGGTCTATCACCAAAATTTGGCGCGGTTATTAGTACGATTCCTGTCGCATTATTAGGGGGAGCTTCGATTGTTGTTTTCGGTCTGATTACAGTGGCTGGTGCTAAAATTTGGGTGGACAACCGCGTAGATTTTACCAAAAACAGTACTCTGTTGATTGCTGCTGTCACCTTAATTATGGGGACAGGCAATTATAGTTTACAAATTGGGAATTTTGATTTGGGTGGAATAGGGACTGCAACATTAGCGGCTATTTTATTGAATCTTTTCTTAAATCGTGAAGATAAAAATGCGCAAACAGTAGAGCTCGAAAACAAACCGCATTCAGCAGAAGCAACGGCACTCCCTAACACTCAAATTTAAGGTGAAATTAAAAATGAAAATTGCATTTATCGGTTTAGGTGCTATGGGATGGCACATGGCGAGCCATTTACCAAAACTAGGATTTGAAGTTTTGGTTTGGAACCGTAATTTTGAAAAAGCAGAAGCACATGCACAAACATTTGGTACTAAAGCGACTTCTGTCGATCAAGCAGTGAAAGCAGATTTTATTTTCAGTTGCTTACCCACCAGTGCAGATATCGAACAGCTTATTGCTCAAAATCCTCCGGTCAAGGGGAGCGTATGGATCGACTGTACCAGTGGTGTACCTGTAAGTGCTTTAAAACTTGCAAATCAGTTGAAATTTAATGGTGTTGAATATTTAGATGCCCCCGTTTCTGGGCAAACTATAGGTGCTGAAAAAGGGACACTGACGGTAATGGTTGGAGGTGATTTCGATGCTTATAAGCGTGCAAAACCGATTATTCAGGCATTTGCAGGATTAATTGAATATGTCGGGGAGAGTGGTTCTGGATTTGCTGTTAAAGCGGTGAATAATACGTTGATGGCAACCCATCTATGGGCACTTGCAGAAGGATTGACGGTATTAAAGTCAAAAGGAGTAGATTTGAATAGTGCATTGAATTGTATTAATCATTCTAGTGGTAAAAGTTCAATGTCTGAAAATATTATGGCGCAACGTGTCTTGAGTCGTGCGTTTCCAAAAACCTTCGCCTTAAATCTTTTACAAAAGGATATTGGAATTGCGACTGATCTAATTCAAGAGCAAGCGTTGAATTTGCCAGCGATGCAACTTATACAAAATCAGTATATGCAAATTGAAAAAGTGAAAGCTCAAGATTCTGATTTTTCAGCTGTGGTTCAAGTGCTTGAACATCAATCTAAAATTGAATTAAGTTAAATCTAGCGTCGAAATACCTTATAAAACCGCTTAATGTAGATTAAGCGGTTTATCTATGAATGCTCAATGAGATTAGCTTTGTTGATATTCATTAATGACTTCTAACGCGGCTCTAAATGCTTCTTGGGTAGCTGGAGCACCACAGTACGGCAAGCTGTGCAAAAGAACCTCTTGGATTTCTTCAATAGTTGCGCCGTTGTTTAAAGCGCCACGTACATGACCTTTAAGTTCTGTTGGGCTTTTTTGGGCTGTTAAAAATGCAATCGTGATTAAGGAACGATACTTGCGCGGTAAAACACCTTCACGTTGCCAAGTTGAACCCCATGCATGCTCATTAATCCAATCTTGAAGTGGTTGAGTAAATGGAACTGTATTGTCTTGTGCACGTTTGACAAAATTTTCTCCCATCACTTCGGTTCGAACTTTTAAACCATTTTCATAATCTTGTTTTGACATTTTTTTCCTCATAAAAAAAGCGCACCTTAAGATGCGCTATAGCATAAATATTAAGCTGGGATTTCAATCGCAATCGCAGTTGCTTCTCCACCACCAATGCAAAGCGCGGCAACACCTTTTGTTTTACCTAAGCGTTTTAATGCATGGATGAGAGTCAAAATAATACGTGAACCTGATGACCCCAATGGATGCCCGAGTGCACAAGCTCCACCGTGGATATTCACTTTTTCAGGATCTAAATGAAAAGCATCAATCGCTGCCATGGTTACCATCGCGAACGCTTCATTAATTTCCCACAAATCCACGTCTTCAACAGTCCAGCCCGCTTTGTTTAATACTTTTTCAATTGCACCAACAGGTGCGATGGTAAATTCTGATGGGTGTTGAGAGTGAGATGCGTAAGCTTTAATCGTTGCTAAAGTTGAAAGCCCCTTTGCTGTTGCGTGTTCAGCAGAAGTCACTAAAAATGCTGATGCACCATCACTAATTGAACTGGCATTCGCTGCAGTAATTGTACCGTCTTTAGCAAATGCTGGGCGTAGCGTAGGAATTTTATCAATTTTTGCTGTAAATGGATTTTCATCTTGGGCAACGATGACATCGCCTTTACGTGAACTTACTGTAACGGGGGTGATTTCATCTTTGAAATAATTATTTTGAATCGCATTCTGAGCACGAGTTAAGGAGCGAATCGCGAAATCGTCTTGTTGTTCACGTGTGTAGTTTTTCTTATCTGCCATTTCTTGAGCAAGAATACCCATTGAATAGCCAGTTTCAGCATCTTCCAAACCTTCTTGGAACATGTGATCAATCACTTTGCCATGTCCCATACGGTAACCTGCGCGTGCTTTGTCCATGAGATAAGGTGCATTCGACATGGATTCCATTCCGCCAGCGACGATAATATTTACCGAGCCAGCTTTAATGGCATCTGCAGCTTGCATCACGGCTTTCATGCCAGACCCACAGATTTTATTGATCGTTGTTGCACCTACATGATCTGGTACACCTGCAATTCGCATCGCTTGACGAGCAGGACCTTGTTTTAATCCCGCAGGTAAAACACACCCCATAATCACTTCATCTAATTGATCCGCAGCAAGCTTAGATTGGTCAAGTACGGCTTTAATGACTTCAGCACCAAGTTGCGGGGCTGTTAAGCTTGAAAGTCCTCCCTGAAAGCTACCCATAGCGGTACGGCTACCTGCAACTAATACGATTTCTTGACTCATAGCGTTGATCCTTGTCCTGTAGTTTATATGATTCAAATGCGTGTCAATTTCATATGTTCAAAATTTAATGACAGCTATTTATTAGTTGTAATCACATTATCATAAAAAATGAATAAAGATTCATTATTTTGTTTTCATTTAATTTCGCTTATTTTGATGTTGTTTTCTATAACACCATAGTGGAATGAAATATAAAAAGTGGAATGAAAAATAAAAAACGACCCTTTAGGATCGTTTTTTCAGAAGCAATTGGGTGACTAGTATTGTGTAGAATTTGACAAAGCCTGAGCGTGAGGGTTCTCAAGTTCTAAACTCTGGTTAAGTTCAGTATCGAAAACATCAGTCAACATACTGTCAAAACGTTTAGCGTTATACGTAAGCAACTGATCTGCTTCAGCTTGAGTGATGAAATTCTCCTTAAGAGCAGATTCAATATGCTCTTCGAAAGTCAGACCTGTAAATTGGCCTTTGGATTCAGCCTTTTTAAACTTATTCCATAAATCCTCAATTTGAAGCAACATTTGGAATGTAGACTCCATGCGTCCATTGACATCATCGGGATCAGTGCTATAGAAGACATGTTTTTTTAATTCATCGCGGAAAGCATTTTCCTGAAGAATTAGTTCACCTAATTTAAGTTTCAAGGCATCCGATGGTTGAGTAATAGGACGACCAAAAGGGAAACAAATAAGTTTGACTAAACTTGCGGCAATTTTTACAGGGAAGTTATCAAACAGACCATAGAACGCTGCTTGAGATGCATATAATGCTTTCTCAAGTGCGAGTTTAGCATGCAGTTGTTCAGCTTCAGTACGTTGACCATTTTCATAAAATTTAAGAATTGCAGTCGCAATAAATAAGTGTGAATGCATATCTGCCAATCGTCCAGACAGCATTTCTTTGCGTTTGATATCACCTGCAAGGAGGCCTAAGCACATATCTGCGACTAAGGCAAAATTAGCACTCAAACGATTAATGGTTTTGTAGTAAGGGCGACTGAAATCATCAGCCTTTACTGAGCCTTCTGTTGATCCGCCTATAAAACCATAAGCAAATGATTTAGCGGTTCGATTAAATGTATAACCCAAATGCTTATAAAGAATGTCATTAAACTCTTTTAATGCTGCATCTTTATTTTCGGCTTGTAAAAGTTGTAATTCTTCAAATAAATAGGGATGACAACGCATCGAACCTTGACCAAAAATCATCAGTGAACGACTCAGAATATTGGCACCCTCAACAGTAATCGAAACAGGGATCGCTTGGTACATGAGCGCCAAGAAGTTACGAGGACCCATTTGGATAGCACGCCCGCCCACAATATCCATACTATGATTAACAATCTCACGCATGGTCTCAGTTGCGTAGTATTTTGCCATTGCGGTCATAACTGCGGGCTTACCCCCTTGGTTTAGGCCACAAGTGACGAGGTAACGGAATGCTTCAAGCATATAGGTATCGCTAGCGATATCACTTGAAACCTCTTGAACACCTTCGAATTTACCGACTGAAATTTTGAATTGTTGACGGACACGAGCAAAGGCGCCGACATTTAAATAACACATTTCACCTGCAGCTGTTGATAGTGCTGGAAGAGAAATACCGCGGCCAACTGCCAGACATTCCATCAGCATACGCCAGCCTTTACCTGCATTTTCTACACCACCAATAATCCAATCCAGCGGAATGAAGACATCTTTACCATCCACGGTACCATTCATAAATGGTGAACCTGGATTATGGCGTGCTCCTACAATCACACCTTCATGATCAGCTGGTAATAGGGCACATGTGATTCCGTATTCAGTTTTGTTTTTATCACCTAGTAAGCCTTCAGGGTCATATAATTTGAAAGCTAAACCGACCACCGTAGCAACAGGGGCAAGTGTAATCCAACGTTTGGAAAAATTCATTTTTAGGCCAAGAACTTCTTGTCCTTCAAATTGACCATAACAGACCACACCTGTATCAGGAATTGCACCTGCATCTGAACCTGCTTCAGGGCTTGTTAAACCAAAACATGGAATTTCTTCACCTTTTGCTAAACCTGGTAAATAACGATTCTTTTGATCTTCAGTACCGTAGTGTAAGAGTAATTCTCCTGGACCTAAAGAGTTAGGCACCATACAACTGACAGCAGTGGTAAGTGAGCGCGAGGCAATCTTACTCATGATACGGCTTTGCGCAAATGAGCTGAATTGTTTACCGCCGTATTCTTTAGGGATAATTAAACCCAGAAAACCTTTGGATTTAATAAATGACCAGACTTCTTCAGGGAGGTCTTTACGATGATGGTGAATATCCCATTCATCCAGCATCTGGCAGAGCTGTTCGACTTCATGATCGATAAATGATTGTTCTTCTTCAGACAGCGTGGGGTACGGATACTGATCAAATTTCTTCCAGTCTGGTGCCCCCATAAATAATTCTTTTTCCCACCAACTGGTTCCTGCATCCAATGCTTCACGCTCGGTACTACTCATTGTTGGCATTGCATTGGCTAGAGCTTTATAGGCAGGTTGTGTAATAAATTTCATCCTTAACGTATCAATACTGACAATCAATGAAATTAGGATAAAAGGAATACCGAGTATCAGCGACCAAGGGCTGATCAACGCGACTAAAATAGATACGACTGTGAGTATGATAGCCCCAGAAGTTCTTGAGAATTCGAAATAAAAAATAGCCCAGAGTGTTATAAATAGAATAATTAAACTGAGTATAAAAAACATTATGAACTGCTCCATTTATGATTTGGTCATGGAGCCAATACCCACAGTAAATTTAATCAAAGCACAAACATCAGATCTACAGAGATATTGGATCATGAAATGTGAAACGAAAGCGTTGAGTTCTAAAACGGACGCATATTAATACTTATATTGGATAAGATTGTTTGAAAAATATTCAAAATTCAAGCTGAAGAGAGATAAGAAATGTGTCAATAAGTAATTGAGAATTATAAAAACCACAAACAAAAAAGCCCTCATACGAGGGCTTTAAAGTAAGAAGAATTATGCTTCGATTGTTTGAACAGTAATTTTCTTTGCAGGATCAGCTTTACGACGAACTGCTGGTACTGGTTCGCCATAGTATTGACGATCAGCAAAATAACTTGAACGTACCATTGGTGCAGCCCAAATATTTTTAAAGCCTAATTTTTGCCCATGTGCTGTATAGCGTTCGAACTCTTCAGGTGTGACGAAGCGATCAATTGGTGCATGTTCTTTTGATGGTTGTAAATATTGACCAATCGTTACGTAGTCAACATCGTGTGCTTTAAGGTCATCAAGAAGTGCGAGAACTTCTTCTTCAGTTTCGCCAATACCTACCATCAAGCCACATTTAGTTGGAATATCTGGGCAGTATTCTTTAAACATTTTAAGAAGGTTTAAGGAATGTTGATAGTCTGAACCTGGACGCATTGCTTTGTATAAACGTGGTACGGTTTCAATGTTGTGGTTAAACACATCTGGAGGACATTCCGTCATGATGCGTAATGCAACATCCATACGACCACGGAAATCAGGTACTAAAATTTCCAATAATGTATTAGGACTTAAAGCACGCGCTTCTTTAATACAATCAACAAAGTGTTGCGCTCCACCATCGAGTAGATCATCACGGTCTACAGATGTTATAACAGCGTATTTCAAACCTAAGTTTGCAATTGTCTCAGCCATGTGGCGTGGTTCATCTGGGTCTAATGCATTCGGACGACCATGTGCCACATCACAAAATGGGCAACGACGTGTACAAATGTCACCCATAATCATGAAAGTTGCTGTACCACCACCAAAACATTCAGGAAGGTTTGGACATGCAGCTTCTTCACACACTGTATGTAATTTTTGTTCACGTAAAGTTGATTTAATGCGTTGAACCTCTTCTGGTGCAGCCATTTTGACGCGAATCCAGTCTGGTTTACGAGGTGCTTCAACCGTAGGAATCACTTTTACAGGAATACGTGCAACTTTCTCAGCGCCACGAAGTTTTTCACCCTGTACTGGTTTACGGTTTTCTGACATATTCAACGATTCCACTAATGTGTGACGGGAGGAAATATTAAAAATAGGTCTCTTATTATAGCGAATTTATGCATAAATTGGGCAAAAACGATATTCATAAAATAAATGTGGCTATCAAGTAATATATGGTATTGAAATACAGCAAATGTATGCATTTTCAGTCATAATATAAGTTAGATAAATGAAGAGATAATTGTATAGGAGCATTGAATGCCGCGTAAGAAAGAGGTCGTGAGTGGAACCTTTGTCAAATATGATGCAGTCGTTTTAGGTTCAGGCCCTGCTGGTGAAGGTGCGGCAATGAAACTTGCCAAATCAGGCAAGCGCGTTGCAGTAGTTGATATGCGTGAACAACTTGGTGGTAACTGTACGCATGTAGGAACCATTCCAAGTAAAGCTTTACGTCAAACGGTTTCTAGCATTATCCGTTATCAACGTGATCCAATGTTCCAAAAAGTGGGTGATTGGAAACAATTCACCATGAAGCAAGTGCTTCGTAATGCGCATAAAGTGATCCAACAGCAAGTGGATACACACTCGCGTTTTTACGACCGTAACCGCATTGATATTTTCCACGGTCGTGCTTATATCCAAGATCAAAATACGGTGGTGATTTTCACGCCTGAAGGTGTGAAAGAAACGATTATTTTTAAACAGTTGGTGATTGCGACAGGTAGTCGTCCATATCGTCCTTCAATTTTAGATTTCAATCACCCACGTGTGTTTGATTCTGACAAAATCTTAGACCTAGATTTTTCAATTCAAAAAATCATTATTTATGGCGCTGGTGTCATTGGCTGTGAATATGCATCTATCTTTATTGGCTTAGATCACAAAGTTGATTTGATTAATACTCAGCATAAATTACTGAGCTATTTAGATGACGAAATTGCTGATGCATTGTCATATCACTTACGTGAACAAGGTGTATTGATTCGCCACAATGAGCAGATTGATCACTTAGAAACATTTGATGATCATGTGGTGTTGCATCTTGAAAGTGGCAAGAAAATTAAAGCTGATGCAATTCTATGGTGTAATGGTCGATCTGGTAATACAGATGGTCTTGGCTTGGAAAATGTTGGCATCAAACCAAACAGCCGCGGACAACTATCAGTGAACGAGCAGTATCAAACTGAGGTTGAAAATATTTATGCTGCGGGTGACGTAATTGGTTGGCCGTCTCTAGCTTCAGCTGCATATGACCAAGGTCGCTGTGCTGGCGCGATTATGAGTGGTGAACAAGGTATCCAACCCGTAGTTGATATTCCTACTGGTATTTATACCATTCCAGAGATTTCATCAATTGGTAAAACTGAGCAGGAATTAACTGAAGAAAAAATTCCTTATGAAGTTGGTCAGGCGTCTTTCCGTCACCTTGCTCGTGCACAAATCACGGGTGATACAGTGGGTGAGTTAAAGATTTTGTTCCATCGCGAAACCTTAGAAATTTTAGGTGTGCATTGCTTCGGTAATAATGCTTCTGAAATTATTCATATTGGTCAAGCCGTGATGAATAGTCCGAACAATACCATCAAGTATTTTGTTGAGACAACGTTTAACTACCCAACGATGGCTGAAGCTTATCGCGTAGCAACGTTAAACGGGATGAATCGCTTGTTCTAAGGCGACTTGATGACAAAAAAAACTCGCAAGTCCAGGCTTGCGAGTTTTTTTATTTTTGCATTTAAGTTTGATCTTTAAATTACAAAATACAATAAAGCTCCATAGCTAACAAAGCTCGCTAATAAAGAGATGATGACAGGGATTTTTGATCTCAGTAAAAGAATGACAATGCCGATAAAAATAAAATCATAAATTGAGTGTAGATGTTTTTCAGCCATTTGAGCAATTAAACAGAGTAATAACCCGATGACCGCTGCATTAATTGCAGCTACGGCTGCTGCAATCTTTTTGTTTTTGACCCATTTTGACCAATAAGGGAGCGTGCCGAAAATAAGCAGAAATGAGGGCAGGAAAATTATACTGGTTGCAATCGCAGCGTTAAGTAAAGGCGATGCGGTAAATCCTAAATATGTGCCAACGTATCCTGCAAAACTAAATAAAGGGCCTGGAATAAGTTGAGCAAATGCATAGCCTAAGTCAAATTGTTCCGCAGTGATGTGTTGAGTAAGCACAAAATCTTCATACATGAGTGGCAGGATGATATGACCGCCCCCAAAAACCATTGAAGCAGTGTGATAAAAGCTTTCTAGATTTCTAAGCAAGCTTGATGAATAGATAAATTGCAGCGCAGGAAAAATAATAAATAAAGTGACAAACAGGATGAGCCAGAGATAATGATACTTTTGATATGCCTGAGTGGTTTTGATGTGCGGTGATGGCTGAGATTTTCCTTTTTTTGTAAATGCTAAGCCAATGAATCCAGCCACTAAAATTAAGAAAATTTGACTATAGCTCCACTGTGCAAAATAAATAAAAAAAGCAGAACTCAGCATCAGGACATACTGCCAAATTTCAGTACAGAAGCTTTTGAACATTTGTAAAAAAGCCCAAATGACGACGGCTATTACAATCAAATGGATGACGTGAAAGAGTTCAAGAGGTATATCGGAAAAAAAATATTGACCAAAAATAGCAAATGAAGTCATTAGAATGAAGGCAGGTAATGTAAATCCTAACCAAGCAATAAAGCCCCCCCAATATCCTTTGGATAAATATCCTATCGATAACCCCACTTGACTACTGGTCGGACCTGGCAACAATTGTGCTAATGCGATCAATTGTCCATATTCATGAGAGCTTAGCCATTTGAGCCGATCAACAAAAGTGCGATGAAATAACACCAAATGCGCTGCAGGACCACCAAATGAAATACATCCTAATTTAAGAAAAATAAAAAATAGTGCTGATAAGCTAACTTTAGGAAAATTATCTGATTTCATTTTGTAATCGTACGTTGTTTTTGAACTAAGTCTAATAGGGGATTATGACAGGTATTTGAAATGAATGAAGGAGTGATGAGCAGTAAGCCTTATCTTGAAAATGATAAGGCTTGTGGGTGTTAAATTAAGCAAAATTTCCATTTCTGAAATCATCAAATGCTTGCATGATTTCTTCCTGAGTATTCATGACGAAAGGACCGTGGGCAACAATGGGTTCATTCAATGGTTCACCACTTAAGCAAAGAATTTTCGCCGTACGATGAGCAAATATTTCGACCTGTGTTGATTTTGGGTCAAGATAAAGCGTTTGCATGGCTGTATAGATCTGACCATCAATCTCAACTTCTCCATCAAGGATGAAAATCAGATGATTCCAGTTTGGCATAAGATTTAATGGAAGGCGTGCTCCATGATTAAGTCTAATGTCATAAACATTCATGTTGCTAAATGTTTGAGCTGGTCCTTGATAAACAGTTGAGCCGATTTGATATTGACCAGCAATAACACGAATCTTGGTTTGCTCATCGTGAGTTAAAACTTCAGGAATATTTTGCTCAGTCAATTCCTGATATCTCGGCTCAGTCATCTTGGCATGCTCTGGTAGATTTACCCAAAGTTGAACCATATCCAAAACTCCGCCAGTTTTTGCAAAAGCTTCCGAATGGTGTTCTTCATGCAGAATACCTTTACCTGCGGTCATCCATTGCACTTCGTTTGGACCAATTTTTCCATGATTGCCTTTTGAGTCACGATGCTCTAATTCGCCGTCATAGACAATCGTCACCGTTTCAAAACCACGGTGGGGGTGTAAATCAACACCGCGTTGGTGGTGACTTGGAGAAAATCGATATTGACCTGTATAACCCATTACCAAGAATGGGCTGGTATGATTTCCTATTTCATGCATGGGTAACATGGAGTTTGTTGGAAAACCATCACCCACCCATGTGCTTCGATCGCTGGTATAGACTTTCTGAACTTGTGTCATTTATATTCCTCTATATATCGTTCTAATCATGATATTGAGGTATATTGATGAGATTACAGGGCGATTCTCTCAACAGATAATTCCAAAAATGAAACAATTATGCAAAATTTAAATGATTACTACTATTTTGTGCAAGTCGTTAAATATCAAGGTTTTACTAAGGCAAGTGAGGCTTTAGGTATTACAAAATCTAAGTTGTCTCGTCATATTTCAGATTTGGAAAACCGTTTACACGTAAGATTATTGCAACGAAATACACGAAAGTTTGCCGTAACCGCAGTTGGTCAAGAATTTTTTGAATATTGTATTAAGATTTTGGATCAAGTGGAGGCGGCAGAAAATTTTGTAGAGCAAAGTTTGTCGAGCGAGCCTTCAGGTTTAATTCGAATCTCGTGCCCAATTGGTTTGGTTGAGTTTCCGTTGGGGAATATGATTGCTAAATTCATGCAACATTACCCACGTGTTCAAGTTCATCTGGTCGCAACAAATCGTAAAATTGATCTCATAGAAGAGGGGATTGATTTGGCTGTTAGGGTGAGAAATTTACCACTTGAAGATAGCGACTTGATTGTACGAGAGCTTGATGCTTGGCAACATGTGTTAGTGGCAACGCCTGAATTAATTCAACAGATTCATGAGCCTATCCATTTGGATAACCTTGCACAACTTCCGAGTATAGGTTTTCATGTCCCAAAATCGATTTGGAGATTTCAATCCAAATTTGACACAGTTAATCAGTTTCAAGAAGTAGAATTCTTTCCAAGACTCAAAACTGATAATTTTGCTGCCATGAAATCTGCAGTGTTGAATAGTGTTGGAATAGCATCATTACCTAGAGTGTTTGTTTATGAAGAGCTTAATCAAGGCACTCTTGTAGAATTAGTCCCTGAATGGGAGTTACCACGTGGCGTTATTCATGTTGCCTATACATCACGACAAGGCATGATGCCTGCCGTGAGATGTTTATTAGATTATTTAATTGAGGAGTTTAAAAAACTGAGTTGTCAAAACTATGAAGTTATATAAATTAATGTGCGCAAAAAGCTTGGTTAAAATATGTAAATAAATCAGGAGTGTTCATCCATAAAGCAATTGATACACCAAGCAGAAGGATGACTCCGATGAATATGCTGATGTTGAGCAGATTGAAGCGATTAGTCATTGACGACATTCTCCTCATTAACAAATAAATGAATCAATACACCGAAGATACTGAGCGCAATACACATCATCCAAATAATATTGTAATTGCCTGTCATATCATGATTTAAGCCACCCAACCATCCTCCAAAAAATGAACCGACTTGGTGAGTAAAAAATACAATTCCACTTAGCATGGTGAGATACTTAACCCCAAACATATTAGCAACAATACCATTGGTAAGGGGAACGGTTGATAACCATAACAACCCCATAATGATGGCAAAACTATAAATCGTAAAGATCGAGAGTGGCAATGCGAGGAATAAAATGATGGCGATGCCACGTAGTCCATATAACCACATGAGCAATTTAGGTTTGGAATATTTATCACCCAGCCAACCAGCAGTGTAAGTTCCAATAATATTAAATAGCCCAACCAAGGCTAAAAACATAGTACCAGTGGTGGTGCTAAAACCATGGTCAGTTAAATAACCCGGCAAATGAATGCCCAAAAACACGACTTGAAATCCACAAACTAAAAATCCTAATGCTAACCAGATAAAAGGTTTGTGGTTTTTAGCAACAATGAGTATTTGTTTAAAACTTAAAGAAGGTTTAGCAATCGCATCAACTGCTTGAGGCGCTTGATACATTGGAGCTTTTAGCATCCAAGCCAAGGGTACAATTAATGCAATTAAAATCGCTGTGATGAGTAGCGCCGATGACCAACCAAAATTTTGTAAGAGTAAAAGTGTGGTTGGCAACATAATAAATTGCCCAAAAGAGCCTGCTGCGCTAGCAATACCCATAGCCATACTACGTCGACTTGGGTGCGCTGCACGTCCGACAGCAGAGAGCAAAACAGAAAATGAAGTAGCTGATAAAGCCAAACCAATGATTAAACCTAGACTAAGATTGATGAGAAGCCCTGTTGAGCTAAATGCCATCATCACAAGTCCAATCGCATATAAAGCGCCGCCAACGGCAACGACTTTTTTACTCCCATATTTATCTGCTAGCGCTCCCGTAAAGGGTTGAACAGCACCCCATAATAAATTTTGAAAGGCAATTGCTAAACTGAAAACTTGATGATTCCAATTAAACTCATGACTCATTGGAACTAAATACAAGCCAAATCCATGTCTGACACCTAAGGAGAGTGCCAAAATAAAAGCACTCCCAATGAGCATAAAGATGAGGGGTTTTGAAAATTTGGTTTCTGACATGGTCAATCCGCTTAGCATTTTTTGTAATTTTAAAAGATCAGTAGCATCATGACGACAGAATAAAAATTTATCAATCAATAAAATTTAGTTATTAGAATGAATAAAGCGGCACTTGGCCGCTTTATGAAGACTGATGGAAATTAGAATCGATAACCAATACCGGCGTATCCCAGAATCGGATTAATTTCGATATCTGATTTTGCATTGATTAATTCACCAAGTTTAGCATCGTTTACTGTAATTGTTGTTTCACCTTTAAGATGCGCATAGGAAATTGACCCGACTGCAAACCAACGATCGTTGAAATCATAAGTAAAACCGGCAGTAGCTACAGGGGCGAAAGCATCTTTAGCTTCGAGTTTAACTTTAGGATTCGCAGTACTTTCAATTCCATCAAGTGCTTTCCCAGCTTCACCTAATTTGATGTTCGCAATTTTATGACCTGCAGCGACTAGATCAGCTTCAAGGTTGGAGTTCATTTCCAATTCATTGAAGTATGCATACATCAAACCAAGCCCTACATAAGGTCTAAATTTATTTACGCCTGTTTTACCAAAATGGTATTGGAATTCGAATGCTGGCGTCCATGCACGAGCTTCTGCGACTTTACCATGGGCTCCAAGATTTGTTACTTGGATATCTTGTTTGAGTGGAATATTGCCGCCAATAATACTCCCAGCATCTATATCTGCAATAATGATATTGACGTTTCCAGGATCTACTGAGCCTGTGAGAGGTGCTGATATATTCCCTTTACCTTTAATATCAACCTTAGGTGGAATTCCTGCTTTGACTTCTAAAGAAATATTATCTGTAAAGAAGTAATTAGTCATGATTCCGAGGGTAGTGACATCATCAGCTTCTAATCCTGTCCCTTGAGCAGTCCATGATGATAATCCATCAATTTCGGCAGTGCCACCAACTGATGGCTTAAGATATTTTACGCCATCGATTTCATCAAGGATTAATGGGCTAACAAGACCTGAGTTTATAAGTGTCTCTAATTTACGTTTTTTATCAACACCATCTGCTGTCGAAGTATCAATAGCACCTAGTACAGAAGATGTTGAAATTCGTCCAACTTCAGACTTGGTACCCTCTGGTACAGCGGTGTTAATATTAATCGGTTGAGCTTTACCCTGAGGCATTACATGTAATGCACCCACTGATACAGAAAAACGTTTAAAGCCATCTCCATCTTTCAAACTAAAATAAGGTGAATCTGCATAACTGAAGACTGGAAAACTTAACGCACTAATGGATGCAACTAAGTAAGCTAGTTTTTTTTTCATTATGGAACTCCATGTCCAAAACTGTAAATAAAGAGTGATTATTTTTGTATTTTTATTATCAAATTTATTTTTAGACACATTGTAGTAATAATTTGCCAATTATGTTTGGTTTTTGTTTGATTACAAAAAAAAGAGGCAATTGCCTCTTTTCTTACTCTATGCGTTAGAAACGCATGCCAACCCCAGCATAGCCTAATATCGGGTTAATCTCGATATCAGCTTTTGAGTTGATTAACTCTTGTCCAGTATTTTCATTGACGACTGTGATCTTCGTTTCATTCTGCAAGTGAGCGTAACTAATAGATGCTACTGCATACCATGTATCATTAAAGTCGTAGGTGAATCCAACTGTAGCTATAGGTGCAAAAACATCAGTTGCTTCTAAATTAACTTTCATTTTTCCATTGGTATCTTTCTTATCGAGTGCTGCACCAGCATTTTGATTAATAATATTTTGGATCATATGCCCAGCGGCGACTAAATCTTTTTCAATACCTGGATCCATTTTTAGCTCATTAAAATAAGCGTACATTAATCCAACGCCAACGTAAGGGCGGAATTTATTAATCCCGGTCTCACCAAAACGATATTGTAATTCAAAAGCAGGGGTCCATGCTCTAGCTTCAGCAGCTTTTGAAGATTGTTCTAGATTAGTAATATGAATATTATTTTTGAGGTCTAAGTTCCCCGCAATTCCACCTAAGGGTGCTGCAGTAGCTGAGAAGGGGGCTTTAATATTTCCAATACCTTTGATATCCACTTTAGGTGGAATTCCACCTTTTATTTCCACAGACAAATTATCTGTAAAGTGATAACTGCTCATGATGCCAACTGTTGTAACTTTATCAGCCTCCAAGCCCGTATTCGGATTATCCCATTCAGCTAATCCATTAATATAGGATTTTCCACTTATAGCCCCTGAGACATTGCCTTGAAAAGCAGAAATTAATTTAACAATACCTTCTACTAAATAATTTGGTTTACGATCTGGGTCAAGGTTATCGATTACAGTGGAAGCATTAATGTCCCCAACTTTAGATTCATAATTGTCATTTATGACTGTTTTGACATTAAAAGGTTGGGCCTTACCTTGCGGCATTACATGTAATGCACCCACTGAAATTGAAAAACGCTTAAACCCCTCATCAGAAAGGCTGAAATATCCTGACTCCGCATAACTCAGAGTAGATAAGAATGAACTTGCGAATAATGTAGGAACTAAAAACTTCTTCATTGTTTGAAGGACTCCATGTCCAATTTTTAGTTCATTTTATATTCATTAAATCATCTAAATGCAAAGCAGTTTGTTCACTTGAAATCAAATTTATTATCCTAATTTACAATTGTTAAATTATTGAAAAATATGATATAAGTTAGATTTTAAAATGTATACTAATTGTCTTATTTTTCCTTTGTTAGTGATGGATTGGGCATATTGGGGTGTGGCTTCAATATGCCTCAAGTGTTTTAGAAGCGATAGCCTACACCAGCATAACCAATGATCGGGTTTACTTCTAAATCAACTTCCGATGAAAATAATGTTCCAAGTTTATCATCGTTGACTTCAATCGTGGTTTTACCTGTTAGATGTGCATAACTAATAGAGGCTACTGCAAACCAGTTTTGATTGAAGTCGTAAGTAAACCCAAGCGTGGCTATTGGCGCAAAACTCAATTCGGACTCAAGTTTAACCTTGGGATTTGCTGTACTTTTTTTACCTTTAATTAATGCATCGCCACCGCGTCCATTTTTCATATTGGCAATCATGTGACCTGAATCAATTAAGTCTTTTTCAAGGCTTGGATTCAATTCTAATTCATTGAAGTATGCGACCATAAGTCCAAGCCCAACATAGGGTCTAAATTTATTGATCCCAGTCTGTCCAAAATGGTACTGCAATTCCCACATTGGAGTCCATGCACGTGCTGTCGCAATAGAATTTCCATGACTTTCAAGATCTGTAATTGGCAGATCATTCTTAAGATAGATTGTTGGTAAAGGTATACCTAAAAGTGTTGAATTTGCTTCGGCTGTAAATGGTGCTGTAATCTTACCTTTACCTTGAATATCTACTTTTGGGGGGAACCCAGCTTTACTCTCGAATGAGATCTTATCGTTGAAATGGTAATTGATCATGATGCCAAGTGTTGTGACATCATCTGCAGTCATTCCAGAACCATCCATACTCCAACTTTCAATGCCGCTTACAGTTGAAGTTCCACTTTGACTGGCTGGATAAGTATCACTAAAAGCATCAACGATCTTCAAAAGCGCTTGCATACTTTGATTTTCTTTTTCTTTATCAGGATCTAAGTTCTCAAAAACTGTAGAAAGTGTAATATCACCATTTTTTGCAACTTCACCATTTTTTACTGCTGTACGAATTTTAGGTGCCTTGGCTTTACCTTGAGGCATAACATGTAATGGTCCGACTGAAATTGAATATCGTTTAAACCCTTCAGTTTCATCCAGATTAAAAAATGATGATTCTGCATAAATAGTTGTAGATGCAAAAACAATAGGTACGACCATGCACCAGAATGCTTTTTTCGTCATTTTGGACTCCCTGTCCGATTTTGTTGCTAGTTGTTGTTTTACATTCTTTAAGCGTTATATAAACATAAAATGAATCAGTTTGAAAAGCGTTTTTACGCATTTTTGTGATAAAAAAATTTTAAAAATCATGAATTTAAATCTTAAAAATCCAACATTTGTTAGGTTTGTTTGTGAATTTATTTCTGATTGAGTGACTTAGCAAAATAAAAAGTCAGATCAATTTAAATTGGTCTGACTTTTTTTAACTTTATTAATTAACTAAAATTATTGAAATCGGGATAAATCCTCTTCAGGGCGAGCAGTTAATACCTCGACACCTGTTTTAGTGACTAAAACAGTATGTTCATATTGCGCAGATAATTTATGATCTTTCGTTACAACTGTCCATTTATCACCAAGAAGTTTAGTTTGCCATACACCAGCATTGACCATTGGTTCAATTGTAAATGTCATACCTTCTTCTAAAACCATGCCTGAATTTGGTTGACCGTAATGAAGCACTTGAGGTTCATCATGGAAAACAGTTCCAATACCATGACCACAATATTCACGAACGACACTGAAACGCTCTGACTCAACGTATTTTTGAATCGCATGACCAATATCACCGATCGTCGAACCAGGTTTTACCGTAGCAATACCACGATACATTGCTTCTTGTGCAACTTTGCATAAGCGATCTGCAAGAATAGAAGTCTCACCACCCACGATGTACATCATGTTGGTATCACCATGAAATCCATCTTTAATCACAGTGACATCAATATTCAAGATGTCACCTTTCTTTAAGATTTTGTTTTCAGAGGGAATACCGTGGCAAACCACATGGTTTACTGATGTGCAAATCGTATGCTGGAATGCAGGACGACCAGGCGCAGCACCATAGCCTAGGCAAGCAGGAATGGCATCTTGTTTATTCACAATATAATCATGACAAATCGTATCCAATTCTAGTGTACTCACACCAGGCTTGATATGCGGTTTGATCATATCCAAAACTTCTGCCGCTAGTCGTCCCGCCACACGCATCTTTTCGATATCTTCAGCAGATTTAATTAAACGACGTGGTGCTTCATAAGTACTGTTCATGATCTTTAAAAACTTTTGGAAATTTGTGTGTGACTATGGTATAAATAGCCGCCCAATTTATCAAATGCTTTTCGTGAATAGATTCACTTAATCGGATGATATGTTGGTTAATAAAATCCGCACATATGTCGACACATTACTCTGGGTGCCCGTAAGGGTGGAGAATGCGGACATATGGAGGCCTAACCCAAACTTTTAAGGTAAAGAAAATGGCAGATTACAACGTAAGCATGCGCGACCTTCTTCAAGCTGGTGCGCACTTCGGTCACCAAACTCGCTTCTGGAACCCAAAAATGCGTCAATACATTTTTGGTGCGCGTAACAAAATTCACATCATCAACCTTGAGCACACTGTTCCTGCGTTAAATGATGCATTGAACTTTGTTAACAACCTAGCAAGCAAAAAGAACAAAGTATTGTTCGTTGGTACTAAACGTGCTGCTTCTAACATCATCCGTGAACAAGCTCAACGTGCTGGTCAACCATATGTAGATCACCGTTGGTTAGGTGGTATGTTGACGAACTGGAAAACTCTTCGTCAATCAATCAACCGTCTTAAAGATCTTCAAACTCAGTCTACTGACGGTACTTTCGCTAAGCTTACTAAACGTGAAGCTTTAGAGCGTACTCGTGAAATGGAAAAACTTGAACGTGCTCTTGGCGGTGTTAAGAACATGGGTGGTTTACCTGACGCATTGTTCATCATCGACGTTGACCACGAAGCGATTGCAATCAAAGAAGCTAAGAACCTTGGTATTCCAGTAATCGGTATCGTTGATACTAACTCTAACCCAGATAACGTTGATTTCGTTATTCCTGGTAACGATGATGCGATCCGCGCTGTAACTCTTTACGCTACTGCGATGGCTGATGCGATTATTGCTGGTAAAGAATACGCTCAAACTCAAGCTAATGCGCAAGCTAAAGGCGAAGAAGCTGCTAAAGAAGCTCCTGAGGCTTAATGCGATTTGATGCGGATTTGTCATTTTTGCGACACGTAATCGTGGCATCTTAAGCATCAATCAAGCAAAACGGCCCAGATGATTAATTTGGGCCGTTTTTGTTAACAGATACATATCTCGACCGAATTTAGGAGAATAACATGACTGCTATTACTGCAAGCATGGTTAAAGAGTTGCGTGATCGTACTGGTCTAGCAATGATGGAATGTAAAAAAGCGTTGACAGAAGCTGGTGGCGATATCGAGTTAGCGATCGACAACCTTCGTAAATCTGGTCAAGCAAAAGCTGCTAAAAAAGCAGGTAACATTGCTGCTGATGGCGCGATTACAATTGCTCAAGAAGGCAATAAAGCAATTCTTTTAGAAGTAAACTGTCAAACTGACTTCGTTGCTAAAGACGAAAACTTTGCTGGTTTCTCTGCGAAAGTTGCTGCTGCTGCGCTTGCTGCGAATGTAACTGATGCTGCTCAAATTGCTGAATTGAAACTTGAAGATGGTGCAACTGTAGAAGAAGCTCGTATTGCGCTTGTTCAAAAAATCGGTGAAAACATTCAAGTTCGTCGTGCTCAAATCGTTGAAGGTGAAAACCTTGCAGTTTACAAACACGGTTTAAAAATCGGTGTTGTAGTTTCATTTGCTGGTGATGCTGCTACTGGTAAAGGTATCGCAATGCACGTTGCTGCGTTCAACCCAGTTGCTGTAAATGCTGAAGGTGTTTCTGCTGAGTTAATCGCTAAAGAGAAAGAAATTGCTGAAGCAAAAGCAATTGAATCTGGTAAACCAGCGAATATCGTTGAAAAAATGGTAACTGGTTCAGTTGAAAAATACTTAAATGAAGTTGTTCTTGAGCGTCAAATGTACGTTATCGACAACGACAAGAAAGTTGCTGATGTTCTTAAGTCTACAGGTACAACTGTTGCTCAATTCGTACGTTTCGAAGTGGGTGAAGGTATTGAGAAAAAAGCTGAACTTTCTTTCGCTGAAGAAGTTGCTGCTGCTCAAGCTGCTGCAAAATAATTGATTCAATTATTTTGAAAAAGAAAAAGCCCTTTAAGGGCTTTTTCTTTTTTTTGATGAGTCTAAATGATATAAACTTTAGGATGAAATAAAAATATAACTTAGAGATCAATATGTCTCAGAAATCAAAAATAAGTATTGTTGCGTTAATTGCAGTGTTGGTCGCAGCATATTTCGGTGTCGATTTAAAACAGGATTTAAAACAGAGTAATGAGCACGCACTAAATCCTACAGATGCAAGTACTCAATATAATGATGCTAACCAACGAGAACTATCCTCTGCGGATAATGATGATGTCGCAAAAATAGCGACACTTTTTCAAAAAAAGATGAGAGATGTGCAAGTTAGGGCTTCTGGAGAAGTTGTTGCAATATTAAATGATGATAATGAAGGATCTAGACATCAGAAATTTATTTTAAAACTTAATCATGGTCAGACAGTTTTGGTAGCTCATAATATAGACTTGGCACCACGTGTTGAGAATATTCAAAAAGGGGATATCGTCGAGTTCTATGGTGAATATGAATATACCGACAAGGGTGGTGTAATTCATTGGACTCACCATGATCCTCAAAAACGGCATATTGATGGTTGGTTAAAGCATCAGGGTCGAAGTTATCAATAATTTTTATAAAAATAAATATATGAGATGAGCAATTTCATTCTAGATTTAAAATGCAGGCGTGATAGTTTTTATGCAATTTTATAGGCGTAATATCCAGAAAAAAGATGCAAGAGTCTGCTAATTATCTTCATTTCAAAGAATTGGGCGGATTGGAATTATTAAAAGCTCAATTTCAACGTAAGCAATTTTCAAAACATGCTCATGAGGGCTATTGTATTGGTGTCATTGAAGATGGGGCACAAAGTTTTTACCGCTCTGGAAAGCTTCATATCGCACCTAAAGGCGATATTATTCTGGTGAATGCTGATGAAATACATACTGGTTCATCCGCTGTGGAAACTGGTTGGAAATATCGAGCAATTTACCCAACACCTGAAATGATATTAGATCTGAGTCGAGATTTTTTTACAACCAAGAATGCAGTCCCATGGTTCTCGGATGCAGTGATCCATGATTTGGGTTTGGCGAGGCAACTAGTATTTTTATTCGATTTATTTGAGCAGGGCGAGGATACTTTGCTTAAAGAAAGCCTCTATTTGACGACATTGGCCAGATTGATCTATTGCTATGGGCGGGCGAAATTGAGTCCAATCAACACACCAGAAATGAGAAAAAAAGTTGAACTAATAAAAGAACTTATGAGTAGTTTTCCTGAACATGACTATTCTCTACACGAGTTGTCTGCATATGTAGATACAAGCCCATGGCATTTATTACGTGAATTTAAAAAACATACGGGATTGCCTCCACATAGTTGGCTTGTTCAAAGAAGAATTCAAAAAGCTAAACAATTGCTTAAGCAGGGGGTGCGAATAACTGAGGTTGCACAACTCACTGGATTTTCTGATCAGAGTCATTTAAATCGACATTTTAAAAGTGCAATAGGTGTAACGCCTAGACAATATCTTTTGAACTATTAATTTTCCTTAAATTTGCGCCGCAATATTATTCAAGATCAATCATTACTCATCAGATGATAATAATCGATAAGTGAATCAGATTAAGATGTATTGATGAAAAAGATGAGTGATACAAAAAAGAATTTTATACATGGTGTGCTGGGTATTATGCCGTTGGCAATTGCAGTCATGCCATGGGGGGTATTGGCTGGCTCTTTGGCGATACAGACTGGATTGAATGCGATACAAGCTTTTGCAATGTCATTGTTTATGTTTGCTGGTGCTGCACAATTAGTGAGCTTAGGATTGGTTTCGGGGCAGGCTTCGCTGATGACAATCTATCTGACGATATTTTTTCTGACGAGTCAGCATTTAATTTACGCGCTTAATTTTCGAAATGATGTTAGTAAATTTCCACTATTTAAACGTATTGTATTTGGCTTTCTGCTGACGGATGAATTATTTGCGGTTGGAGTAAAAAATAAATCACAACGATCATTCGCATATTTATTTGGAGCAGGACTTTGTTTTTATATTTTTTGGCTGATATTTAGTTTATTTGGGATTGTGCTTGCTCACTTCATTCCTAATTTATCAAATTTGCATCTTGATTTCTCAGTCGTTGCACTGCTTATATTAATTATAGTGCCAATGATAAAAAATCTTACAATACTTGTTGGTGTTGTGATTACCATAATTTTTTCTTTAATTTTAGAAGCTTACCAAGTAAATGCAGCGTTAATTATTTCTGGTCTATGTGGAATGTTTGCCAGTGTGATAGTTGAAAAATGGCAAACAACAGAAGGGGATTAAAAATGAGCTGGATGCTTTTGCTGGGATTGTCGATCATGATCTTTATTAATCGATATTTATTCTTGGAGCCAAGGGTAAATGTGCCACTTCCTAGAATTTTGAAAAAGATGTTGAAATATTCTGCGCCATGTTTGTTGACTGCAATATGTGTACCGATTGTCTTTTATGAAGCAGCAGAATTAAGGGTTATGTCGAGTAATCACTATTTATGGGCAGCAATATTTTGTGTACTGCTTGCGCTAATAAGTCAAAAAGTTATCAGTAATTTAGTTTTTACTTTACTGTTTTTCTATCTCATAAATTACTTAATTAGAGCATGAACATCGGGCTAAATTAAATTCTAATTTAACCCATGCTGTATTTGCTAATTTAAGCGCTGATTTGGCGTGATTTCCAATTGGGTAGTATCTTATCTAGGTAAGCATCCATACACCATAGAGGGCCAATCATAAGGAATTGGAGGTCTTTAAAGAAAGAAGGCTTTTTCCCTTCAATTTTGTGCCCATAAAATTGACCTATCCAAGCTAAAACGAACAGAGCAATATAGAATCCTTTCCCGAATGGAAGAATAATAATAAGCCAAGACATGACCAATAATAATGCTGCCATTGCAACCGAGAGTACAAGATCTAATCTTGCATAAAAGATGAGTGTTAACACCAGTAAAAGGGTAGTCAGTAATGCGCTGAAATGAGCAAGTATGCCAATAATCGAGAATAGAATCGTGGGTACGCAAATCCAGTGTAATGTTTTATTGGTTGGGTTTTGATGGCTATCACTATATTCATCTAACCATTCTGTAATTGTCTTCATCCTATTTCCTTCACTGATTATTTGAATTTTATTTATTCTATAAACTACAGTATGACATAAGATGATAAATCAAGATTCTTTTTTGTATATTGGTCACATCAAAAAAAATTAAAAATAATAAAGCCACTCAATGAGTGGCTTGTCGTTAAATGCTTCGCTGAATCATGAGGACCTAAGAATTTGGACCATCCACACGTTCGATGCTGACACGCGCAGTACCAGCATTGGTAATACCAAGAGATTTCGCAGCACCGTAAGATAAATCTACAACACGATTACCATGAAATGGGCCGCGATCATTTACTTTAACAACGACGCTTTTACCATTTGATTTATTTGTTACACGAATATAGCAATTAAGCGGTAAGCTACGATGCGCTGCAGTAAGTGCATTCATATCAAACGTCTCGCCACTTGCAGTTTTACGACCATGAAATTGACGACCGTACCAAGAAGCAACACCTGTTTGGCTAAAACGACGAACAGTGTTTGAAGCAACATTATTAAGTTTGTCAATCACTGAAGGCTCTTCAACAGGTACTTGAATTTTCGCTGCGATTGTTTCACGACGAATTTTATCACCTGAACTTTCAGTAATTGCTAAACTGTTTAAATTCGAGAAGTGTGAATTGAAACTTGTAGAGTCTTTGCTAATCACGCGTGAAGCAAGACTTGATTGGTCAACATCATTATTTAGATAAGAGGATTGAACCAACTCGGCATGAGTTTGAGTCAAAGCCAAACTAATACCTAATATTGATAACATTTTCAGCGAAGCATGCATCGTTTAACTCCTTGGAACCCTAAGTTAATTATCTAAGTTGCTGATAATTAACCTAAATGGTCTGTAAATTTACTTGTGCAACTGCATTTAGCGGTAGTGGATGATATTCATCCTGATACAAAAGTGTCTAGCTTTATTTTCACTTTAGTTACAAAAACGACAAATTATCACAAAATATGGTTAAAAATTAATCAATAGTGTAACAAAATATGTAAAATGTGCAAATAGTGAACTTAATCACAAAAATATTTATTGACTTTTGTGAAAACAAGTAGATTTATATTTATCTACTCGCGATTTCAGTCCCTAAAAGCCACAGTGCAGTTGCATACATTCGACTACGGTTATAGGTCGTAATGACTTGAAAATTAGGATATGTAAGGTAATAAGCTGGTCCATAATTTTCTTGTAGTTGAATCACATTGACCATGTCTAAGTCATCTATTTTAACAATAGGATTGAGTGGGCTAATGCCTTGAACTTTTAATGCACCATATGGAGTAGGTTGTGTTAAGTCTTTGGCTATGATGGCATCCGCATTATTTCCTTGGTAGCGTGCGGCAAAAGCAATCGGTTGATCTCGTTGCCAACCATGTTGAGCAAGATAATTTGCAATAGAACCAATTGCATCTACAGCAGAGTTTCTGAGATCGATATGACCATTACCGTCATAATCCACACCAAATTTCGGAATATTGCTTGGCATAAATTGAGGATAGCCCACAGCACCAGCATAAGAGCCAACGACTGAATTAGCTGGAATGCCGTCCTTATAAGACCATGCAATCAAAGCGCTTAATTCGTCTTGAAAGTATTGTGCACGTCGTTCATATCCAAACCCTAAAGTGGCTAGGGCATCACGTGTGATGAATGAGCCTTTATTTGCCCCAAAACCTGTCTCTACGCCGAGAATACCGAGAATGATGGACTGGGGAACACCGAACTGCTGTTCTGCTCGATTTAAAGTGTCTGCATATTGATTTTTAAAACGCACACCACGTTGAATTGTACTTTCTGCTAAAAAATTCTTTTTATATTCGTACCAAGGCTTGCTTTCTCCTGGGCGATTCATAATGTTGATAATATTTGGTAGGTTTTTTGACCCATTCATGGCCCAGTCAACTTGCTCAGCACTCAAACCATAGGTCTGCATCGTTTTTAGTTTAAAATTTTGATATTGAGGATGTTGAGCGAAGTCATTGGCTTGAACAAAACTTGTGACCATAAACGCACTGAGTGCTAGACCAATACGTTGTAATTTAACATTAAAATTTTCAAATAACATAACAGCAGCAGATCCAATTATTATCGGTGATAGATGCAAAGGTATAAGTGTTGATAAGGATTAAAAGTTCAGCATCATTTGATTAATCGCAATGTTTATTAAGATAACATTAGGTCGTGATGGATTCACAAAAACCTACATAAAAAGTGTAAAAATGGATGAATTATGTCTTTTATTTATTCAATATTGTTGAACCATCTTTAAAACATAAAAAAACCTAGCTTTAGCTAGGTTTTTGATTAATCTGATTTATTCCTGAATAAATAGCGTGTCATGATATTCAGCTGCAGCTAACAATTCTTCTTTAGTAAAGTTAGGAATGAGCTTATCAATAGCAATATGAACTGCTTTGATGACCGCTGAAGAAGCGATATCAGACGCCTTACGTTTAATCATCCCCAAATCTAGGGTCTTATTAAAATCATTCATAAAGTGACGAACTGCAGCTTCACCGAATTGTTTGTATTGTTCAGACAGAACTGCACGATTGACATCATTGCCTGCACGTACTTCTGCAAAGCTATTTTTTAAGTTTGTTACTAAATCAGCGGGTAATGGAGCACCGACACGATAATTACCCTCTGGATCTTTGAATAAACTTTTTTCAGAGAATTCAATCGATTGTCTCACGACGTCATTTGGTGCTTTACCCAATAACTGTTTAAGTAGTACCGATACTGTTGATTTAATATAACCAGCAAGTTTTTCAGCTGTTTCTCGTTTGTCACTTGCAGGGAAACGACGTACAAGTTCAACTAAAATTGCATCGATAATTTCATCATTAATAGCGAGTGCAGTTTGATCACGCAAAGGGTAAAGTGGTTCGTTTGAATTTTTTTTCTCAATTCCAGTTTGAATATTCTTTAACAAAGATTCAGATGGAATAAAACCAAAATATGACATCGTATAACCTCAACTATTCTTCAATTTATTGTCGCGCCAATCGAATTGGGCTCGGCATCCATGCAAAGTCCGATACACGACAAGGGTTAATGTCTAAACCACCACGGCGTGTATAAGTCGCATATACCATCAACTTTTCAGGATTAAAGTTTTCCCAAATGTCTGCGTAGATTTGTTCAACGCATTGTTCGTGAAAGCCATTATGCTGACGATAGGAGATAATATAAGCTAAAATTGAACGATAACAAGGTTTTTTGCCACGATATCTTAAAAAAACTGTGCCCCAATCAGGCTGTCCTGTGACTGGGCAGTTACTTCTTAATAAATGCGAATATAATTGAATTTCAACGATTTCTTCGGAAGACGCTGCATCGAGTTTAAGTAAGCTTGCATCAGGGTGGTTTTCAAGACGTTCAGGCTCATAATGGTCGATACAAATTCCTTCAGGCTGGGCAATATTCAACTGATCAACATCGAATAATTCAAGTCTGACTTCTGCATTGGCTGCTTTAGAAAGATCACGCTCAACTGTCTCAATAAACTGATTTTGAGATTCAAATTGAGCAAAATTCAGACTATTGAAATATAGCTTTAGAGATTTTGACTCGATGAGATAAGGTGATGAAGCAGGAAGATGCATTCGACCAATCGCAACTTGAGGAATCCCTGACAGATTCAACCAAGAAATTTCAAAAATATGCCACCAATCTATTCCTTGTTGAATACCGTCTACATGAGCGTACTTCGCTCGTGCTTCTGCACGAGCAATTGGAAATAGCACCTCAGGTTGATATTCAGTTGGATAGTTGGTGTCTTTGCCTAAAAGAGATTGTTCAACGCTCATTATTCACGCATTCCTGAACCACGGGAGAGTAAGTGATAAGCGACCGCATATAGCGCGGCGCAACACGCTGTGATTACTAATAAAGAGATAGATACATTTACATCGCTATGACCAAGGATCCCATAACGGAATGCATTGACCATATATACGACAGGGTTAATTAAAGATAGATTTTGCCAAAATGGGCTTAATGCAGAAATTGCATAGAACACCCCACCTAAATAGGTCAACGGTGTTAAAACAAAAGTGGGAATAATCGAAATATCATCAAATGACTTTGCATAGACCGCATTGATAAATCCACCTAATGCAAACAGTAATGATGTAATCAGGACGGTATAAATTGTTACGAACCAGTTGGTAATATATAAGTCAGTAAAAAATAAACTCATCGCAGTCACAATGATAGCAACCAATAAGCCTCGAGCAACACCACCGAGCACATAACCCCAAAGTACGGCATGTAAAGGCACTGGACTCATGATCAATTCTTCAATACTTTTTTGAAATTTAGAACTAAAAAAGCTTGATGAAACGTTGGCATAACTATTAGTAATGACAGCCATCATAATTAGACCAGGTACAATGAACTGCATGTAGGTAAAGCCACCCATTTCCCCAATTCTTGAACCGACTAGATTTCCAAAAATCACAAAATACAGTGACATGGTAATTGCTGGTGGTAACAATGTTTGTGGCCAAATGCGCATAAATCTACGAATTTCCTTATGGATAATCGTATATAAAGCTACAGCGAGTTGGTTAAAATTCATTGCGCAGCTCCATCAAGATTCTTTTCGACCATTTTGACGAATAACTCTTCTAAACGATTTGATTTATTACGCATACTTCGAACTTGAATGTTCTGTGATTCTAGAAGTTGGAAAAGATCATTCATGCTATGTGCTTTATCAAGCGTAATTTCTAAGGTCACTGGATCAACCAAATTAAATTTCACACCAATAATGTCAAGTTGTATCGGTTCTATAGGTTCAGCCAAATCAAAAATGAAAGATTCTTCATTTAATTGATTTAAGAAGTTCTTCATGGTGGTGTCTTCTTTAATGACGCCACGATCAATAATTGCAATTTTGCGACACAGTACTTCTGCTTCTTCTAAATAATGTGTTGTGAGAATGATAGATGTACCTTTCTGATTCATTTCTGTTAAGAAGTCCCACATCGAGCGACGTAGTTCAATATCAACACCAGCAGTCGGTTCATCGAGAATTAACAGTTTCGGATCATGCATCATTGCCCGGGCAATCATAAGGCGGCGTTTCATTCCCCCAGATAGCATACGTGCTTGAGTAGAACGTTTTTCCCATAAACCTAATTTGGTCAGATACTCCTCTGCACGAGTTTCAGCAACTTTTTTTGGAATGCCGTAATAACCTGCCTGAGTGACTAAAATATCGAAAGTCTTTTCAAATTGCGCAAAGTTAAATTCTTGGGGGACTACACCCAAGCATTGTTTAGCTTGTGAAGGATGTGTATCGAGATTATGACCAAAAATCTCGACAGTTCCTGCAGTTTTTTTTGTAAGAGAGCTGATGATGCCAATAGTGGTTGATTTACCTGCACCATTAGGGCCTAGAAGTGCATAAAATTCACCTTCTGGAACATCTAAGTTGATTCCTTTTAATGCTTGAAAACCATTTCGATAGGTCTTCGACAAATCCCTTAAGGTCAATGCATCAGTCATGAATATCTCGAATGGTGAAAAGTTGAGATATTGTGAGTGATCTTGAAAAATAAACCAAGCTCTGTAATCAGAATTCTCTGTTTTGATGTTGAAACGCTGTATAAAGCATGAGCACTAAAAATTGGAAAGATATATAGTTGCTTTACCTTAGAGTTTTTTTTGTTATGATGTGCGCACTTCCTAAAATGCGCTCATAGCTCAACTGGATAGAGTACAGGTCTCCGAAGCCTGTGGCGTGGGTTCGAGTCCCGCTGAGCGCACCATATTAATATTTTAAGTTTTTGATTTTAAATAAAAATTTAAGTAAAAATTATGTCTCGTATACTTATTTGTGTGCTCATAATTAATTTCACCACTTTGTAAGCTAATATTTCACAATTTCCAAAAAAATTCTATTTTGTTGATATTTCTACAATTGCGCAGTTTCTATATAAAAATTGGTTTAAGCCTTTAATAAGAGTTGAAATAAGAATGGTGCAACGATTATGTATAGCCACACCAATAGATGAAGAATTTGATAAAGCTAAAACTGATGTCTTAGAACATTACGGGAAATAATGTCGTCTCAAAACTAAGTCATACAATACAACAACCACATTTAATACCCGCTTTATTCACTAACGAATGGGGTTTTGATTAGAAAGTAGAAGCAGGCTTAATCAGCTAAAGGGTAGTCAAAAAGTTTTCCTTCGAATGTATTTCCTTTTTGTGTAGTAAAAATAGGTTTTAATTTAACCTGTTCTCTGTAGCCCTGTTTTATTAAAGTATTTGTTAGATGTTCGGTATTGAAAGCATATCTAAAGTTTTTTCCTGAATTAAGCTCATAAGGCAAATTTAAGCCAAATACATTGTCTAGATATCCGGGAATGTTCTTTTTATTAGGTAATTCTAAATAGCATGATGAAAGGTTTAGCATTCTCTCACTGTGATTGATACATTCTAAAAATAGATAAAATTCTTCAGATATCCCATTTGGATAAGTCAGAAATCCAAAACTTTTTTTTATTTCTAATTTTTCTCGTTGTGAATCCCATTTCGACCATATGGTATAGGCTGTTCCCAATAGTCCAATTAACCCAAAAATAATAGTTATCCAATCTGAAACAGTGATTTCGATTTGCATTTATTCTCCAATTTACTAACGATCTATTCTTTAAACGTATCATTTAAAGCTTGTTGAACGGCATCCACACGAGACTTGCACGCTTTGTAAGCTGTCATCGATTCCTCCACGATCTTCATTAAATTATCAATATCAGGCTCTTCCTGAGATTCAAGTAGTTCAGCATTCTTTTTGAGAATATCGTAACCCTCTTTGAAAGTTAGCTCTTGATTAGTCATTGGGAATTACCTTCAGTACATTGGCGTTAATGGTACCGTCCTGTAATTCTACTTGAATAGAACCATTTGATACCTGGTGAATGGATTTGATGGCTTTATCATGGATGCGAATAATACCGTAACCTTTGGCCATCACATTTCGGGGATTCTGTAGAAGAGTTTCACGCATAAGAGATTCGACCTGGGTGGTCACCAATTTAATTTGCTGATTAGCCAAATATTGAGTTGTATCTTTAATTCGGTCTATTGCTCTGTTAGCTTCATTTACCTGATTGATGGCGTGCGTTTTTATAGTATTTAGAAGATAGTCGTTAGTATTTTGATACGTCATTATTTGATGCTGTGATAATAGTTTGATCGTTTGTAATGCATCTTGTACTTCATTGACACGCTCAACAATTAGATTGCGAATTCCTCCAATAACTTTACTTGGAGTGTCGAAAGACCGGTGGGCGATTTCATCTAAAATGGTACGGTCTTTTTCATGCCCTATACCTACCCAGATTGGAACTGAACGTTTGCAGAGTAGGGCAGCCAAATCATAGTCATTTAAATAAGCTAGATCATTCACGGCGCCACCACCGCGAATAATAACAATAAGATCTGGAGGGAAGTTGAAGTCTTTAGCCCACTGACGTAGACCATCGCCTAGAGAATTAATAATTGAAGTTGAAGCTGTATTTCCCTGAAAGGTGGCGTTGTGATAAACGAAATGACAAGCATCGGCTTTATCTAAGGTATCAGCATCTTTCTTGAAGTCACCTAAACCTGCAGCGTTTTCTGGAGCAATCACCAGGACATTTTTAATATCGAATGGAGTGGGGAGTAGCTTATTTTTATTGGCCAAGCCTTCAGTCGTTAATCGTTCTAAGATTTGTTGATAGCGTTTGGCAATATCGCCTAAGGTGTAACTTGAATCAATGTCTTCAATATTGACTGAAAAACCGTACTGAGGGCTAAAGGTTGCTCTTACTTTAATGAGAACATTGAGGTCTTTAGATAATTCAATTCCACTTTCACGTTCAAATTTTAAAACCATCTTTGCTGCAGAGGATTTCCAGATCGTCGCTTTGCAGCTCGCAATCACTCTGTCCGCTTCTTCTTCTTTTTCTGCTAGCTCTAAATAGTAGTGGCCTCCTTTAATATTAAGATTTCTAATCTCAGCTTTTACCCATACTGGTTCATCAAAAGCTATACGTATAACTTCTTGGACTGTTGCAAGGTATTCACTTAGAGAGAGTTGGGTATCAAGCATAAGGCAGCTAATTTATACGATTGAGAAAATACTAAAGCTCAGGCGGTATTTCAGCAATACTAATCTAAACAGCAGATTATTTATTCATAGCATCATAATCATGGCGATGTAAGGCGTATTGCTTGTCCAGGTATATTGCAAAATCTTCAAGCCTAACCATCCACGGTGCTTTACTTGATTGCTCAAGCTTGAATGCAGGGAAAGGCAACTGATGAAAATTGGCTTTTTTGCGAGCGGTCTTTACGTCCAGATGTGTTAAATAATCTTCGATGATAGTGTCTAGATGAACTACAGGAGAGACATATTGCATGCATAACATGGTGAAAGTACTAAGCTTGGGATCATGTTTCATTAATTTTTCCTCGGTCTGCCACGGTGCCTTTTATCGGCTGTTTTGAGTAAGGGGATGACAATGTTAGGGTCATACAACTTTTTCTTTGAAGTCCCTATATTGAACAGATCTATTTTGGAGGCAATAGTTTGTCTCGAGAGTGAAAATCGTTTTGCGAGCCAAGCTAAGTCAACTAATTCCGGATATTTTTCGGTCTCTAACGCAATAACTGTAGCGCCGTGAATTTTGTCACCTAAACAAATTTGAGGTGGGGTTTCAGATTCTATAGTTATGATGTATTTCTGTTTAAACATTATTTTTTTCCGAATGATATCTAAATTAGGATAATTGTGAAGCTTGAAAATTAAACATGTTGAATTTGATTGTTTTTTATTCATGTCTACTGTTACAAGACAAAAAACTGGCGTTACAAGACAATTTTAGGCTGCGTTACAAGACAATTTTAGGCTGCGTTACAAGACAAAATTAGGCTGCGTTACAAGACAATTTTAGGATTATGCTTGCTCCTATGTACACAGCTTCATCAAAAGACAGAGATACAAGCAATCAGGTTTTGATAAAAAGGTGAGTTTTCCTTGATAAAATGGGATTTCCTCAAAATAGCGACAAGCCTTACTATATATGTTTTACAAGCACTTTTAAGGCTGTATTTATAGGTATGTCGTCAAACAAGAGAATGACATAGTTTTGTTTTACGAAATACGGCGTAATAATTTGTCGCCCTACTTTATTTTTGTTTATTCATCCATATATCTTAAATGTAAGGCTATGTATAATGCCTTGCCTTTCGATGGTGATTGTTGTAATCCTTATTCAACAATTATAAATCGTGATAGCCAATTAGGCTCAGTGTGGACTGTCTTTCCGCATTAATTTATATAGGAGGTACAGCATGGCTCATACTGCACTTCAAGTTGCTGATAAATTTATTCGTTTAGGTATAGCGGAAGGTAAACACTTTACGCAAATGCAACTACTCAAGCTAGTTTATATTGCTCATGGTTGGATGTTAGCAACTACTGACCAACCTTTAATTCATAATCAGGTGGAAGCTTGGCAATATGGCCCAGTAATTCCAGACCTTTATCATGAGTTAAAATATAATGGAGCTAAACCAATAGAACGCCCGATTCTATCTGACGAGGCTTCTTTCTCACCTCTTGAAAATCAGGTTATAGATTTTACTTTTAAAAATTATGGCAACTTCTCAGCTTTCCAGCTGTCTGATATTACCCATGCACCACATACACCTTGGTCTGAAACATTTGGAAAATTAAATTTTATTCCAGATAATTTGATTGCTAATCACTATAAAGAGCTTTATCAAAAATACTCTGCTAAAACTGGTTAGTCTTTTGTCAAATAATATTAATCTAGACTCTCTGAATCTTACTCAGGCACAAATCTTAGATACTGAAAATGGTGCATCGGATGATTCATCCGGTGCCTCCCCTCGCATGGAAGAAGAAGTTCAAAATGATTTTATGTTTGCTGAACTTAGAGCGGAAGAGTTAAAAAGAGCTCAAGAGCAAAAATATAGACACACAGAAGAAGAACATTCTTTAAGAAAAGCCCATCTAAATTTCTTATCAAAAATCACAATCTATTGGTTAGGTCTAATTACTGTTGTTAGCTATTTACAAGGATTTAAAGGTTCTGGATTAATTACTATTCATTTAAATTCAAAATACTTAGATAAATTACCTTTTTATATTGCGGCGCCCAAATTTGAGCTAACAAATCCAGCATTTATAGCTCTAATCACAACCACTACCGCAACAATTTTAGGTCTTTATACTATTGCTGCGATATGGCTTTACAAAGGCAAGCAAGAAGATAAAAAACAAAAATCTGATACAAAAGACAGTTCTAATGAAGAAACTTAGAACTTACTTAAGATGCTAATTAACTTGATTTTTATTATTTTAAAAAACCTTTATTCGCAGCATAAAAGTTTGTATGGCATTGATATATTACTCTTGAGTTGTAGGCCCTAAAAAGACTATCCTCATTTACAAATTTATCAATCTTTAGTGATGGTATTTGAAGTTTGTTAATTCCTCTTTTTTTCATTATATTAGTTAAATTTTCTGGAATATCAGCGAGTTTTCTTAAATTATCTAAACTATTTTCTGCAAAAATAAAATGTATAAAAGCATTTTTTGTCAAATTGAATTCATATCCGAAATTATTACCAGGCAGTGCTTCCGAAAGGTCAACATGAGCACGATCAGACAATAAACATACTTCTCTCTCATGAGTTGCAATAGCAATGTATAAATGCATTTTTTCAGTATCAAAAATTTTATTAATTAACTCAGAAGCAAAGTTAAAGGTTTTTCCATTATTTAACTTAATGGGAACTACCATATAGAATAGAATTTTAAGCCACTTTCTGTATTGTTCTTCAGTGATATTAAACTCTGCTATAAGATCATCTCTTACTTTCATACCATTAATTTTATTGAAATATTTCTTCAAAAATTCATCCGTAGGCGTATAGTTACAGAAAAATGAATAAGTATTTATGGTAGATATTATGCAGTAAGGATTACGAATTACATTCATTAATTTTGCATTAAACAAAGTAAGAAGAATATCTTTATCGAGTTGCTCATTGGCTAATATTTCTTTCGTTAAATTTTCAATTTGATGCTCTAGTTGCCAGAAGTACTGCTCAAAATTATCTCTTGTTGCATCATCAAATATTTCTAGTGAATACAAATCATCAAAGCTAAGATTTTTTTCAATTTTAACCCCACATTCATTACTCAGTTTATATTCTTGAGATTCACGATTAAGGGATTCAAATTGATATATACGTCTTTTTTCCTTAGCAATTGAGGAATTTATGCAATTTAACTTTTGCTCTACTTGGGATATATAGTGTTGATTACGAGTTTTATTATTAAACAATTTATTCTATTCCTTTGAAATTTTATTAATCATCGTTTACAAGCCCCCAATGAAGGAGGCTATTAACTAATACAAGATTATCTGGTATCACAATACATCAAAGCAACTGTAACTCATCAGCTCGAATCTCTGTCACTTCCCGATCTACTCCTTTACCATCTTTCCACTTCCTTGTACGCAGTGAACCCTCTATATAAACCTTTCCACCTTTCTTGAGGTACTTACTGGCAATCTCAGCTAGTCGGTTGCCGGTGGTGATTCTGTGCCATTCTGTAGCCTCTTTGCGTTCGCCTGTGGTCTTGTCTTTCCATTGCTAAATTGGTAGACCAACGGATTAATAGTCCGATGTTCATAAATTTTAGTAACTTACCTGTTGAGTAGGGAGGTTGAAGTCAAACTTTTTAAGCGTGTTTGATCTTTACTTCAAGCATGGATAGGAACTCTTATTTATTACTGGATATTTAAACTGTTAGATAATTTTGAACTAAAATGATTTTATGCTGTCGGCTGAAAGGGAGTTAGATAAGAAGATTGATTTAATCTCTACAGGTAAGGCAGATCGATTAAAAGAAGCTACATATCGATTAAGTGCACACGGTAATTTTCATGGCACCCGGCATCAAATTGGAAAGTTGCAAGCCAAGACCAGATCAAAATTAAATAGCAGGGATCCAAACCATAAAAAGCTAAATCAAATGTATTTCCCTCAAAATCTTCACTATGTACGGTTCACCGCTAAAAAGGCTCAAAACATGAAAGAGTTTGAACTGGCATGCTAAAATGCGGACAGGATTTATTTAAATAAAAAGAGTCGATCCAGGTCTAAAGCGAGTTATTGATCTAGCTCAAGTATCTAATAATTTTGAGAAATTGAAATATATCCAATATTGGTATCATTCCGAAAACGGTAATATTCCCAAAATTGGGGTTTTGAACGATCCCGTTTTTGGGGTTTTGAATGTACCCGTTTTTGGGATGTAGAACCTATCAATTGAACCCATCAAGGAATCAATCATTTTTCTTTGAGAGTGCTATATTAATTCTGATTCAATTTTTTTATAAATTTTAAAATACAGTCTAAAAGCATAATGAGGAATATATCAATTTTGCACTGATTTGAGCTGTAAGGCATTTTAATCTAAAAAATGACCAAAGGTATATGTTGAACTTGAAAGCCCCTTAAAACGAAAAACAGAGTGTTTTTTGAGGTTGTGATATCTAGTCCATTCTAAAAAATCAATGTTCCGTAGCGGCAAGTTGTATTGCCGAAGTCATCCCTATTTTAAGATTAAGTTAAAACGTACAAATATAGAGTTTTGCACTCTCCCTCGCGCGCGCGCGCGTTTTATTGGGGGAATATACCCATTTTTTGGGGGCTTGAATTAAGTCCTAATTGGATAAATTAAAAGGAGATGAAATATGAATATATTTGCTGAATTGTACTGTTTTAATACACCAACCAATCTCATCTACAGTAAAAAGTTCGCAATCTATTTAGCTCCAGATTTTAGAGCAATGATTAAAGAACTATGTCAGTTAGGCTGGACTTATGAAAAGCTTGCATTTCTTCTGCCTATTAGTGGTGTATCTACAGTTTCTGATTGGGCGCGTGGAAGTGTTATGAACTATGACAATGGCGAATCGTTCATAGAACTCTGGAAGCATTTGACTGATAAGACTGAACAAGAAATACCTCGAATTAACCGCTACCTTAAAGCTTAAAAGGATTTAGTATGGGATCTAAAAAGAAATTTTTCGAACCGATTACAGGAATAAAAATTGATCGGGCTATAGCTCTGTGTATCAGCATCCCGAAAGATTTAAAAAAATTTAAAGATGATATTTATTATCTTGATTCAAACCAGCTATTCAAAAAATCATTGGTTAAACAATTGCTATTGATAGTTGATGATATAGAAGAATTACAGCATTTGCTTATCGGCATGGTACACCCAAAGGATATCTATTACTCTTCTTTAAGAACAGCTTTGGCTGGGATTAATAATGCACCTAATTCCTTAATTATTACAGCATATTACCTAAATCCTGCACTTAAATGTAAACGTTTATTGAACCAGCACTCTTTCACTTTTGAGGTGAATCTAATTTTAAAAAAAGTAAATTTTGTCAAACAAATTTTAGATCGTGTTAATAGAGGTGATCGGGTAATTAGAGATATTCCTAAGCCTACTTCAAATTTTAGATCTCGCACGTAAATTTGACTAAAGAGGAGCCATTAAGTGCTCCTTTTTCATAGCAAAATATACCCATTTTTTAAATGCACACAGAGCTCTAAAGTAAGTCTAATGATTAAGTTTTAAGGGTTAAAGAAAATGGTAATGATTCCTCGATCACATGGGCGAATTGGTTCAAATCCTCAATTAAGACAAAGCCCAGCATTCTCGGGACTATCAAATTTAGGTCAAGCAATAGGTGGTATAGCCGATGCGAGAAAAGCAGAGATAGAGCAAAAAGAGCAAGCTGATTTCGCATTACAATCCTCAAAAATTGGTGCGGATATCAATGTCCTAGATAATGATTTATTACTAAAAGTTCAAAGTGGTGAACTATCTTTTGATAAAGCTGTGAAATATAGACAGGACAGCTTAGAGACAATAAAGAAGCAGTATAAAACGGTAATACCAAAAAAATTTGAACATAACTTTAATAATTATTTTGAGCAGCATTCATATGGCAGTGCTGCTAAATATTTACCGATCGCAAAGAAATCAGAACAACAACAAGCAATTGTTCATCTTAAGGACATGAAGGAAAATTATTTAAAAAATCCTAATTCTTCGGAAAAAGAGGTTTGGGATGGATTGAATATGTATGCGCAGTCAAAAGGTATACCAATAGCTCATGTTCAGGATACTTTTAGCGAATATAAAAACAATCGGGCTGGTAATGATGTAAGTTCATTCTTTTTGGGGCATAAAAATAATTCTGAAAAGCTTTCGGAATTAGTAAGTGCGGATTCAATTTTAAGTAAGTTTCCAAATCTAACCCAAGAGCAGGCAGTCTATTGGAGTAGTCGTGTTTCGAATCAATTAGATCAGAACAATAGAGCACAAACTCTGCAACAAAAACAAATAGAGAATGATGCCAAAGATGCTGTAAGTGAGCTTAGATCGGATATTTCAACTGGCTTAATACCTAGTGAATCCGTTTTAAAATCACGCCTTCAAAGAGTAAAGGGTACTCAATACGAGGCAGAGTTCATTCAACATAGTAACTATTTAGTTGAAGTTCAAAAACTGATGCGCTTAGGTCCAAGTGAACGAGATGCATATTTAACAAATCTACGTTTTGAAGCTCAAAATAATCCGCAAGACAATGTTCAAGATTTGAATTGGAGATTGAACTTACTTTCTAAAGCTAATGAAAATATGTTGGCTTACGAAAAAAATAATCCATCAATGGCTTATTCAATTAAGACTGGTCAAGACTTAAAAGTCGTACCTACAAGCGCGATTATAAATGGTGATTTAGAGGCTATTAGCAACATATCCAAAAACTTAAAAGCAATTAAATTGAATAATGAGATAAGTGGAACAGTTGGATCATTAAATCCATTTTCAACTCAGCAAAAGATTGAGTTAAAGCAATATTGGGGAAAAGCAAGCCCAGGTGACAAATTGCATTTATTGACTACCCTTTATAAGTCTAGCGCAGGCAATCCTTCAGCTAATAAAGAATTAATACAGAGTATAGCAGGTGAAAGTGGAGCTTACCGTTTATCAGCTTCTCTTAATCACAGAGGACATCAAGATATTGCTGGTCAAATCATTACGGGGCAGGATCTGATAGAAAAAAATTTGGTGAAAGTTGATGATAATGCTTTGAGGCTTAAAACAGCATCATATCTAGAAGGCATCACATCCCCAGGTAAACCAGACTTTCAAATCTATCTAGAATCCGTCAAAGCTAATTATGCTTATTTGGTTCAAAAATCCGAGAAAGTGGCTGATTCAAATGGAAGCATATTAAATAAAACCATAGATGAGGATTTGTTCAATAAAGCGATTCTCAATGTCACTGGTGGCAAGTTTAAAACAGGCGGTTTGTTTGGAGCTAAGTCAACTGTTTTGAGGCCGCATACAGTAAGTGAAGAGTCTTTCAAGCAACAATTAGAACAATTTAACTCTAGAAATTATAGAGTCTACGGCGGATCTGACAGAGATTATTTTATGGATCTGCCTTTAGAGCAGGATCCTAAAAATCCATATGTTTACTATTTTAAAAATGGTTCTAAATACGTAATGGATGTGAATGATAAAACTAGAAAAACTCGTTTAAGTTTGATTCTGCGCTGAGGTTAATATGGATTTTCTTACAGATGATGAATTAGCTTTAAATAAAGATGACCTTCGTTTTAAGCCGCGTACAGAACGTGGGAGTTTTGCTGATGGTGCTTTAGGGATAACTTCAGGTATTGCTATGGGAACTGTTGAAGCAGCAACAGCTCCAGATTCTTTAATACGCGGAGATAAAAAAGCAGCAGCCTTGAGAGCTCAAAATCTTCAAGTATTTAAACCTGAAGATCTTGGAGGGGTAGGTGAATTTACCTATGGGTTAACAAAAGATTTTACTCGTATTGGGTGGAATGCTTTAACCACTTTAGGTACAGGCGGTTCTACAGGTTTAGCATTAAACGCGAGTCTGTTTGGATATCAAACTTTTGAAGCTGAAAAATCTGATTTGTTAAATAAGGGCGCTGATATCATAACGGCTCGAACTGGAGGAGCAATTAAAGGGGTTGCTGATGCTTTAGCGTATACAATCCCAACGCACGGCGTTACTAAAAAAATAATACCTGATGCAATTGCTACGACAGCTCTAGCTGCTGTAGCTGGATCGGGTGGGGATTATTTGGAAGGTGACTTTCTCGAAAACAATCAAAATAAGAAGGTCTCACAGTACGGTGAAGCCTTAAAAGAAAATGCCCTCAGTCCAAGCACATTAGCCGCGAATGGAGGAATGGCTCTACTGCTAAATCTGTGGGCTAATAAGGGGCGACTTCACTCTGATCAAGTTAAGGATCATGCTGATTTTGACACTATGAATGATGCGGCTCATATACAGGCCAATATAGAGCATGCAGAGGGCACAAATCCATTTAGTCCAACTAATGCAAAAGAGGCCAATTCACACTTTGATGCATTGGATAGTGCATTGGAGAGTGCACTCAATGATGAGCTGGTCAGCTTAAAAGCACCAGTGACAGGCACACCTAAAGTAGTAGCAACCAGTACACCAGTGGTACCAATAACAGGTACACCGAAGGCCCTCGTAAGACCAAGCGCTATCAATACTGATGAACATAAAGCACCAGTAATAGCCGATGTCTTGACTAACTCTGTATTTGATAAAAAACCGTGGACAAAAACGATTGTCCAGGAAGCCTCTAAACGGGGTATCAATCCAGTGGATGCCTTAATCATTTCCCATTTGGAAACTGGTGGCACCTTCAGCACTTCAATCCAGCCAAAGGACAGAAACGGTAAGTTACTATCGTCAGCTACCGGCTTATTCCAGACTTTGGATAGCACCTTTGCCCGTATGGGAGGTAAGAACAAGTTTGATGGCAATGATCAAATTAAAGCGGGCCTGAACTACTACGAACACAATGCCAAGGTTTTTCGTAGTCACTTTAATCGAGATCCTAGTGGCTTAGAACTTTACTTTCTGCATTTCTTCGGTGAGGGTGGTGGACCAGTCTTTTTGAAAGCCAAGGATAATGAGCTTTTTGTTGATGTGGCCACACGCTGGAGTAAAGGGAATAGTAAAAAAACTGCGCGTCAGATAGCGGAAGAAATTACTTCCTCTCATCAATTTAATGGCATGACCATAGGGCAGGTAAAGGCCAAATACGAGAACCGCTGGAATGATATAGCCAAGCTTTATGGTGATGTTCGTCCAGATGCCTCAGCAAGATCTACTGAAGTCCGAGGGAGCGAATCAGAGTTTCCACAGTTTGAGTCTGATATAACTGCGCCACCTGCTTACAAGTCCCAATCCGATGCTGAAATCGAAGCAATGCCTTTTGTACTCAGTGCAGATGAGCATAGTGTGAAGTCACTCCAGGAAGAGTTTGAAGCCCTATCTTCTCCATTGACCAAGGAGGATCTGGAATACCTTAAGGCTACGGCGCATTATCAATATTCTGAAGGTGGTGCTTACCGAACGCCGTATGTTGAACCTCAGGTTGATTTATCTGGGCCTGGTAATAGTGCTAATCGTACTTTGGACACATTAGACGCCGATCTTCAACAATTCGTACCTGAACAGCAAAGAGTTATTGTTACAGATCCTGAGCCGAATACTTTGGATCTTAATGCCAGAACACCAGGTTCAAATGTTCCGCAAAATGCAATTACTGCCGGAATAGATAACTGGACTCCCACCAGATCGCAAAACTACCTTAAACGAGAGCGATCAACGGATGATGGGGGCATCATTCAAGAGCTACACAATAAGACCTCTAATACGACATTCCAGCGTCAGGTAAATCAGGATGGCACCATTAGCCCGGTAAAGGCCACACGCAATGGAAATGACCTATTTGCTCATCCTGCTAATGGTAAAGCTGATAGTCCTGAATTAACCGCAGTACAGCATAAAGCTACTCAGGCATTAGAGCGTGAGTTTTGGAAGCCTGGTAAGTCTAAGGTTGATGGGGCACCAGACTTAACTAAATCCAGTAAAGGGGAATACGGCGCATTTACTGACACAGCAGACGGTAGGGAAGCGGTTTCAATTCTGGAAGCAGATCCTGACATGGAAGTGACCTTCACGCGCCAAGATGAAAATGGAAATGAGGAAATCGTGACGATGTCATCCCGAGATCTATTGGACTATGTCAGAGAGCAAGAAGAAATCGCAAAAGATGAAATTCAGGCAGTGAAAGCATTGGCTAGCTGCGCATTAACATTTGGGAGTGAAGCAGCATGAGAGCTGAATGTAGAGAACAAGTTGCAAAAGCATTAGGTAAAAGAAAACTAAGTGCAGCTGATAGTAATCGTATTTCATCATTGTATATCCGGGCACAAAATACTTTGGCCAGAACAGATCCTGATTGGATGTTCAAAAGTCCTGCTGAACGTGCTGAAGCAATTGCGCAGAAGACTGCTACGGATCTCGCCGTCCAGATCGCTAAGAACAATCAGAACATTGCCCGGGATGCAATTCTCAAGGCCCAGCTACAGAACGAAATTTATAACCACCCTAAATTAAACCCGGTCCAGGCTTTAATGCGGAAAATTGCATACTTCTCAGATCAGAGTGGTATCCAGTCCATAGAGAAGCAATCCCAAGCCTTACACAGTCGCTGGATGTCATTGGTTGCGGATGTGTTTACCAAAACACAAGAGCGCTTTGGGATGTCAGTGAACAAGGCAATGACTGACGATATTATCCGAGTCATGTTTGGTGGCAAGTCTGATAATCCAGAAATAACAGCAATGGCCAAAGATGTGAGCGCCGTCTTGGAGGAAATGCGATTGGCCTTTAACCGTGCTGGTGGGAATATCAAAAAGCTTGATAACTTCGGTTTTATGACCTCTCACGATCAAAAGAAGGTGACCTTAACAGATCAATCCGAATGGGTGAATGATGCATTGGCCGGATTGGATCGTAAACAATATGTCAAAGACACTGGTGAATTGATGGATGAGCTGGAACTTAAGTCCATGCTCGAGGAGATTTATAAAACTATCTCAACCAACGGCGCTAATAAGGATTTATTGGTACTAAATAAACAGGCCAAAACAAGTGCATCACCTGTAGGTGGTCGCTCCAAGATGGCGAATCGTCACCAAGAGTCCAGGGCTTTGCATTTCAAGGATGGTGATGCATGGCTGGCATATCAAAAGAAATATGGAACTTATGATGAAGCAGGCTTTCATGAGATTCTGAAAAATCATACTCAGCGTATGAGTACTGAAGTGGCAATGATGCAGAATCTTGGTTCCAATCCTCGCCACACATTTGAGTCGCTATTGGATGAAGCCAAGATCAAACTAAAAACAGATCCACAGAACGGTATGAAACACGGCGAGATTGATAAGCAGGCTCATCGGGCTATGTCGATGTACAACACTTTGGATGCCAATACGCGAGCAATTGATTCAACTCTGGGGAATGTTATGGGTGGTCTTCGTGCCTTAATGGTTACATCTAAACTGGGTGGCACCACGCTGACGACCTTTGGCGACCATGCCAGTATGAAGAAGGTCGCTAATATGCTGGGCCTGTCCTATACCAAATCGATCCTCCCAGAATACATGAAGCAATTGAAACAGGGTGCCACACGTGATGAAGCATTGCGGTTTGGCCTTGGCATTAACGAAATGGCCGGTTCAATGACTCGTTTTGGTGATGCTGATATTGTCAGCAGTGCTACCAAGTCAGGCCGTTTTAATGCGCGTATGCAGGCTTTTGCTGCAATGACTATGAAACTGTCAGGATTAAACGCCGTCACTGCAGGAGCGAAGCGAGCGCTTAATCTGGTGCATATGAATAAACTTGCTGAAATGACCCGTAAAACGGATTGGAAGGATCTTGGTGCTGATGATCTTAAAATCCTGCAGGGGAACGGTATTACTGAACGTGATTGGCAGTTATGGCAGCAGCTGGAGCCAAGTAAGCGTGAAGATGGGACGGCGGTACTCTCCCAGAATGATTTTTTCAATGCCCCTGATGATGTGATTAAGCAATTTTTGCCATTGGATAAGCAGGACAATGCTAATGCGATTGCTGATTTCCGTTATAAGGCTGCAATGAAGTATCAGACTCATATTTTTAATGAGGAATCTGTAGCTATTATTGAGGCAGGCGTACGTGAGCGAAGCATTATTAACTTAGGTGATGCTGGAACAATTCAAGGGGAATTAGGGTGCACACTATTCCAATTCAAAGGTTTCCCATTAGCTTATATGATGCGTATCGGTCATCGAGCTTTTGCCCAGGGTGATATTAAGAGCCGAGTCACATTTTTGGTTTCATTACTTGGATATCAAACTTTAGCAGGCGCTTTAATTGTTCAAACTCAAAATTTGGCTAATGGTAAGAATCCAGAACCAGTATTCACGATGGACTTTTTCGGTAAATCCATACTCAAAGGAGGTGGACTTTCTTTCCTAGGCGACATTATGTCAGCGCTTTCTGATCCAACAGGGCGAAGTGCTTCTGATTTCATTAGTGGACCATTATTAGGTCAAGGCATGAAGCTAGGTATGTTGCTAACTGGTATGGGCAACAACATCATTGAAGGGAAAGAGTCTACTCGGATGATGGAAGTGGCTAATACCCTTAAGAGTAATATTCCATTGCAGAATCTTTGGTACAGTAAGCTGGTCGTAGATCGAATGCTGTATTCCAAAATGCAGAATATGATTGATCCTGATTATTTACCAAGAACACAGCAGCGTCTGGAGAACTTGGGTAATAGCTATTGGTGGGATTTATCTGAATAAAATTAGGAGCTTCGGCTCCTTTTTTATTGTATGGTATTTGAGCGTAAGATAAAAAAGTGAATTGAAGTGAAAAGAAAAATAGCTTTGATGGGGATTTGTTTTGCTAGTGCTATCAGCACATTTAGCCATGCAGATGATGTATATGCCACGTATGAAGTACTAACATCTAAAGAGTTGGCCAATAAGTCTATTCTCGCTTTCGAAAGTTTTACTTGTTCTGTGTGGGCCGATCTCATGGGAGATCAAAAGGCAAGTGAGGCATTTCTATTGAATGGATATGATCATGGACGCGTATATGTGCAAGGCTTATTAAATGCAAAAATCAATCAGGACGATAAACGAAGATATATCCCTGGCATTATGTACCCCGAGTTAAAGTTGACGCCTAATGTCGATTTTATGCTCGGGGCTATTTTTCAGAAGGTTAGGGATAATACGAAAGCCATAACCTATGATTTAGATGCCAAAGGATCTGATAAATATTTTTCCAAATCTAAAGAATCATATGCTCAGAATGGATGTGCCAAGATTTTATTGGATATGGCGTAAGACTATAGAATAGAAATATACAGTAGCCCGATACGTATTTATTGTTGAAGATTCTGAAAGGGGGGGAATACTATGGACGAAAAAGAAAGAGCAATAATTAGCAGTAAAGTAGAAATTTTTAAAGGAAAAAAAGAAAAAGTCATTTCTAGTTTGGAACAGCTTGGGATGAATCCTAAGATTGATGGACTAACAGCTAAAAACAGAGAATTATTTAAGAATATTCCTAATGTTGTTAATAAGTTGAAAAATGGTATTCATCATTATGAAGAAGTTTCAATATTAGATTATTTAAATGAAAACATATCTCAAGTCAAAATAATTATTGATTCTGACCTACCAGATAAAGAAGCTAGGCTAAACTATTATTTAACTGAGATTCCTAGTTTTATAGAAAGATTTATTAGTATAAAAGACAACTTTAGAACTTTCACAGTCGACACACTCTCGAAAACAATTCTTGAGGTTCAGCAAGAGCTAAGTGCATTTAGACGCCTAAGAAGTATCGCAGATACTGCCTTAACTGAAAATATTTATAATAAAGCAGTAGAGCGGTATAGGTACTTAGAAAATCAATATAGAAACTATTTTTATACAGGGATTGGCGTGATTCTATTCCTGGCCGTAGCTTTACTGGTTTTTAAGCAATTTTTACTCTTATATTTTAGTCTTAATACGATTGAGTTTTGGGTTTTAAAAATATCTATTCTTTTAGTAGGTGTAACCCTAGTCAGCTATTTTCTTAAACAGTCATCCCACTACCAACATTTAGCTGATCAAAATTACCAAACTCAAGTAGAGCTACAAGCATATCCAAGTTTTATGGAAAGTATTCCAAGTAATGAGGCTGCATCAGTCAGAAAAGAACTTGCTTTAAAGTATTTCGGCCGAGAGTTAGATGGATCTACGCATAAAGATATGTCAAATCTTGTTTCTGACCAAATAAAAAGTACAACAGAAATGGTCAAGGCTACAACAGATATATTAAAAATTAGAAATGGGGGACAGTAGTGAGGATTAATAAGCTACACACTGAGTTTTATCACGGTAATTTCTTATGATATTAGATCGAGAATTTCAGCTTGAACTTATGATAAAAATGGCCGAGGTATATCCAGCTGCTTATAATTTTTCACAAGATGAGCGATATAGGGATAGTGACTTTCGAACAAAGCTTTTCACTAATCTTTATTATTTACAGTCTCATGGATTATTGGAGGCAAAGAGTATTCATTTAACCCTTGGGATCGGTGGAGGGCAAAGTTGGAGTTTAGGAAACACTAGATTAAACCATAGAGGAATGGACTTTTTAGCTGATGACGGCGGACTCTCCGCAATTCTTGGTACAGTTACAATCAAGTTCGAAACCGAGCAACTTAGAGCCATTCTTGCTGCAAAAATCATGAGTTCTGACCTTAGTTCTGAACGTAAAAACACTTTGGTTGAGGCTATTAAACAATTACCTGCAGAAGGGCTAAAACACCTGACAATGAAAATTGTAGATACTGGTTGGGATAATATGGATTCCCTTATGAGACTTATACAGAGCGCACTATCATAATTAATTCTCACATTTGTAGATATAGTTTAAGAGATGAGCGCTGATGACCTTATATATTTCAACCTCTGAGCTATTGAAACGCTATGAAATAACCATAGCTACTTTGATCAATTGGAGAAATAAAAAGAACTTTCCCGAGCCGATGATTAAAGGTCATGGGCGCTCCAATAGTCGCTATGGGATCAAAGCAGTTGATACTTGGGAAAGAAACAGTGGATTGCTCGACTCACTTGAATCACCTCCTTTGATAACCCGAGATTCATAATTTTAGTAAAAAAGTAATGTGCATCATGAAGAAAATAATATTGATATCTCTTATGACTCTTGTGAGTTCAGTAGTCTTGGCCACTCCGATTACACTTCAACACTCCAAGACTAGCTATGTGAATTCGGGCATCTGTTCCGCCGTAGTAGATGTGACAATCCATGATTTTCTTGGAACCTATGACAAACTTTATTTGGATCTAGTAGCAAAGGATAGATTTGGTAGAGTGCAGGGGACTTCTAAGAATGTAATTTCCTACGGCGATGTACAAAACCTTCAAGGTAAAGCATTTGGAAATGTTTTTATTGAATCAGAGACTATGTGCGATGCAGATCGTACTTGGACAGTTCAGGTTAAGCGCGCCAATTTGGTCATGGATGGTAAAAGAGAAGATTTAATAGAGGCCCAGAAGGTTCATATTGATGACTTTCAGCCTATGAAATTTAAAATTAAATGATCTTTTATATGAAGACCTTAAATAGAAAGATCCCCATAATTATATGTATTTGAAATTGACTAAATAAGATCTAATTGCCCAATCTTATATTGATATGTTGCCCATTCTCCTTCACGTGGAAAACGTTCAATACCTGTTTCTTTTCTCCAAAGTTCGATAAATGCTTCACCATGTTCATAGTTAGGAGTGCCGCCACGCGCCCACTCAGATACAGTGGATGCGCCAGATACTGGTAAAACAAAAGCAATTTTTTCATGAGTCCAACCAAGGTGGTTGCTCAAATCCAAAATCATACGATTGAAGTCTGGACGCTTGTATCTACGACGCTTTGATAAGAATTCTTTAATTTTTTTTTGGCTTCTAAGGTTTTTAAATCTAGCAGCCTTTGATTTGTAATTTGCAGAGCAGTCTATATGACTTATTTCTGAAAACATCATGGTTTAACTCCTTGGATATGAAGAAGTGTATCTTGATCGAGATTTGTAAATTGACAGTACTTCAATTGGGCATGCATATAAGCAGTTCCTTGTTCGCCATGGCGGTTTTTACCTATAATTGCTTCTGCAATACCTCTGTGTTGAGATTCTTTGTTATATATTTCATCGCGATACAAGAAAATAATTTGGTCAGCGTCTTGTTCAATTGCTCCAGATTCGCGTAAATCCGACATCATTGGTCTTTTATTAGGGCGTTTCTCTAAATCTCGATTAAGTTGAGATAAAAGAACAATGACACACTCAAACTCTTTAGCCATCGCTTTGAGCTCACCGGTAAAGTACGCAATCTTTAAATCCTCTCGGGCGAATTGTTTTGACGTTTTCATAATCTGAAGGTAGTCGACAAGAACAACACCAACAGATCCATACTTGTGTTTTACCTTACGGATAGACTCCCTGATATTTGCAATAGATGGGCGGGAAGTATCATTGATCTGCATTGGTACCTTTTGAAGCATCACAACGGCGTTTGTATATGCTGTAAATTCTTCTTTAGGTAGCAGATGAGGGGAATTACGCACCACTCCAATATCCGCTGGTGCAATCGCGCAACAGAGACGCATGGCGATCTGTTCTTTTGGCATTTCGCCAGACATGATCAGAGCAGGCTTTTTCTGTATGACTGCTACATTGTTTGCAATGAGCTGTAGCATTGTAGTTTTACCCATGGCGGGCCGTGCGGCCACCACCATTAGACATCCAGGTTCGACATCTCCTAACTTTTTGTCTAAGTCATATATGCCTGTCTGGATTCCTTTAATCATAAAATTACCAGCAAGAGCAGCTTCAATCTTTCGATGCATCTCAAGAAATGTATTAGATGCAGCATCATGGATATGAAATAAAGATTCACTTCCTGATTCCGTATTTAAATCTGCAAATGCAGTCTGTGCATTCTGGACTAACTCACCACGGCTAACAGTTAGGTTTCGAGCCTGACTAATCACTTTCATTGCTTCGGCTTCAACTTGCCGGCACGTAGTAAGATCTTTCAATTTTTCGGCATAAGAAACTAGATTATAAAAGCTGGAAGGTGTGTCACTTAAAATTTGAATAATATACTGTTCACCACCTGCAGTTTCAGAATAGCTATGCATTTCAAGCCATTGTTTTACCAAAAGAGCGTCATATGGTGAATTCTTTGAATCCAGATCAACCACAGCCTTGAAAATCAGTTTATGGCGTGTAGCATAGAAATCATCTTCAGTAAGCAGGTTTTCAACTAGGTCATATGAGTTTGAAACAGTCATCAGGGCAGCTAGAACAGCTTGCTCAATCTGCAGATTAAAGATAGATGTATTCATTGAGCACCCCCTAACAAACTTTTAGGCTTAGTCGGCAAAATTATAGACGGCTGCTTATTTATAGTTTGCTGTCCTTCTTCTGTAGGAGATTGAATGCCATATTCAGGATTCTGTTTTTTGTAGCGCTCAAATTTATCCAAGATCCAAGTTGTGAACTTATGAAGTTTTTTACTATCCGATAGCGCCTGACTGTCAAAATGAGAGTTAAATGCACTAAGCTCGAATTCAAAACTAGGTAATCCAAAGATCAGATTTATATTGTTACCATGACCTGCCATCTTTATCTTAGTTATCAATTGATCTACATCGGGAATCCAGTCATGCTCTTGAGAGAGATTCATTAGCAGGTTCCCTGATAGATTCTGTACCCCGTTTTTGGGATCGTTTAACATCATGTTCTTGGAGTCATTTGAAGTACCGTTATCGGTATTATTCCCATTTTTGGAATCATTCCGTTTTTGGGATTGTTTAATATTCCCGTTTTTGGGTAAATTAAAGCCCTCTCGATTTTGTAGATAATCTTCTCGTCCAGTAACGCCATTGAGTTTGAGAACACGAACACGCTTAGTAGATCCTGTACGCTTACCAGTATCTTCAACTAAGCCCAAGTTGATTAACTCTAAAATAACTTTCTGAACTGTCTTCCTATCCAGTACTGTATCTTTGGATAAGCGTCCTATACTTGGCCAAGCTGTATGTTCTTCACCAGCCCGATCTGCTAATGAAAGTAGAACGAGACGTTGTGAAGAGTTATTTACTGTAGCAGTCCAGGCCCAACGTATTGCATCAATGCTCACTAGGCCCTCCTTGCCGATAATGATTTTTCAATACAGCATTCATCAAACGTTCCGGAGTAATGTGAACTGAATCAATATACGCAGCTGATGGGGATGGTGTTATCTGCTCGACAACAGTTTCTAGTTGTTTTTGAGTTTGCTCTGATGAGGAAGATGGCTTACCCATTTTTAGTAGCCTCCCATTCAGCCTCAAATTTTTCAAATTCGATTTTGAAAGTGTTTCTATGATTGTCAGATAAATAGTCGGCAATATTAATAAGGTTTTCTAAACCTGCAAAAACTGCGTCACAAAGAACTGTTGAAGATTCTTTTACAGCATTTAGTTCTTCTTTCATCTGATAAATTAAAGTCGAAAGCCAGGTGAAAATTTCATAAGCCAATCCGTATGGCTCTAACAGATCACCTGCATCACATTCGGTTTCATTAAATGAGCTTTTATATTTTTCGAGTTGAATATCAAATGTGTTGCTGAAATCGTCAGATAGATGACGTGCAATTGAGAGAAGGCTTTCGAATTCTGTAAATGCACTTGAGTGAAGTTCATTCGCATGTGTAGATTTTAGAAAAACTGCACTTTTGCCAATTCGACCGATAAGTGTTTGAATTTGAGTTGTCGTTTCAAACGCTATGGCGTAAGCATCTAAAAGTTTTTTTGTGCTGTAAAACGGGACTAATTGTTCTGAAATTTTAACTTTAGCGTTCATGATGAGTGCGCTCCTATGTTGTTGGGAGCTTCGTCAATCACGACCAAATGATTTGGGTGACGAAGCTGAAAAGGGTTGGTCGACAGGTAACATAGGGAACCTGCACACTCGAAAGTGTCCCTCTCCAGCTCCGCCATAACATGCGGATGCATAGAGATTTTACGCACAAAAAAAGCCCGAAGAGCGGACTGTGCGCCTATGTTACTTTTGCAGCCGACCAAAGCTGATTCAGTGATTTTGCACCGAACAAGATCAATATAGCCGATCATTTTCGATTTGAGAAGCCCTAACCAGGAAATATTTTGAAAATTCATGGCTGCTCTCCGAATCTTTTAGCTAGGATTTGCATACCTTTCGGCAAAATGAAGAACTCTGTTTGAGTGTAGCTATACGGTTGACCAGACGGTTTTACGCCTTCTTTTAGCGAGTATTTGGTTTCGCAATAACCGCGATTCTCACTGTAGTATGTAGAGGCACGGGAACCGTTTAAATAACGATCCCAATTATGCTTTCTCAACCATTCCGCCAATGTCTGCTGTTTGATATTCAGGATCTTGCATGCTTGCTGAAATTTAACGCCGTGCTCTGTATGCGTAATTGTTTCGATGGCTTGGGATAAGGCTTTATTTTCTGAGGTTAGCTGGAGATTCTGCTTAGCTTGGACTTCAATCGCTTGAAGTAAGTGCTGAGGATTGTTGATGTCGAATGCTGGAGTCTGCTGCTCAAGCTCATACCAGCGTTTTATAATTGCTGCGGTAAACTCTGGGCAGAGCTGGGCAACAACAGTGATTGAGTCCAGTTTTCCTTGCTCACCCTTAAAAACATACACGCTTATATGCTTGTTTGGGCTAAGAGATTGATTATTTTCAACTTTCACCAATGACGGTAGTTGAATAACACCACGTTTCGCCAGTCTTTCTATCGATAAATTAACGGCGCGTAATTCAGATTGGACAAGTTTGGCTATATCAACGCTAAGCATTTGATGAGCAGTTAGTAAGGCTTTTGGAGTATTCATAATCATGCCTCCATTTCAACGGTGGCTGCTTCTTTCTTGCTGTTGTGCCAGTCGACTAATTCTTGATAATCAAAGAAAACTGGTGCCTGTTTAGATGTACCCTGCTTAATAGGTCTAGGGAAGGAGGGGTCTCTACGAATAGTGTGACGAAGTGATTCGCGTGTTACGTCAAGTAGCTTACAAGCAGTACTGAATTGAATTCGGATAGGAGTTGCTGGTTGCATAAATATAACCATTTTTGCGTAAACTTGGTTATAAGTATCTTTTTGTTTTTCATATAAAAAAATATAGTAAACATGTGCTAAATATATTTAACATGCTATGTTTACTATATTTTTCAATGTTTACTATATTTTAAGTAATTGATTTTGGGCGACCTTTTTTTTGTGATTCTTCTGTTGCTACTGATCGAATCCAGTTTTTTAAAGTATCAGATGTTCCAGGTAATTCATCTTTACAGTAATCAACCATTATTTTATAAACTTTGTCCGCCATAGTGCCGATACGAATATTTTTATCATTTTTCCATAATGATGAAGCAATAACTCTTGCCATACCTTGCCGATCTTGTGCACGGAGATTAAATAGATCTAGTCCTGTAAGTTTTATATCTCCTGTAAGTTTTTTTAAATCATCGGAGATCTCGTTTAGTTCTTTTTTCTTAGTTAGCAATTCTAATTCTTGTCGTTTAATTTGGTTTTGTGCTTGAATTAATTCTGCTTTTAATCTCTCATTTTCATTTCGTAGAAAGTCATTTTGTTTCTGATAATATTCGAGAGATGTTTCTTCTGTGAACATTGTGCTATCTTTTAATTGATCTTGAATTACTTCTTCCTCTAAATCAATACCCGTTAGATTATTAAACTCAAAGAAGAAATCAAATTTATCCCATACGAAACTACTTAATCTATTATCATTACTGTTAAGTTGTATTTTTCCTTTTGCTATTTCCATCAATAGCAAATCCATTTCAGAGAGTTGATCATTCTGATAACTTTTATACAACGGCATTGGTTTTCCATTAAAATATCTGAATTTATCAACAGGAGTTAATAAGTCTTTAATTTTATTAACTATCAGGAAATCAGCAATTTCAATATCAGATGTTAAATCTGTTTTATTTTTTATAAGTTTAAAAACATTAGATACTGAAATATATTCATCGTTATCTGCCAATAGATTTTTTAACTTTAAACAATTTTTTTTGTTATGAAGATTATTACTACTTACATCGATGAGACTATCCAAATGTTTAGATGTATTCGAAAAACCTGAAAGGTTTAGTAAAATTTTTTTTACTTCATTCTCGTGGAAAATTATTTCATGAGCTTTAAAGATATTCCCTTTGAAATCTTGAATTTCATACAGCCATCTTTTTTCTTGTATATCATCATCTATCTTCGAAGGGAATGCCTTTAGATACTCCTCATTTTGAAGAGGAGGAAGGCTGTCAGTTGGGGGGAGAGACTCAATAATTTTTTCAACATTGAAAAAAACGTCAGAAGAATTAGGATCTGTATAAGCGATATAGTCTATAAAATTTGAAGCTGAGAGATAGCCTTTAAAATTTCTTGACCAACTCTCAGTTTCTATATGGGCAACCGGATCATATTTGCTAATACTATTTTTTTAAACGTTCCTCTTTAATACAAACAATATTTCCTTCAAAGTATATACATGGGTGTAATTCCCCACGTCTGCAATAATCTTTAACTGTATGAATAGTTAGTTTATTCTCTGAAATAGCTATAAGCTCATTTAATGAAAATACTTTTTGCATTTTTGCCTCCCACGGCATACCCAATTAGGAGCCAAGCCAATCGGATGGGTGTCCGACTTTCGGGAGCTAACCTAGGCTTAGCAAACTTTTTGCAATTAGCTATTTAGCTAACTTTGCATATTTGAATTGAATAATTTCCTCACCGAGTAATTGCTTTGTAAATTCATATGGCGATATGTGATCTAAGCTATTTGCCTCTAGATAATCACTCCACCAATTAATCATGGCTTTACGCTCATCTAAATATTCAGCTTGATGTGTATATGCAAGTCTCACTTGATCACGCTCTTGATGACTCATTTGCTTTTCAACAGCTTCCTTTTGAAATAAGGTGCTTTGTACTAAAGCTGAACAAGCCATTCCTCTAAAGCCATGGCCACAGACATCTTTCTGCGTGTCATAGCCTAGCCGTCGTAAAGTATTATTGATAGTGGACTCACTGATAAAACCATTCAAATTTCCACTTTTTGGGAAAATGTTGGGGGACATACCACTATAAATTTTTAACTCCTCGAGAATATTTAAAGCTTGTTTTGAAAGGGGGATTAGGTGTATTTCTCTCATTTTTGCACCACGTTGAGAAAATCTTTCACCTGGTACAGGGGCTCTTTCCGCTGGTATTCTCCAGATTCCTTTTTCTAAATTAATTTCCTCCCATCTTGCAAATCTGAATTCACTCGAACGGGTAAATGTATGTAGTGCAAAACGCATACATAGCTTAGTCAAAGGATGGCCCTGATCAACTTCCAGTCGCTGTAGTAGCTCTGGTAATTTTTCCAAGGGTAACTGAGGATGGTGTTTTGGCTTTTTAGTTTTTACGAAGACATCTTTTAAGAAGTACGCCGTATTAGTTTCAGTGACACCACGTGAAATAGCATATGCATAAATACTAATAAGACGTTGGCGCGTCTTTTTAACGACTTCCGTAAATCCTTTTTTTTCAATGGAGCGTATTACTTGGATTAAATCTTTAGGCTTAATTTCGTCAAATGCCATATTTCCTATTTGACTGAAAACGTACTGGTTTAAGTTTAGAAGAGCTCTTTCTGCGGTGTCCTCACTCCATCTACCAGTAGTTTTATATTCTGTATGCCATTCTCGGGCAATACTTTCAAATGTCACAGCCTTTCCTTTACTGGACCGCTGGTTATTTAGATGTTCAATGGGATCTACGTTGGATGCGATTAATGCTTCAAACTCACGGCGTTTTTCTCTGGCATTTTTTAATGAGAGTGCAGGGTATTGTCCGAGCGTGATGTTGCCTACTTTTCCATTAGTCTTTTTATACTTGTAGCGCCAAACTTTGGTACCGCTTTTTCGGATATACAGAATCAATCCATTCCCATCAAAAAGTGAGTAATCTGAATCACGTGGTTTTGATGATGAGCATTTAGATTCTGAAAGAGGAGCAACAGTTCTTGCCATAGCATTTATACATACATTAACAACCTGTCTGTATATTCATTTGTGTACTTAAAAATTGCAACCATACGGATGATACTACAACTAAATATTGCTATATTTTTACAAAAAATAATTATTTATCATGGTTTTATAACCATATTTTGGCATATTTTTGCATTATCTTTGTGCGCGCTGAGCGCACCATTTCTTTTATGTCTTTCAAACAAAACATAGTCCGTCAAATAAAATATTTTTAGTAAATTTTTATCAAAATTTAGTGCGTAATCTGAATTGTTAATCTGAGTCGATTGAATCGTGAGATGCTCCAATACTGACAAATAACAATATATTTAGTCTCAAAATAAACATAAAAATGCAAAATTTGTCACATAAAATTCACATGGCCTATTTTAAATTTGAATTGCGGAATTGCCGTATAAATCACATAAATTATGAATAATTCAAATAAGAGGCACAACAATGTACGAAGAAAAAGTTTTGATCCAAAATCGAATTTCGTGGGCGAGTATTTTCGCTGGCGTTATTGTTGTATTAGCTATTTCAATTTTACTCTCATTACTTGGCGTTGCATTAGGATTTGCGCTCCTAGATCCACAATCTACCACTGATATTACAAATGGCTCAGGGATAGCACTAGGCGTTTGGACAATTATTTCATTGTTAGTATCGTTGGCTATTGGTGGATTTGTTGCAGGTCACTTGGCTCAAGCTGATGGTGCAATCCATGGCTTTATTGTCTGGTCACTTTCACTGCTGTTAGGTATCTGGTTTGGTGCAATGACCATTAGCGGCGCGGCAAAAATTACTGGTAGTGCGATTAGTTCAGTCAGTAGTGCTGTGGGTAGTGTAGCATCAGGAATTGGTCAAGGTGGCGTTAATTTAACTCAGATCGGAGTTAAAGCTTTTGAGGAATTAGTTCCTTTACCAAAGCTTGAAAATAGTGATGAAAAGATGTCTGAGGCATTACGCAAAACAGGAATCGAGGAATTGCAACCCGAATTCTTAAAAGCGCAGGGTGAATGGGCAAAAGAGCAAATTAAGGTTGCTGCAAAAGAGTTGGTGATTCATCCAGATAACAGTGATGCTATTATTCAAACGTTATCAGAACAATTAAAAACTCGTGCACAATCTGTGACTGCTTCTATTAATAAGAATGAAGTCAGTGCTGCTTTAGCGAAAAATTCATCTCTAACTCCGCAAGAAGCGAATCAAGCTGTCAATAATTTCCTTATACAGCAGGATAAATTCTTTAATGATTTAGAAGCGAATATTCAATCTGCTAAATTGAAATATACTGAACTAAAAGCTCAAGCACGTGAAAAAGCAGCTGATGCGACTAAAGCTGCTGCAAAAGCTGCTTTATGGTCATTCATTGGTTTATTGATTGGATTGATTGTGACGATTTTTGCTGGACGTTTTGGTGTAAATCATTCAAATAATCGTTCACGTCATTTGGCTTAATTCTGAGCTTAAATTTAGAATTAAAACTTTGTTCATATTCGCGAAACTTATTCTTATCTATAAATAAAAAAAATCAATTGTATTTTTTTTATACAGTTGTTGAAAAGTGTTAAAGTCACTTCACATCACATATTGAAAGTATTAAATTAAAACTCACAGTAGGTTGTAAATAAATATTCAACGCTACTGACGAGTTGGACGGATCAATGACAGTTAGTTGAGTTCAGTTGAACAATAAATCTAACACTAGCCTTCCAACATAAAGCCCGCATAAAGCGGGCTTTTTCATATCGGAATTATGCTTTAAACATGACTTCAACATCATATTTTCGAAATTCACTGAGCAGGTCTTGAATGATCGATCCACCCGTTTGTTCTGAAGCATTGAGCAGGACTTCTTTATTTTCAAGGCTATCAAAGCATTCTATGTAATTGATTTGCCATTGATGTTCTTGATCAGCTTGCTCAATGATAATACGACGAGGCTGCAATGAGCCATCTGCTTGACGCGGAATAACATTGGTAATGGCGAGCTGGATTTTCTCCACCTGGTCATGGGCATGCAAGAAGGTGAGAACCCAATTTCCGACTTTTTTAAGATACATAGGATTATCTAAAGGATCAAATTCTAGAATTTGGCTAAGTTTAGACATAAGGCACCTATTTATACCGTTGTTGTATGATCGTATTAATATATTTATGACAAAGATGTTCTACTTCGCCTTAGTCTAATAGCGGATGAGGTGGGCAGTGTTGAATGAATAAAAATAATAAAAAATATTTAATTATCATGTGATTATATTATTTTAATTATTGGTGTAAATTTTAGTTTAATCGTTTAAAAGTATTAAAAAAATAGTTAATTTCTCACTTTGAGGTTTAGGTTCAAAGTGAGAGTCATGAAATATTGCTTAAAGCGTATCAATTAAAGTTTTTTCTAAGGCTTTTTTCAAATAGGGATCCAAGTCTTCTTGTCTTAGTAACCATGAAACATAATCACTTGGAAGATCTACAATGGCTGTCCCACGATGTTTACCGAAGTTAATTGTACGAGGAATACGTGCATCTTCAGATACTTCATAGAGTTCTTCAATGTTTTGAATACCCAAATGATGAATAATGTGCATTAAAATATTTGCAGTCAAAATAATATCTGCGTCAGCTCGATGGGCACCTTTTAACATCTCTCTAGCTTTGCTACTGCCTTTACTAATCATATAAATTAAAGCAGAAATGTTGTGTGCTTCTGCATGAGGCCAAACTAGTCGAGAAAGAGCGAGTGTACAGATGGCTTTAATATGACTTGTTTCAACGCCGCATTGCTGAATAGCTCGAATATCATAATCAATATTATGACCAATAATATACGTCGTTTCTTGAGGTAATTCGAAGGTACCGAAGTTGGGCTGATCTACTAAATCACTTTCAAGAATATGATGTACCGCCATTGCAGCATAGGAAATTTTTTCGTCACCAATACTATATAGTTGGTCAAAGATTTTTTCGCGATCAAGACTTAATTTGCCTTGTTCAATCTGAATAGGAGCATATGCAATTTCTATGGGCAAACCGTTCAATGTATGGGTTTCAGTATCCAAGATAATGGCTTGCATGCAAATGTCCAAGTAAATGATAAAGATGTAATTAATTTAACATTTTCAAATCTGAGCTCACAGTAATAAAGTCAATGAATTGTATAAATTATGCTGAATTGAACAAATTATGGGAATTATTTAGATAAGGTGCTCATTTAAAGAAATTTCGTTTTCTATGATATTAACGCTGCAAGTTTAGACTGTAGGTTGTTAAAAATAATTTTTAAAAATGAATAAATTTAAAAAGAATAGTCTTAATTCAGATATTTGTTTTTAATAGTAATAGAGTGAACACACAAGAATTAATCAAATTTAATTGCAAACTGTTTAAACTTCATTCTCGAAATTTAACAAGTTCATGTTACAATACGCGCCAATCTTAGCACGGCTTAAAAGCCCTACATTAATAGGACCTCGCTAATGTTTGCCAATATCTCTATTGCTGACTTTGATCCAGAATTAGCTCAAGCTATTACGAGTGAAGATGCTCGTCAGGAAGCTCATATTGAGTTAATCGCTTCAGAAAACTATTGCTCTCCAGCAGTAATGGAAGCTCAAGGTTCAAAACTCACTAACAAATATGCAGAAGGCTACCCAGGCAAACGCTACTATGGCGGTTGTGAATATGTAGACGTGATTGAACAATTGGCAATTGACCGTGCTAAAGAACTCTTTGGTGCTGATTACGCGAACGTTCAGCCTCATGCTGGTTCTCAAGCAAACTCTGCAGTTTATCTAGCGCTTCTTAACCCAGGCGATACTGTTTTAGGTATGAGCTTAGCTCACGGTGGTCATTTGACTCACGGTGCTAAAGTTAGCTTCTCTGGTAAAACATATAATGCGATCCAATACGGTTTAAATCCAGAAACGGGTGAAATCGATTACGAAGAAGTAGAACGTTTAGCTGTAGAACACAAGCCACGTATGATTGTCGCTGGTTTCTCTGCTTATAGCCAAATCGTTGATTGGCAGCGTTTCCGTGAAATCGCAGACAAAGTAGGCGCTTATCTATTCGTTGATATGGCTCACGTTGCTGGTCTTGTTGCTGCTGGTGTTTATCCAAGCCCAGTTCAAATTGCTGACGTAACTACAACGACGACTCACAAAACACTTCGTGGTCCACGTTCAGGTTTAATCCTTGCGAAAGCAAACGAAGAGATTGAGAAAAAACTTCAATCTGCTGTATTCCCAGGTAACCAAGGTGGTCCTTTAGTTCATGCTGTAGCGGCTAAAGCAATCTGCTTCAAAGAAGCAATGGCTCCTGAATACAAAGCATATCAACAACAAGTTGTGAAAAACGCGCAAGCAATGGCTGAAGTGTTAATCGAACGCGGTTATGATGTTGTTTCAGGTGGAACTAAAAACCACTTGTTCTTGTTGTCTCTCATCAAACAAGACATTACTGGTAAAGATGCTGATGCTTGGTTAGGTGCGGCTCACATCACTGTGAACAAAAACTCTGTGCCAAACGATCCACGTTCTCCATTCGTAACTTCTGGTATCCGTATCGGTACTCCAGCTGTAACAACTCGTGGTTTCGGTGAAGCAGAAGTACGTGAACTTGCAGGTTGGATCGCGGATATCTTAGATTCTAAAGGTGATGAAACTGTCATTAACGCTGTGAAAGCTAAAGTTGAGACTGTATGCGCTAAATTCCCAGTTTACGCAAAATAATCTTCGACTTGAGAAAAGCCCCCTCAAGGGGGCTTTTTTATTGAATGTTGAAATGTCAAATCTGTCATTTTTAGATAGTTCTGATATAACTGATGTATCTATTAATTATTCAATTGTCGTTATACATTTGAATTGGAGCAGAAAATGAGCCATCCAAATATTACTATTTCTGAACAGGATTTAAATCGTTTAGAAACCATGTTGGAACATCAGAAGCAGGTAACTCCAACGATGGAGCATTTAGAAAATGAGTTGGCTCGTGCTGAAGTCGTACAGCCTAAAGATATCCCTGCCAATGTAGTGACGATGAATGCTAGAGTACTGATAACGGTTGCACCGTCCACTGAATCTACAGAGATTGTGCTGGTATATCCCCATGACTTTAAAGGTGAAAAGGGGCAGGTTAATGTGATTGCACCTATTGGTGCAGCAATCCTAGGTTTGGCTGAAGGACAAGAAATTGAATGGCCTCAGCCTGATGGGCAAACAATGAAAGTGAAAATTGATAAAGTGCTCTATCAGCCTGAACGTGAGGGTATATATCTTTAACTAAAAAATAAAGCCTCTTGTGGAGGCTTTAAAGTTTATTATTTCATCGTGGTTTGTTGCATATATTTATTTAAATAAGTTTCGCGTATTTCTTTGCGCTGCTCGGCAGTCGTCGCGTTCATCATTTTTTTACGCAAATCATTTCGTTCACTTGAGCTCATCTGTTGCCAAGTTTCGCGCATTTGTATTTTTTCTTGTTCAGGCAGTTTAGTAAACCAATCCATTCTTTGTTGTAGAACAACACTTTGCTCTTCAGGAATTTCTTTCAAATTTTGATAGCGTTTAATCAGTGCTTTTTGTTCATCTTCAGAAAGCGATTCCCAAGATTCATTAAGTTCAGAATTATTGTCTTTCGAGAAGATCCAAAAACGTTCATAGCCTGCAAAACTGGTTTGTAAAAAACCTAATGTGCAGAGTGCAATCGCTAAGCCTTTAGCTGCCATGAGCTGATTTATCCTCACCAAAAACAGATAACATTTCTAGATCTTCCATCATTTGCGGAGAAAGTTTAGGGGTGACAATCACTTGTTGTGGGCTTGGAGCTTCTTCCAAATCAAACGCATTTGGAAGTACCACAAATCCTGTGATCGCGGCTGCTAATGCAAAACCAGTAACTTTCCAAGTCATCAACTGAGAAAATAAGGGTTTGTCTTTAATCTCATCAAGTACATGCTCCATCACGACCGCTTTATTGCGATGTTGTGATGCCAGTACATTCAATTTTTCAGTCACTTGTTTCGTAAATTCATCATGATTCATCCGATGATCCCCCGTCATTTGGGTTTAAGTGAGACAAAGCAGATCTTAAGCCCTGTATAGCTCGATGGTAATGGGTCTTTACACTGCCTTCTGAACAATTCATGATTTCGGCTGTGGTTTGTGTATCAAACCCTTCCCATGCTCTCAACATAAATGCTTGTTGTTGGCGAACAGGTAACTTAGAAATTGCATTTTGAATCTCCTCAACAGCCATCTCTTGTGCAAGAAATTGCAGCGGATTAGGTGTTGATTCATCCACAATATTGATGGTTTCGTCATCATCTTCATCGTGGTTATTTTTTTTAAATAACGTGAATGGAAAAGCCCGTCGAGATTCTTTACGACGCCAATCCTGAAGTTTGTTATTTAAAATGGTATAGAAAAGGGGATACCACTCTGCAGTGGATTTATCAGCATATGATTTATGCAAGGATATAAAAGCTTCTTGGACTAAATCCATGGCAATGCCATTGTGTCCTTGAGTTGCACTTTCCATCATCACCAATGCACGCCCAGTGACGTCTTGCATAAAATATTTAAGACGTTGTTCTGCCGTATTCAAAAGAACACTCGAATCTTCAGGCTTGACTTTTTTTGGTGCTAAATCCATAGAGATGGAAAATCCCGTCATTGGGTACCCACCATTATTTTCTAATCGTTACTTATATAACGTCAAAACATAATGGTAGGTTGACAATCTAAGCAACTATTTTTTAGCAGTTTAATAGATTTTTTTATTTTCAGTGACTTCGTTAATATATTTTAACGAATCATATCCGTTGGCGTACCATTTCAAAGAAACAAATCGATCCGGCAACTGCAACGTTTAATGATTCTTGACCACCCGGTTGGGGAATGGTAATTGCTGAAGCATGCGCTAGGGCATATTCCGAAACGCCTTGGCCTTCATTGCCCAGTACCCATACGCAAGCTTGAGTTAAGTCTTTTGCATATAAACTTTCTGATTCATGTGAGCTCGTGACATACACGGGAATTTTGAATTGAGACAGCACATCTTCAAGCGCAACGTTTTCATAGGTTTTTAATGAAAAGTGCGCACCCATTCCTGCTCGTAATACGCGAGGAGACCACAAAGATGCTGAACCTTTGGTGCAAACAATTTGTTCAATACCTGCAGCCGCAGCTGAACGAAGTAATGTACCTACATTGCCTGGATCTTGAACATTTTCAAGAATTAAAGTGTCTTGAGTATAATCTAGAGCATCACGTTGAGTTGGTAAATCTACAATCGCTAAACATGCTAAGGTGGTTCCTAGCGTGCTAATGTCTTTATAGAGTGATTCACTAATAACAAACACTGAACCTGTATAGTGTTGTGCGATTTCGTCAAAATCGGCGTGTTCCATTGCTTTTTCAGTGGTAAAAATCGAATTCAATTTACGATTTTTTTCTAACCAAGCTAAGCACAAATGTGTGCCTTCTAGAACAGTTTGGCCTTGCTTTTTACGGTAACTATTTTGATCAATTAAACCACGTAAATGTTTAATTTTCGGGTTGTCTTTAGATTCTAAAAAGATAATGGCCATTCAGTTTGACTTCCATGAGAGCCTAAATCAATAGGCTCTCAATTGTAAGATTATTGATGATAAGCAGTAACAAGCTCAACTTCATTTTTTGAACCAATAACGACTGGTACACGTTGGTGAAGTTCAGTCGGTTGGATTTCCATAATACGCACGCGACCTGTTGTCGAAGCACCACCTGCTTGTTCCATGAGCATACTCATTGGATTTGCTTCATACATAAGACGTAGACGACCTGCTTTCTTAGGATCTTTGGTATCGTAAGGGTATAAGAAGATCCCACTACGGCAAAGAATACGGTGGATATCACCAACCATGCAGGCAACCCAACGCATATTAAAGTCTTTTTCACGTACAGATGTTTTACCCGCTTGTAGCTCACCAATATAGCGTTGAACAGGTTCTTCCCAATGACGTTGGTTTGAAGCATTAATGGCGTATTCTTTTGTATCGGCATCCACTTGGATATTTTCAGTCGTCAACAGGAATGTTTTTGACTCTGGATCAAATGTAAAGAAAACAGTACCTGCACCAACGGTTAATGCCATCATAGTTGATGGGCCATATAACACATAACCAGCTGCGACTTGTTCAGTGCCTGCTTGAAGGAAATCTTCTGCTTGTGTCACTGAATTTTTGGCAGGTAGGATAGAGAAGATGGTGCCAACACACATATTGATATCGATATTACTTGAGCCATCTAGTGGGTCAAATAAAACTAAATACTTACCGTTCTCTTGTGCTGGTGTAAACTCATCGAGTTCTTCAGAAGCTAAACCGCCTACATTTGCGTTGTTTTTTAGCGCATCAATTAAATAGTCATTTGAAATAACATCTAATTTTTTTTGCGCTTCACCTTGTACGTTTTCATTACCAGCACTACCTAATACACCCGCTAAGGCACCCTTTTGCAATGCTGAATCGATGGTTTTACACGTTTCAGCAATTGTTTCAATCACATTAGAGAGTTCAGGCGTTAGATTTCCTTGTTGCTGTGCAAGATATTGTGACAAGGTGAGGTATGACATTACAAGGACGCTCCTAAAAGCTTTAAAAGAATAAAATTTGGATCTCGGGCTATTTTAGATGAGTTCAGTGCAAAATAGAAATTATCCTGCGTTATTTGTGGTGATTTTGCACTTGCCAGAGTTTTAGAACATGGTATGTTGATAGGAGGATGATTTTAAAAGGAGCTTTAAAATGAGCATTCAAAAGTTTGAAGCAACTCCAACGCCAGGTGAGGCAATCGACTTAAACCAAATTAGTTCAGAGAGTTCCAAGGAAGCATGGAAACAGTACGAGGCTAAACCTGAATATAAAGAGTTTAATAAGCATGACATGATTGAGTCTATGCAAGTGCCCATGCCAGACTCGCAAAGGTCTTAAACCTGATATAAAAAAAGCGCTCGAATTGAGCGCTTTTTTTGCATTCATTAGCGAAGAAGTGGTGGCACTGCTTCATAATTGAGTTCTACACGACGGTTTTCTTTCCATGCAGCTTCATTGTTACCTGTATTAATTGGCATTTCTTTACCATAACTCACAGCTTCGAGTTGGTTTGGATTTACACCATTTGTAACCAAATAACTTTCAACTGCTTTGGCGCGTCGCTCACCCAAAGCCATATTATATTCACGCGTTCCACGTTCATCGGTATGACCAGTTAATGCGATTTTAGAGTTTGCATTTGCCAATAAAAATTGTGCATGTGCTTGGAGGGTTTGATAGTCCTCAGTAGATAGCTCACTGCTGTCATAATCAAAGTGAACAACACGTTTAGCCAAGAAAGCTTTATTGGCTTCAGTTACCCCTTTAGCAGAAGCACCCGTTAAGTTTTGAGCATTTAATGCTGCATCTTCACTGAGACCAGTCGTATTTACAGAGGTTGACGTTGATGGCGGTGTCATCGTAGTGGTATCTGTAGTCGCTGGTTTACGGCTTGCGCAACCCGTCATTACTAAACTAACAGCAATGAGTGGAAGAGCAAACGTTTTAATCGCGTTCATGTTCATCTCCTTGAAAGATTAAATTCGATTATTTGGGTGCCCAAGCAGGTTCACGAACTTCACCTTGTTCGCTAGGTAGGTTCATGCGGAAGCGACCGTCTGTAGACATAATCGATAACAATCCACGGCTGCCTTCACGTGTCGCATACACGACCATTTGACCATTTGGTGAAAAGCTTGGTGATTCATCTAAACTGGTTGGCGTTAAAATGTTCGTGATTCCAGTTGAGATTTCTTGAATTGCTACCTTATAGTTGCTGCCTGAAGGGCGATGTACTAAAGCAACATATTTACCATCGGCACTTAAACTTCCACGTGCGTTGAATGCTCCGCGGAAAGTCAAACGTTTTGTTGAACCATCGGCAAATGTGTAATGATAGATCTGTGCTGAACCACCACGGTCTGAGGTAAAGATAAAACCTTTACCATCTGGGGTATAGCGAGCTTCTGTATCAATTGCTGTATTATTTGTCATACGCTTCACTTGGCGCGTATTTAAATCCATTTGATAAATTTCAGGGTTGTCATGCATTGAAGCAGTGAACAACATGCTTTTACCATCAGGGGAAAAACTTGGCGCACCGTTTAAGCCACGGAAGCCAGCTAATTTTTCACGTTGTCCAGTCGCTAAATCTTGAACATAGATGGCTGGACGTTTGGTTTCGAATGAAACATAAGCGATTTTTTTGCCATCAGGCGTCCAAGCAGGGGATAAAATTGGATCGCGTGAACTCAATACAGTGCGTGGTTGTTCGCCGTCCGTATCTGCGATTTGTAAAGTGTAGCGATTATCAGGAGTCGCAGGATTTCGCAAAACATAAGCGATGCGACCACTAAAGTCACCAGGAATACCTGTTAATGCTTGGTAAATCGCATCACTGATCATATGTGCTGCAGATCGAATGCGCGATGGTGGTACAGTTAATAGTTCATTGAGCAAATATTGTTGTTTTTGGACATCATAGAGTTGGTAATGAACAGCCAGTGAACCATCAGGATTAGTTTTAACTTCACCATTCACAACATAAGGTACGCCTGCAGATTGCCAAGCAGCACCATTGGCTTGATTGATGGTTGCTGTTGCAGGTAAATTTTTAGATGAACTGGTAAAGCGACCTGAACGGTTTAAATCTTGCTCTACAACAGGGTATAAGCGTTGATCACCTAGGAATGGCACGATAGCAATTTTTGGTGCTTCTTCAGGTGCTTTAGCAATTTCAAGATGAAGCTGTGCATAAGAGGTCGTAATGAGAGCAGGGCTAAATGCTACCAAAATTGCTAAACCGAGAAGATGTTTTGAGATCATTTTCATGAGAAGTCACGTACTCAAGATACTAATTTTTCGAATATTCTAGCTTTTTAGCATATAGCTCCGTACCGAATCTATATAAAGCGTGTAATTATCCGCAATTCATGAAAAAACCTTTCGACGAATCGAAAGGTTTTTTATTATTTCACGGTGAATGAAGAAGTGAAACTACGAGCTTCACGCCTTGCATCAGGATCGGATGGCATCGGATATGGTGCTGCTGCACGAACAGCCTGTTCGACACTGGCTTTGACATCTGGATCTGATGCATTGACGATGACTGAAGTCACAGAACCACTGTCAGATAATGTCACGCGTGCTGTCGCTTTTTGACCTGAAGAGCCTATTGGCATTCTCCAAGCACCTTTAATTTTTTGCTCAAAGTCTCTTTTTGCTGAAGAAGCGATGCGTTTAGATTCAGCTTTTTTATTGGCTGCTTCTTGTCTGGCTTTTTCAGCCGCAGATTCTCGAGCTTCAGCTTCGGCACGTTCTCTGGCTTCGGCATCCGCTTTTCTTTGTGCTTCCTGACGAGCTTTCGCATCAGCTTCCGCTTTAGCTTTGGCATCAGCTGCAGCCTTAGCTTTACGATCAGCATCCTGTTTGGCTTTTGCATCAGCTTCAACTTTAGCTTTCCGATCAGCATCTTGTTTTGCTTTGGCTTCAGCAGCAGCTTTAGCTTTCCGGTCGGCTTCTTGTTTGGCTTTAGCATCGGCCTCCGCCTTAGCTTTCCGATCAGCTTCTTGCTTAGCTTTGGCTTGAGTTGCCTCAGCTTTAGCTTTTCGATCAGCCTCTTGTTTCGCTTTTAAAGCCGCATCAGCTTTCGCCTTTTGTTGTTGTTCCTGTTTTGCGTTTTGCTCTGCTGCTTTGGCTTTTTGGGCGGCCTCTTGTTTAGCTCTAGCATCGGCCTCAGCTTTAGCTTTCCGATTCGCTTCTTGAGTCGCTTGACGTTGTGCTTCAGCCGCTGCTTTACGTTCGGCTTCTTGTTGAGCTTTAACCGCAGCCGCTTGCTCAGCTTTACGGTCGGATTTTGGCTCTTCGACTTTTGGTTGAGCTGGAGGAGGTACAGCAGGCGCAACAGGAATCACAGGAGCATTTTGAATAGGCTCATTGGTCTGTTGAACATTTTCTTGAACGTTCTGGTGCGCTGTATCTGAATGATCAGATTCAACCAATGGTGTGGGTTCAGGTGGTACCAGATCTTCAGGTTTCACTAAAACTGTTTTAACAGTTTTAGTTGGCTCAGGAGGTTGAGTCAACCCAAGGAACAATAAGCCTGTGATCGCAATCACATGGACCGCAACAGTGAATCCGATTGCAATTTTCTTTTCTTTTGAAAAGCGAGAGTTAGATTCTTTCATAGCTTATTGAATTGGTTTGGTCAGCAAGCCAACTTGATTGATCCCTGCATCTTGTAAGTTAGACATGAGCGTCATCACCTCACCATAAGGTCGAGTGTTATGACCATTAATGACGACACTAAATTGTTTATTCTCACGTTCAGCAGTTTGTTGTGCATCACGAAGTATCTGTTGTAATTCCTGCAAGCTCAGTGGACTTGGTTGGCTACCCTTGTATTCTAAAAAGTATTGTCCTTGTTGATCTAAAGTCACCATAGCTGGTGCATCCTTAGATTCAATCGGTACACTGTTTGCTTCAGGTAAATCAACTTTTATGCCACTTGTGATCATTGGTGCAGTCACCATAAAAATCACCAAAAGTACTAACATGACGTCAATATAAGGAACTACATTCATGTCACTGTTAAGTGGCTTTTTAATGCGTTGGAAACGCCCTGAGCGACGAACGGCCATTTATTCAGCTTCCTGTGTAGAACCCACAGAACGACGTTGTAAAAGCGCCACCATTTCTTCAGCAAACAAGGAACGATCTGAGTAAATTTCTTCACTTTTGGCCGTATAGTGGTTGAATGCAAGTACTGCAGGAATCGCAGCAAATAAACCAATAGCAGTCGCAATGAGGGCTTCCGCGATACCTGGTGCGACAGTTGCTAGCGTCACTTGATCGACTTGGGCTAAGCCGATAAAAGCATTCATAATGCCCCAAACTGTACCAAATAAACCAACATAGGGCGCAACTGAACCAATACTGGCAAGTGCACTGAGGCCTTGTTCCATACGGCTCTGATCTCGGCTTAAACCCACCCCAAGAATACGCTCTGTGCCATCAATGACTTGTGCTGTTTCAGCTTTGGTTTTTTTGAGTTTGAGAAACTCTGCAAAACCAAGATAAAAAACATCTTCCAAGCCTTCACGCTTAGAGTTGACTTGTGCATTGTTATATAAAGTGTTGAGTTCTGCACCAGACCAAAAAATCTTTTGAAAATGATCATCACCTTGGCGAGCTTTTTTAAAAGTCATATGTAACTTGGCAATAAGGTACCAGCTAAAGAGTGAAGCTAGTACCAACACCAGCATGACCAGTTGTACGACTGGACTCGCTTGAAGAATTAAATCTGTGACGTGAAGTGAAGATTCGAGTTGTGTTGCCATAGTTACATGTGCCAATCATATTTTTATGCGTGGGCTAATTCTTTTTCGATTAGATCACGGATTTCATTTGGAATTCTCAGCGGTTTCATTTCAGCGCTAATACACGCCAATTCTACTTCCCCTGAAGCTAGCATGATTTCACCACGATAAATATTTTGTTGCAATACAAAAGACGTTGCTTTACACGAAACTACACTTGCTGTAACAGTAATTAAGTCATCCATTAATATTGGACGTGAATATTTAAGCGCTAATTTATGCACGACAAAGTTGTAATCTTTTTGATGCCAGTAATGTGAAATCCCTGAAGCGCGTAACCATTCTGTACGTGCGCGTTCCATAAAGCGAATATGATTGGCATGATAAACAATGCCTCCTGCATCTGTATCTTCAATATACACTCGGATTTGAAATTCAAATTTGTTCGCCATACAGGTGTTCCATTACTTTAAATAGTCCAGTGTTTTGCAACATTCTTGACAAAGAATGCGAAACGCTGATTTATACAATGTTTGAAAGGCTTGAAGTTTAGCACTCCATTTTTACAGACCAATGGCACAAGATTTCAAAAATAGCTGTAGATTGGGCGAAATATTTTAAGATGAAAATGCAGATTTAATTGAATTTTAATCATGTTTGGCATAGGGATTGCTTAAATAAATTCACATGAAATTTATAGTTGGATTTGAGTGCATGTTAAAAAAGTTAGCTTTATCGATTTCGATTGCTACATCAATATTAAGTTTTTCGACTTTTAGTTCGGCTGAAGATTTTAAAATTTTAAAACAGATTGAAAGCAAGCCAACTTTACTAAAAAAAGGGGAATATGCTGGACACTATTATATTCCAAGCACACTCAATACTATTCAATGGGGTTATCTACCGAATAAAGATGCTAAGCCAGTTTTAACGGTTCCATCGGGGAGTCATGTGACTTTTGATACAGTGTCACATGAAGGTTTATTAGAGGACCAAGGGCGTGATGCTGAAAAATACTTTACATCTAAAGGTGTTAAAAAAGAGCACATTTTAGATGAAGCGAAATTGATCACCCGCTCTAATTTAAAGCATGATTTCCATAAAGATGGCCCACACATTATTACTGGTCCGATCTACGTTGAAGGTGCAATGCCGGGAGACGTGCTTAAAGTTGAAATCATCAAAATAGAACCGCGTGTTCCTTATGGTGTTATTTCAAACCGTCATGGTAAAGGTACATTGCCTGAATTCCCTAAACGTCAAAAACATGATCATGCTTCGCCAGAAAATCCAGATGCTTATGGCAATGTTTCAGTATTTACACCCATTGCGCAAAATAAAGAGGGTGTATGGGAGGGGGTGATTCAAACAGAATCTGGTAAAGCGATTCGTTTTCCATTAAATCCGTTTATGGGAACAATGGGAGTTGCACCGAATACCAGCGAACCTGTTCACTCAGTTCCACCCTCATTTTATGGTGGAAATATTGATATTAATGATTTAACTGCTGGGGCAACCGCTTATTATCCTGTTCAAGTTCCAGGTGCATTATTCTACACAGGTGATAGTCATTTCGTTCAAGGCGATGGTGAGGTTGCATTAACTGCTTTAGAGGGTTCAGCGCGCGCAACGTTTAAAATTAGTGTGTTAAAAGCGGGTAAAGATCATATTCCAGGTAAGCACCTTTCTCAGCCATTAGGTGAAAATGGTGAGTTTTGGATCACGCCTGGTTTAGATGAAGATTTGGATGAAGCAATGCGCAAATCTACGCGTGAAGCAATTAATTTCTTAGTGAATGAATATGGCATAAGTGAAGATATTGCATATGCTTATCTCAGTGCGGCGACTGATTTTGAAGTTTCTCAAGTTGTAGATAAAACAAAAGGCATCCATGCGATGATTCGTAAAGCAGATTTTAAAGAGTTCATCGAGCAGAAATAAATTTTTGAAATAAAAAATCCTCCTTAATGGAGGATTTTTTTTGCCTGCTGGAGTGTATCTTTGATGCCATGAATGAACTCCCTTCATTCTCAACTCCTTTATAAATTCATGTATATGTGAGAATTAGAGTTAATTTAGTGAAAACATGAATTTTTTTTACTTAGAAAATAAATATTTTTATAAAAAACATATAGTTAAATTTTGGCATGCTCCTTGCGAAGTATCTGGTGGCTTAGATAGGACATTTAAGCATAAGGATAATTTATGAACACTGGAGACGTTTCATGGATAATTTAAATATTTTAACAAAAGGTGTGGACACCTTGGTGACGGTCGTTGGTGCAGGATTTACTGGACTTTATGCCTTATTCAAACTGCGTGATCAGATGAAAGTTCCAGTACGCGTGTTTGAAAGTGCACCGGATGTCGGTGGAACTTGGTACTGGAATAATTATCCCGGTGCACGTTGTGATATTGAGAGTGTGCATTATTCCTATTCATTTGATGAAAAATTACAGCAAGAATGGACCTGGAGCGAGAAATTTGCCGCCCAGCCAGAAATTCTACGATATCTCAATCATGTGGCAGATCGCTTTGACCTGAGAAAGGACATCACCTTCAATACCAAAGTCACGTCTGTGGTCTGGAATGAACAAGAAAAATATTGGACAGTAACGACCAATCAGGGTGAAGTCATTAAATCTCGTTTCTTTATTTCTGGTGTAGGGACATTGTCCGTGCCGAAAAAACCGGAATTCCCAGGTGTAGAAAACTTTAAAGGTCCAACACTGATTACCGGCAACTGGCCAAAACAACCAATCAGCTTGAAAGGCAAACGTGTTGGTGTAATTGGCACCGGTTCTACGGGTATCCAGCTTATTACGGAAATTGCCAAAGAAGTCGGTGAGTTATATGTGTTCCAGCGTACACCAAACTACTCCACTCCATTGGGTAATGGGCCTACTCAGGCAGAGGAAGATCTCGAGAACAAGGCCAAATATACTTTAATCAGACATAATGCCCGCAATCATTTCCTGGGGGTACCTTATAACGAAGTACAGCCTTCAGCACTGGCAGTTTCCGAAGAAGAACGTTTAAAAGTTTATGAAGACCGTTACCAACGTGGTGGTTTCCGTCTGTTTATTGATAGTTATCAGGATATCTTGTTTGATCCGAAAGCCAATGAAACTGTATCCGAGTTTATTCGTCAAAAAATTCATGCTCGTGTGAAAAGGCCAGAAGTAGCAGAATTGTTGGCACCGAGAGATTATTGCTATGGCACTAAACGACCACCCATGGAAAGTGGATATTACGAAGTATTTAACCAGGACAATGTGCATTTAATTGACGTTAAACAAACTCCAATTTCCCGTATTGATGAGAATGGCGTTGTGGTTGGTGATCAGTTGCATGAGGTGGATGTCTTGATTCTGGCGACCGGTTTTGATGCCATGACTGGACCATTATTTGCGTTAGGGATCCAAGGCAAGAACCATGAAAAACTGACTGAAAAATGGAAAGAAGGACCACGTACCTATTTGGGGCATACCGTGAGTGGATTCCCGAATTTATTTCTTGTGACAGGTCCACAAAGTCCTTCAGTGCTATATAACATGCCTTTAGCGATTGAAGATCATGTTGATCTTGCGACAGGCATTATCCAACACATGATTGATCATCAGCTTCTTGAAGTTGATGCAGATGCTCAAGCGGAAGAAGAATGGGTGAATCATGCTAATGAGCTGGCTCAGGCAAGTCTGCTACCAAATACGGATTCTTGGTATATGGGTGCCAATATTCCCGGAAAACCACGCCGTTGCCTGGTGTATTTAGGTGGAGCACCGAAGTATCGTGCGATTTGTGATGAGATGATTGCTAAAGGTTATCAGGGTTTTCATTTTAAAGCAGGCGATCCTAACAGTACTTTACTTCAACAAGTGTCTTGATCGGTCAGGAGAATTCATATGCCAATTACTCAAGAAATTGCAACTCTACTCGGTCAGATCCAAGAAGCAGGAGTGAAACCTTTTCATCAAAGTCAGGTAGATGAAGTGCGTGCAGTAGTTGAATCATTCCACAACATGCAAAAGCCGGTCGAGGTGAAAACCAAAACGACCGATGTTGAGTACCGCACAGGAACTTATCTGCGCATTTATCAGCCAGAACTTGCAGGAAAAACACTCCCTGTGCTGGTGTATTATCATGGAGGTGGCTTTGTCGCTGGTTCGCTGGCTGTAGCCGATGAAACTTGCCATGTGCTGGCGCAAATGAATCAACATATTGTGGTGTCAGTGGATTACCGTTTGGCGCCTGAGCATCCGTTTCCAGCCGCACATGAAGATGCCAGACAGGGATTGGAGTGGGTGTTTCAACATATTCAAGAATATGGCGGTGACGAGAATCAAATCTCAGTCATAGGTGACAGTGCAGGAGGTAATCTTGCAACGACATCTGCGTTATGGGCTGTATCACAGGATATGAAGATTGCCAAACAGATCTTAATATATCCAGTGATACAGCCTGAGATGGATTCTGCCTCAAGAAATGATGAAAATGGTTATCTAATTTCGCAACAGGATATGGACTGGTTCTGGAAAAATTATCAGATCCAAGATGGGCAGTCTGTTCAATATTCACCTTTACAGTATGACAATCTATCCGCTGCGCCAGAAACTTTAATTGTGACCACCGAATATGAAGTATCGCGGGATGATGCGGAATATTATGGATTCCGTTTAATCGAACAAGGTATAACCACCACCATCAAGCGTATTCGGGGTGGTGTACATGGTATTTTCTGGCTATCTGCAGTCGTGCCTGAACACCAGACGATTCGGGAGGAAATTGCTCGATTTTTAAAGAAATAACTCCCATTCAAAACCAGCCAGTGAATGGCTGGTTTTCACATTCAAAGCGCATTAATCTTATCGATATGTGCTTGATATGCTCGATGAGATTGAAGAATGAATCAAAGGAGCAAAACGTAGTGTTTTGTAGTTTTGTCATCTTTGACACTGTATTTCTAAATTGGCGATCTATACACTGACCTAGAAACGCCTGCTTATTTATAAAAATAATAATATATTCAAACAGTTCAGGAAATTTGAAATTAATTGAGGGATGGAGTAATACTCAATGAAAAATTATATGGATATATCGGTTAGCGATTTTATTAGTAAAATTTCTTTTGAAAGTGAGGACGGTAAAATCTGGTTCGATGGAGATCGATCACTTCTCTTTAATGCGAATAGTTTGTATACACTGAAGCATTTTTTAATTGATGAATATGGGATTGATCTAGCTAAAAAAGTTATCTATCGCTGGGGTTATGAAATTGGTAGTGAAGATGCTGTGCGAGCGCTCAAACTGCGCGCAGATGATCAGTTGTCAGCTTTTGTGGCCGGACCTCAACTGGCCAAGATTCGTGGCATGGTAAATGTTGATATTGAGACGCTGGATTTCAATCCCAAGCAAAACAAGTTTAAAGGTATATTCAAATGGAATGACTCCTATGAAGCCTATGCACAAATTAAGAACAGGTCTTACTCGACACACTGTTGCTGCTGGTGGTTGACGGGTTATTCCAGTGGTTATACCTCAAAATTTTTAAATGCTCCCTTTCATTATGTCGAAACACATTGTGTTGCCAAAGGAGATGAGTGTTGCCGGATTGAAAGCCATGAAGGGCAGGACCGTCATTTTGGACTGAAATCTGAATATTTCATTGAAACCATTAAACCATTATTTTCCAACAGCTACTTTGATGCCATAGGGAAATCCAAGACCTTTGCCAAGGTGTGCCAATTATTGCTCAAGGCAGCAGAGTCGGATATTACGGTATTGCTACAAGGCAGCACAGGGGTTGGGAAAGAAGCATTTGCGCGTGGTATCCATCAGAATAGTGCCCGTAAAGATAAAGAATTTGTCGCAATTAACTGTGCCTGTCTGCCAGAGCAACTGATTGAAGCGGAATTGTTTGGTAGTAATAAAGGCGCATTTACCGGGGCGACTGAAAATCGCTTTGGTAAATTTGAACGGGCAGATGGGGGCACCATTTTCCTGGACGAAATTATCGAGCTATCCCCTAAAGCGCAGGCGTCTTTGCTTCGTGTTTTGCAAACTGGAGAGTTTGAACGGGTAGGGGATACCAAGACCCGCAAGACCAATGTCAGGGTGGTGGTCGCTTGTAATGAAAGTCTGAAAAAAGCAGTAGATGAAGGACGTTTCCGCAGTGATTTATATTACCGGCTTGCCACTTATCCGGTATTAATCCCATCATTGAAAGAGCGTCGGGAAGACATTAATTTACTGCTGGAATATTATATTCGGTTCTTTGAAAAGCAGTACGAGAAGACCTTCAACGGATTTAGTGACCGGGTTTATGCTTTCTTCAACAGTTATGAGTGGCCGGGGAATATCCGCGAACTGCGAAATATTGTGGAACGGGCAGTGCTATTGTCCAATGATGTGTCATTGGACTTAGAAGACCTGATGTTGGAAGATAATGTAATTCAGAGCTTTGTTAGCCAGCATAAGCAGAAAGTGAATGGCATCAAAGGCATTGCTACTCAAAGTGATCTGGATCAGTTCATTGAAAATCTGATGCACAATTCAGAACAGCTAGATATTGAATATGTCGAAGCCACGATTTTACAAACAGCTTTGCAAAAGTATCGCGGCAACGTGTCGAAAGCCGCACGTTATTTGAATATGACACGAAGTGCACTGGAATACCGGTTAAAAAAGCACGCAGTAATATAAGTTGAGGGTGTTTGGGTATGAAATATAGAGCCTTAGGATAAGGCCCTATATTTCTTTAAGCGGTAATCCAATGTTGCCCGGCTAATGCCAAGTAAACGTGCTGCTTCGGAGACGTTGTTCTGACTCTGTTGCATGGCTTGTACAATAATCTGCTGTTCGTAATGCTCCAATGAAAAGTCAGGAGTAAATAGTTCTGCAATTTTTTGTGAATTAAATGATTTGGAAGGGAATGTTTCCCGATAGCTATTTGTCTCAGCGGCTACAACATCGGGAAATAAATCACGTAGTTTAATCTCTTGTTGATCATCTGTGAGTAGTGCTGCGCGTTCCAGCACATTCTCTAATTCACGGATATTACCTGGCCAATTGTAATTTATAAAGAAATGTTTGGCTTTGTCACTTAGTCCTTTAAATTTTTTGTCATATATATTTTCAAAGCGTTTAAGAAAATGACTGACCAGCAGGGGAATGTCCTCCCGCCGTTCACGTAATGGCGGAATACGTACCGGAAAAATATTTAGGCGAAAATACAGATCGGCACGGAATCGACCCTCTTTGACAGCTAATTCTAGATCTTCATTGGTAGCAGCTACCACTCTAACATCGACTTTTCGGGTCTGATAATCGCCTACACGCTCAAATTCACCTTCTTGCAGCATTCGTAATAAGGCTGCTTGGGCACGAGGGGATAACTCAGCCAGTTCATCCAGAAAAATCGTACCTTGATGGGCACGTTCAAATTTACCTATTCGTTGACTGACTGCTCCTGTGAAAGCCCCCTTTTCTACGCCAAAGAGCTCAGCTTCAATCAGGTCATGTGGGATACAAGCACAGTTAACTGCGATAAAAGGCTTATCTTTGCGTGGACTAGCATAGTGAATACCTCGTGCAAAAGCCTCCTTACCAACACCTGTTTCCCCAGACAAGAGTACGGCCACTTTACTGCCAGCCGCTTTTTTGAGGAGGTCACAGACATTGCGGTAAGCCGCAGATTCTCCGACCGCATTAAACATGCTGTAGTCGACCTCGGCACGAGTATAAATATCGAGTTTTAGCTGATTCAATTCAGCGCGTAATGCAATGATTTCGTCCGATATAGGGTCAGGAGACATAAATTGTACAAGTTCTTCAGCATTTTCCCATTCAGTTAAGGGTTTACCAATGATCCGACAATGATCATGACCTTGGGCAATACATTGGGTTTCCTGATAAATAATGGTTTGTCCCATGACATAGCTGCTATATCCACAAGCATAACCAAGTTGTAGCCAGCAAGCAGGTTCATCGGATTTACCAAATTCGCTCAGGTGAACTTCACCTTCAAAGGAATGTCGCCAGTTAAAGTCGGCATAGAACTCATGGTTGCGATGGCTCAGCTGAAGTGTATTGACTTCGACCTGTACCATCCCACGAATACCATGCATTTGTGGTCCTGCCATAAAAGCCTCTGTTTCATTGAGGTCTGGACGAAGTTGTGCAGTGGCTTCGGCATCTCGCATACCAGCCTGATAACCACAACGAATAAAGAACCTTTTGGCTGGCTCATAACCCAGCATATCGTGCAAGTCTTTGCGTAGAAAACCAAAAATATCGGTATGTAGCAACAACATACGATTTTCTTCAAACCAAATCTGACCATGAGCGGCATCGAACTTAATCCGGTCAATCAGGTCCTGAATATCTTGTTGTGGCTTCAAAAATGGCTGCATGCGCAATGTCCTTCATTTTATTCTGTGCTCAATATCCTATGAAGCACTTTTTTCATTACTTGTGTACTAATAACGAACTCAAAATTTATAAATATCATCATACTGTACATAAAGTGCATGAAAATGCCAGATGGATATTTATAAAAAAAAGAGTTGAAAATAGTCTTTCATCATTTGATGAATTTTTTTTAATTGTGTTCATCAGTTGATGAAATCAAACTTCAAAAAAAGACACCCAATATAATAAAATTTATAAAAATCAAAAACTTAAAAAGTTGGCACACTAATTGATATATGTATGTGGAAGGAAATTTGTCCAGCAAGAAGGATTCTTAGTCATGACAAATCAAATAGGGATGCCACAACTCACCAAATATATTCGGGTGACGGGTGACCGTAATGCCAAATTTATTGAATTTGATTTCGCCATTCACGATCCAAGTCTGTTTGTCGAACTGGTGCTACCTCGTGAAGCTTTTATACAGTTTTGTGAGACCAATCAAGTCGTTGAGATGACTGAAGAACAGAAAACCAGAAATGATGAGGAAGAAGAAAAATGGCGCTATGGGACTGAAGTCACTTTAGTCAATGCACAGCGATATATCCCAGATCAAGAAGATCTTTAGAAATAGCTTAAGGAGATAGCCATGTCACTTGAAATTAAAACATCTAGTATTGAACCAATACGCCAGAGTTACGCCTACATTGAACGCCGTTTTGGCAATAAACCTGCAACCCGCTATCAGGAAGTTAGTTTTGATATTCAGGCTGAAACCAACTTCCATTACCGACCATTATGGAAACCTGAGAAAACACTGAATGATAAAACGCATACAGCTATTGTGATGCAGGACTGGTATGCATTTAAGGATCCACGTCAGTTTTATTATGGGACATATGTGCAACATCGCGCCCGTTTACAAGATACTGCCGAAGCTAATTTTAACTTTTTTGAAAAACGTCAGCTGGCTGTACATATTTCTGAAGAAGTCCGTGAAAAAGTAATCACGTTGTTTATTCCATTCCGTCATTTGGAGCAAACTGCCAACCTGCACATGATGTCAGGAAGTGCTTATGGTTATGGCACGGTACTAACCCAAGCATGTATTTATGCAGCGATGGACCGACTCGGGATGGCGCAGTATATCTCTCGTGTGGGTTTGGCTTTAGATGGGGGAACTGGTGAATCACTCGCACCTGCAAAACAGGCATGGATGAACGATACAGCTTGGCAAGGTTTACGCAAGCTATGTGAACAAAGTCTGACAGAACAAGACTATTTCAAGCTGTTTTTATTACAAAACCTAGTGATAGATAGTTTTATGGCTGAACTGGTCTATACCCAATTTGATCAATGGTTAGCAGAGCACCAAGCTCGGGATCTCGCGATGCTCACCGAGTTTATGCAAGAAGCCTTAACAGATCTGCGCAAATGGTCAGACAGCGTACTCAAAACAGCGACAGCAGAATCAATTGAAAATAAGCAATTGTTAAGTCAATGGCTGGCGGAATACCTACCCGAAGTTAGAGCCGCATTTGCACCTTGGGCTGAAAAAGTTTTAGCTAGTGACGCAATAGATGCGGCTGAACAAAAACTGCTGGAGCGCAGTAAAAAAATTGGAATAGATCTCGAACAAGTGGCACAGGCTTAAGGAGAAGCAGCATGTCTAAAGTGTATTTGGCATTACAAGATAACGATACCTCACGTTACATCATTGAAGCGATTGAAGAAGATAATCCTGAGGCCACCATTCAATATTTACCGGCCATGATTCGCGTAGAAAGTGAAAAAGGGCTGATTGTTCGTGCGGAAACGGTTTCGGAAAAATTGGGACAAGAATGGGATATCCAATCTTTACAGCTCAATATGATCACATTGGGCGGTAACGTTGAAGAAGATGACGATACGTTCCGTCTACACTGGAATTAAAAATAGTAAGCGCCAATGTGCCGCATTGAAGCGGTATATCAAAAGAATAAAGGACCTTAGGTATGAATTCTAAAATTAATGCAATTGGTAAAAAACTAAATGCCAAAGACCGTTACCGTGCACTCACGCGTGATCTGGACTGGGAATTTTCCTATGCAGACCGTAAAGAAGCATTTCCTTATGAAGAATTTGAAGGCATTAAAATTACGGATTGGTCGAAATGGGAAGATCCATTCCGCCTAACCATGGATGCCTACTGGAAATATCAAGCGGAAAAAGAGAAAAAGCTCTACGCAATTTTTGATGCTTTTGCACAAAATAATGGTCAGTTGAATGTCACCAACGAACGCTATTTAAATGCCATTAAACTGTTTTTAACTGCTGTAACGCCATTGGAATATCAAGCCTTCCAAGGTTATGCCCATGTAGGACGTCAGTTCAGTGGTGTGGGTGCACGTATTGCGTCCCAAATGCAGTCCATTGATGAACTGCGTCATGTGCAAACGCAGATTCATGCGATGAGCCATTACAACAAATTCTTTGATGGCTTCCAAGATTGGTCACACATGCATGACCGCGTTTGGTATTTATCTGTACCTAAATCATTCTTTGAAGATGCGCGTTCTGCAGGCCCATTTGAATTCTTACTGGCTATCAGTTTTGCCTTTGAATATGTGTTGACCAACTTGCTGTTTGTACCCTTCATGTCTGGTGCTGCCCATAACGGTGATATGGCAACCGTCACATTCGGCTTTAGCGCGCAGTCAGATGAAGCGCGTCATATGACACTAGGACTGGAAATTGTCAAATTCCTACTGGAACAGCATGAAGACAACGTGCCGATCGTACAGGAGTGGATTGATAAATGGTTCTGGCGTGGCACTCGATTACTATCAATTGTCGGCATGATGATGGATTACATGCTGCCAAACAAAGTTATGTCATGGAAAGAAGCATGGGAAACTTATTTTGAAGAAGCGGGTGGGGCGCTCTTTAAAGACCTGAGCCGCTACGGCATTCGTATGCCTAAATATTCTGAAGTCATTGAAAAAGAAAAAGAGCACGTCTCGCATCAAGCATGGTGGATTTTCTATAACTTTGGTCATGCGGCTGGCTTCCACACTTGGATTCCAACTGATGAAGAAATGGATTGGTTATCAGAAAAATATCCAGACACTTTTGACAAGTATTACCGTCCACGTTGGGAGTTAGCACGCAAGATGGAAGCGGAAGGTAAACGTTTCTATAGTGCGGGCTTGCCACAGCTATGCCAAATCTGTCAGGTACCGATGACCTTTACTGAAATGGATGGTGACCAAACCATGTTCAGTTACCGCAGCAGTGTCTATAAGGGCGAGCGTTATCACACTTGTTCAGATGGTTGCCATGACATTTTCGAGCGTGAACCAGAGAAATATGTACAAGCTTGGTTGCCGGTGAACCAAATTCTACAAGGTAACTGTGGTGGCCCTGATCTGGAAGTGATGTTACGCGAATATTATCGCTTTAATGTCGGTGCTGATAATTTAGATATCGAAGGTTCTCCAGATCAAGCACGTTGGAAGAAATGGAAAGGTGTGGCTTAAGTCGAATGTTTGGATAGCCCTTCACAGGGCTATCCACCTTCATCATGGAATTTAGGAGTTTAGGGAAATGCCAGTAAAAGCAATTATCAACCAATATGATTTTGAACCACGTGACTTACAAAAACACTATGGTGACAACATACTGATTTACGTGGGATGGGATCATCACACCTTATACTGTGCGGCACATGCCATGTTGGCATCTCCACAGCAAAGCTTTCAGGATTTAATTGATCAACAGATACAAGGTGGTTTCCACCAACATCCTGAATTTACTGAAATTGATTGGTCAAAAGTCGAATATTTGTTAGATGGTCAGTCGTTCCAACCGAAACTGGATCAAAGCTTGGCAAGTCAAAATATTGGTCATAAATCACTATTGCGCTTCATTACACCTGGGCTGGATGGCTACCAGCATCGTCATGTTTAAGGAGCGCTGAAATGAGTTATCAGGTCACGATTGAACCGATTGGAACCACCATTGAAGTCGAAGAAGATCAAACCATTTTGGATGCAGCATTACGTCAGGGTGTATGGCTTCCATTTGCCTGTGGTCATGGCACCTGCGGTACCTGTAAAGTGCAGGTGACAGATGGATATTATGATGTTGGTGAAGCTTCTCCATTTGCATTAATGGACATTGAGCGTGAAGAAAATAAAGTTCTCGCATGTTGCTGCAAACCAGAATCAGATATGGTCATTGAAGCGGATGTTGATGAGGATGAAGACTTCCTTGGCTATCTGGTTGATGATTTTCAGGCTGAAGTGATTGAGATCAAAGAGCTTTCACCTACGATTAAAGGCGTGCGTTTAGCCTTAGATCGTCCAATGCAATTCCAAGCTGGGCAGTACATCAATATTCGGTTCCCTGGAATTGAAGGTACACGCGCCTTTTCGATTGCCAATTCCCCAAGTGAGGAAGGTATTGTTGAATTACATATCCGCCAAGTACCGGGTGGCGCAGCGACTACTTATGTCCATGAATCATTAAAGACTGGCGACCAGCTAGAAATTTCCGGACCGTATGGACAATTCTTTGTACGCAAGTCTGATACGAAGGATGTGATTTTTATCGCAGGTGGTTCGGGCCTATCTAGCCCTCAATCAATGATTCAAGATTTATTAGAACAAGGTGATAACCGGACCATTTATTTATTCCAAGGTGCACGTGATGTTGCAGAACTGTATAACCGTGAAATATTTGAAGGTTGGGTAAAACAATATCCGAACTTCCGTTATGTACCAGCCTTGAATGCCCCTAAGCCCGAAGATCAATGGGATGGATTTACCGGATTTGTACATGACGCCGTAGCAGATTATTTTGAAAATAAATGTTCTGGTCACAAAGCTTATTTGTGCGGTCCACCACTCATGATTGACGCTGCGATTTCCACACTAATGCAAAGTCGTCTATTTGAACGAGATATTCATACAGAACGCTTTCTCAGTGCGGCCGATGGAGCATCGGATCAATCACGTTCAGCACTATTTAAACATATCTAAGTGCCTGATAGGTGAACATAAAAAAACAGCCAAATGGCTGTTTTTTTATTGAATGATTTAAAAATGATAAGCCAGTGTAAGGCTGTAGAGACTTGGATCAATTTTGAGATTACCTGCATCCGCACCATTGATTTTCACATCGCTGTCTACTTTGACATAACGATAATCAAAACCTAGACTAATTTTATTATTGATGAAATATTCTAGGCCGGCGTTAAACGCGATGCCATGTGAATTGGACAGATCAACATCTGAACCATCTGTGCTGTCAGTATCATAAAAATAGACATAATTGTAACCGATGCCTAGATAAGGATTAATATTACCTTTGGGTTTGAAATGGTACTGGAGACTCAATGTGGGTGGCAGATATTTGGTGCTGCCTAGTTTGACTCCATCACCATAAAAATTATGTTGTGGCGGGATACCAGCTAATAAATCCAGGCTGATGTTGTCACTGAGGAATAGCCCCATGGCTAGGGTTGGTCGATAACTTTCACCAATTGAGGTTTCAACACTGTTAAATAACAGGCCAGGATGTTTGTCTGCTTCAATCTGGGTAATACCAAACCGTAGATACTTGTCATGCGAAAGTAAAGGTGAGGCAGAAATTGCGGTGCTTACCGTTAGGGCCAAACTGGTACAGAGTATTGTTTTTTTCATCAAATTTATTCCTTTAAATATAGTCAATTTCATTACTTTGAAATTGATTAGGAATATTGCAATAGTTGTACCATGTTTATTTTTTTAAAAAAATCAATAATTTGTTTGTTTTTTAGATTTATGGTTTTCATCATTTCATTTATTAGATAAAAAGTACGATTGAAATTTAATGAAATAATGAAATTTGTATTTCAATAAAATATGTATTTGAGAAGAGTCAAGAATTATCGTTCTAGACTCTCCTTAATTCAACTTACCATTAAAATGATTTAAACCTTATTGTGTGTTTTTATCCAATCTTGTTGAACTTGTTGTGCAATAGTCGGATAGCCCATCACAAAACGAATGTGGCTTTCAACGCCAGTTTTTAATGTCGCATCATCTACAATAAATTGAGGGTTATGATTGGGTGCAGCCTTACTCATCTCTTGATCTTGAGGTGTTGCACCAATGAAAATGAACAATGAAGGCATAAGTTGACCATAATAGGCAAAGTCTTCACTTGCGCTTGCATTGTTTTCAAGCACATGAAATTTATCTTCACCGTGAACTTTCGCAAGTGATGGCGCGATGAGTTGAGTTAGTGTTTTATCGTTCGTAGTGACGGGGGCATAAGCGGCAATTTCTACTTTGGCTTTTACGTCATTTGCATGAGCATTATGTTCGATCAATTTCGGTAAATCCTTGAGAATATTCTGGCGAACTTCTTCATTATTTGATCGAATCGTGCCAACCATATGGACTTGCTCTGGTATCACATTTCCTACCGTTCCACCTTGGATACTGCCAATACTGATTGCCCCCATACCTTTGGTTAAATCTGCACGACGGCTGATCAAACTCTGCATATTACTAATCATTTGAGATGAAGCATAAATGGGATCGCGTCCAAGCCATGGCATAGAACCATGGACTTGTTTTCCACTAACCTGAATGCGCAAGTGATCTGCACTGTTTAAAATAGTGCCATCTTTATAGAAAATATGACCACTTGGCATACCTGCCATAACATGCATACCGAAGATCACTTCAGGCTTAGGATTTTTTAAAGCCCCATCAGCGATCATCTTGCGTGAACCAATTTGATCGCCATGGCTAAAGTTATCAATATCTGCTCCACCTTCTTCAGCTGGTTGGAAGACAAACACAACAGTACCTGCAATTTTATCTTTATTTTCCGAAAGCACTTTTGCAGCGCCGAGTAACATTGCTGTGTGAGCATCATGTCCACAAGCATGCATGACTGGCGTTTCTTTGCCTTGATAGGTTGCCTTTGCTTTACTTGCAAAAGGAAGTCCTGTTTTTTCCTCAATCGGTAATGCATCCATATCTGCACGTAATGCCATCACTGGGCCAGGTTTTGCACCTTTAAGAATTCCGATTACACCTGTTTTGGCATAGCCTGTGCGAACTTCAATCCCATATTTTTTTAATTCTTTTTGAACCAGAGCCGAGGTTTTAAATTCCATATTGCCGAGTTCGGGATGTTGGTGAATGTGTTGTCTTAATTTGATGGTATGTTGTTCAACCGCGTTTACACCGTCATCAACCCAATCTGCAAAACTAAAGGTTGAACAAAGGGGCAAGATAGTACAAGCAGTAAATAGCCTAAGTGAAATCATGAACTCAATGTCCTAAAAATCCAAAAGTTTTAGGAGCTTCTCATTCACTTCTGATGGTTGCAAAACTTAAGAGGTATATCAAAATACATGAAAAGTATAGTAACTATGAGGCTTTGATTTTTAATGCTTTATCCATAGATTTAAAGTTGTTATTATTTGTAAATTATTCATTTTAAATAATTATTTTAATAGTTGTGGGGGAGCTAATGAGCGTTGAAGAAGAACTTAAGCATAATCAAGATGTCATGATTCAACTTCCGTGGACCGTGCCACAACCGCCTTTATATACGACGAGTATTCAAGTTGATCCTGAAACGCAGAAAATTCCTTTGGATTTGAATGTAAGCTCAACTGATACGACTGCAATTTGGTCTTTTATGATTGCAATGGCGATAGCTTTTATTCTAGGAATTTCAGCAACAATCATTGCAATTTGGTATGGTGTCAGAAGTTTTAAATTAACTGAAATGTCTTTTAATACAGTAGTACTAGAAATAAAAAGTTCACAACAAATTGCTTTTGATCTAAATCAAAAATTATTTGAGCAACAGATAGCGTTACAAAAAAATGAGTTGCAGTCTAAATAGCGTATAGTATGGAATGATTTAGTTTACGAAATATGTGCCGATTGTAATATATTAATCAATAACTATATTTTTAAAGCACAGGAAATAATCAAGTTTTACCTGAGAACTAATAGTAGAGATAAATCAAATCCCTCAAGTATATTTGGGGAAAAGATAGGTGAGTTGGAAGAAATTAGTCATCAATTAATTCTTAAAAATTCGAAACTTGATCTATATTTGGAAGACAATAGACCTCTTTCATAAATCATTTTTTGCTCAGTTCCAAGTTGTAGATTCCAGCGATTAAATTGAATCTCAAACCAAGCCTTTTACCTCT